>CALRMP020000040.1:0-26119 GCA_943369205.1 Gulosibacter massiliensis | reverse complement strand
CGCTTCGCATGGCCGCCGAGCTCGGCTCCCGCATCATGCTCGGCGCCGTCGTTGAGCGCGTGGCGCTCTCGTCGGCCGGCTGCACCGTGACGCTCGCCACGGGCGAGCAGTACACGGCCGGCGCGATCATCTCGACAATTCCCGCGGGGCCCTTGCGCCGCATCCGTATCGATGGGTTGTCGGATGCTCGCCGCACCTCCCTCGACCGCCAGCGCCACGCCCTCACCTCGAAGGTGACGGCTGCCTACAGTGACTCGTTCTGGGCAGCCGACGGCCTCAACGGAACCTCCTATGCCGAGGTCGGCATGATGGGCGGCACCTGGGTTCAGCGCGACGGGATTCTCTCGGCTCTCGTCCCCCCGGAGCGGCAGAGTGCGTTCCTGGCCACCTCACCGGCGCACCTCCACCGTGAGCTTCTCGACGAACTTGTCGCCGCTTTTGGGCCACAAGCGCGGGAGGTCGAGCAGTTGGCCGTGCGGCGCTGGGCGACCGACCCGTTCACGCTCGGGTACATCACGAGCTGGCGGCCGGGCGATGTCATGGGGGTCGGCCCTCTTCACGGCACGCACGAGCCACCGTTCTATGTGGCCGGGAGCGATCAGTGGGTGTGCGGCTACATGGAGGGTGCCGTGCGTACGGGTCGCGCGGCTGCCGCCGCCGCGCTCGCGCAGGGCCGGTAGCGGTCTAGAACGGAAAGAGAACGGGAACCAGGAGGACGGCAACGGCGAGGTAGACCCCCATGATCGGCAGCCCGAACTTCCAGTAGTCACCGAACCGAAGGCCCGCGGGTTCCATGATCATCAGGTTGCCCGGTGTGGCGACCGGAGTCAGCAACGCCGCCGACGACACGACCGCGACCCCGAGCAAGAACGGCAGCGGCGAGACCCCCATCTCATACGCGACCGAGATGGCGATCGGCGCGACCATGAGTGCGGTCGCCGTGTTGCTGATGAGTTGGCCGAAGATCAAGGTCACCACGAGCAGTGCGGTCAGCACGATCTGCGGCCCGAGGGAACCGACGAGGTCGACGATGCTGGTCGCAATCAGGTCAGCGGCACCCGTCTGCGTGATTGCCGTCGAGACGGGAATCATGCCACCGACGAGCAGCACGGTGGTCCACTGAATCGACCGGTGCGCTTTCTCAATCGAGACGACGCGCGTGAGCACCATGGCGCCGGCCGCGAGGAGTCCGGCGACCGCGGGAGGCATGACGCCCGTAGCCAGCGCGATCACCATCAGGACGAGCACGATGAGGGCCACGTAGGCGCGGCGTCCGATCGGGGCGGCCTGCCGACGAATCTGGTCGGGGGCATCGACGACCAGCACGCTGGGGTCACGCAGGTTCGCGTCGAGAGCTTCCCAGCGGCCCTGCACGAGCAAAATGTCACCAGCCTCCAGCCGGAGGTCGGTCTGATCGTCGAGCGTTTCGCCGCCGCGTTGGATGGCGACAATGATGAGGTCGCCGCTTTCGGTGACCATTCCCGGCCAGACCGGGTCACCGATCGCGCGGGAGCGGGGTGGGATCACGATCTCGGCGACGCCGTAGTCGGCGTCGAGGCTCGACCAGTTGGCGGCAACCGTGCTCGTGCCAATCCCTTCGAGCTTTGAGTCATCGCTCACCGAGCGGATCGCGGTCGGGGTGCCTTGCAAAATGAGCACGTCGCCCGCCCGGATCGGGGCAGCGGCGTCGCGAGCCCCGCGCTGCGACGGCGACTGGATCGCGATGAGCGACACCGGTGTGGGTGCCACGAAGACGATTTCGGCTTCCGTCTTGCCGATCAAGGGTGATCCGGTGAGCACGCGCACGCGGCCGAACGGCTGTGCACCGCCGAATTGCGCCAAGAGGGTGCGGGCGTGGTCGCCGAGGTCGGTGGACAGCGTCGAGGGTGTGCGGGCCGGAATGAGTCGGTTGCCGAAGAGCACGGTGACAAGGATCGTGCCAGCCAGAATCGGGATGCCCACGAGACCGAACTCGAAGAAACCGAACGCGCGGCCCGTCTCTTCTTCCGCGAGCTCCGACATGATCACGTTGACGGGCGAACCGGTCAGGGTCAGCAGTGACCCCGCGTGGGCGCCAAAGGCGAGGGGCAGCAGCAGGCGGGCCGAGGCGATCGACATCTTGGTCGCGATCACGACGACCACGGGCAAGAGCGCCGCGACGGCGCCGTTCACGCTGATGAGTGCAGAGAGCACCGCGACGACCACCATGATGATGACGGTCAAGGTGCGTGCGCTTCCGCCTCCGCTCGCGATCAGTCGCTGCCCTGTCCAGGCCGTGAGCCCCGACGAGTCGAGCCCTTCGGCCACGACGAAGAGACTCGCGATGAGAATCACTGCCGGGTCACCGAAACCGGCGAAGGTTTGACCGAGGTCGAGAATGCCCGTGGCATAGAGCGCGAGCGACGCACCCACAGCGATGAGGCCGACCGGGATTCGATTGGTGACGAAGGCCAGAACGACGATTGCCAGAATCAGCATGGTTATGGCGATATCACTCACGGTCAGACACTAACCGAGTTGGCGCATTCTCCCTAGAGTGAGCAGAGCGGGGAGGGTCTCTCTCTGCACTCGCTGTCAGAAAGGACCACCACCATGGACGGATTCTTCAGCAACATCTGGGATCTCGTGCTTCTCTTCTTCATCTCGTTCGCGTTCATCGCGTACTTCATCACGCTGTTCAGCGTGGTGGTCGACTTGTTCCGCGACACCACTCTCGGTGGGTTCGCCAAGGCCGTCTGGTTGCTGTTCATCTGGTTCGTGCCATTCGTGACGCTCTTCGTGTATCTCATTGCGCGCGGTGGCGGCATGGCGTCGCGCAGCCAGGCCTCGGCGCAGCGCTCGCAAGACGCCGCCAACGCCTACATTCGTGAGGTCGCGGGCACGAGCGCCGCTGACGAAATCGCCAAGGCGAAGGGCTTGCTCGCCGACGGCACGATCTCGCAGGCCGAGTTCGACGCCATCAAGAAGAAGGCGCTCGCCTAGGCGCTCGTTCTACTGCAGTGACGACGTGAGGCGAGCGAGACTGTCACGAACTTGCTCGCCTCGCGGTCGCTTGACCCATTCGTCGAGATGCAACTCTCTGCTGTGGGCGCGGTACGACGCTTCAATCGCTCGCAGGCGTTGCACGAACTCAGCGCCGTGCACCATGACCGAGACCTCCATGTTGAGGCTGAACGAGCGAATGTCCATGTTGCTCGAGCCGACGATCGCCACATCGTTGTCGATCGTGAAGTGCTTCGCGTGCAGCACGGTCGGCGCTTCGTAGAGATAGATACGCACCCCCGCGCGCAACAGCGCTTCGTAGTACGACCGCTGAGCGTGATAGACCAAGAACTGGTCACCGATCTCGCTCACATACAACTCGACCAGCAAGCCGCGCGATGCGGCCGTCATGATCGCGAGCTGAATCGCCTCGTCGGGCACAAAGTAGGGGCTCGTGATGCTGACCTGGTGCTCCGCCTTGTGAATCAGGGTCGTGTAGAGCTTCAGGTTGTTGTCGTTCTCGAAGCTCGGCCCGCTCGGCAGAATCTGCGCGTCGAGCAGGGCGGGGTCGTCGCCCAGCACGACGGGTGAGGTGTCGAGCGGCAAGAGCTCGTCGGTCTCGCTGTACCAGTCGGTGATGAAGACGGCATCGAGCTCTCGAACGATGGGCCCCTCGAGGCGCACCATCACCTCTTTCCAGTGCAAGCCACGGGCGATCGACTTCTTCTTGCCGTAGCTCGACTGAATCACGTTCTGCGACCCCGTGTGCCCGACCCGGCCATCGACGACCACGAGCTTGCGGTGGTTGCGCAGGTCGGGGCGCTGCCACTGGCCACGCAGCGGGCGCAGCGGGAGCATCCCGTGCCATTCGGCTCCCATATCGGCGAGGCGCTTGAGCGTCTCTTTGCGCGGGGGGTACAGGATGCTCATGAGGTGGTCGCTCAAAACGCGCACCGTGACTCCCCGCGCGGTTGCCCGCTCGAGGGCGGCGAAGAAGGGCTCGGTCGTTGCATCGAGCGTGAGAATGAAGAACTCAACGTGCACGTAGCGTGTCGCCGTGTCGATGTCGGCGATCATTGCCGCGAACGCACCCTCGTAGTCGTCGATGAGCTCGGCGCGATTGCCGCCGACCATCGGCAGAGCGCCGAGGTTCTCGTTGAGTCGCACCGACGAGATCAACCACTCGGGCCATTCGTCGCGGTGGCTCACGCGGTCGAGCCCTTCGGTGCGTTCGAGAATTGCCGCGCTGACTTCGCGTTGCTTCTCGCGCCGACGCTTTGGCAGGCGGCTCAGGCCGACCAGGAAGAAGGCGATCGCGCCGACGTACGGGATGAAGATGATCGTGAGCATCCACGCGATTGCCGTTGACGGACGGCGACGTGCCGAGATGAGGATGATCGCGATGGTGCCGAGCACGACGTGCACGGCGACCGCGATGGCCGCAATCAGGTCAGCCCGCTCGAGCATCATCGGGCACGCTGCCGGGGGACGACGACCTTCTTGAGAATCAGCAAGATCGAGGCGACGACGGGCGACGCGACGAGCGCGCCGAGCAGCCCCAGCAGAGTCGCACCGACCACGGCGCCGATCAACACGAGCGAGGCCGGAATCTTGATGGCGTTGCCGATGATGCGGGGCGAAATGACATAGGCCTCGAGCTGCATGTAGACGATCATCACGATCGCCACGACGAGCGCCGTCGTTGGTGACTGGAAGAGCGACACGAACACCATGAGGGTCGTGCTGATCACCGGGCCAACAACGGGAATCAAGGTGACGAACAGAGCGATGAAGGCCAGGATCGGGGCGTAGGGAACGCCCATGATCGTCAAGAGAATGAACGAGAATGTTGCGTTCGCGGCGGCAATGACGACCTGACCGCCCAGGTACTTGCCGATCGAGTCGAAGATCTCTTCTGAGATTTCGGCGAAGCCGGCGCGCTTCGTTCCCGGCACGAGGTCGTAGAGCGCTTGCTTCATCGAGTCGAGCGAAGCGACGAAGTAGATCGTGATGACCACCACGAGCAGGAACCCGAACGTGCCGTTGATGATGTCGGCACCGATGCGAAGAACGCCGCCGCCCACCGTGATCCACAAGGTTGGGTCAGACGAGGTGAGGCGGAGCCATTCGAGCAGGATGAGGGGGTAGCCGTTGAACTGCTCGTCGAGATCGATGAACCAGACTTGATTCTCGAGGTCGCTGATGTTCTCGGGCAGCGTGCGGGCGAGCTCGGTGGCCTGGTCGATCACGATCGGAATGATCAGTACGAGAAGGATCACGACGACGCCCAAGAACGCGGCAAGAACGAGCCCGATTGCCACCGCCTTCGGCATGCCGCGGCGCTCGAGTCGTGTGACGACCGGGTAAAGGCCAAGACTGATGAACGTGGCCAAGAAGATCAAGGTGATCGTGTAGGCGAGTTGCGAGACAGCCGCGCCGAGCACGAGGGCCAACAGAACCCCGAGCGTGCCGATGAATCCGATCGCGAACGGGCCCGTTCGCAGGAGCCCAGCGCGAACTCCTGGCCGACCCGGAGACTCTGCGGGAGGGGGGTCGACCGTCATGGCTATTCCTTTCAGACTTCTGCCCGGAAGAGCGGGAGAATCGTGGTCACCATACCGTTCGCGGCCGTCGGGGAATAGCCTAAGCGCGACACCTCACTCAACATCTTCACGAGAAACGGAACAGCCATGACCAGCCTGTCGGTGACCACCTCAGCCGAGGCGCCTGCCTCACTCGACGTCGACGTTGTTGTCGTCGGCGTGCGCGCGGGGGCCGACGGCCCCGAACTCGTTGCGCACTCCGCTCTCGCGCACCTTGCCGGCCACCTTTCGGCGATCGGTGCGACGGGCAAGGCCGACGAACTCGTGCGCATTCCGACGCTCGACGGATCGCGCGCATCAGTCGCCCTCGTCGGCATCGGCGCAGAGCTCTCGGCGACGACCGTGCGGCAGGCCGCGGGCTCGGCCGTGCGCCAGCTCACGGGAAACACGTCGATCGCGCTCGCGTTCGGCCTCGATGACGAAGCACACGTGCACGCGATGATCGAAGGCGCGAGCATCGCGGCCTACGCGTTTACCAACTACCGCGTGAAGACCGCGTCGAAGGTCAAGGCTCCCGTGCAGTCGGTAACGGTCTGCACCACCGCGCCGGTGTCGGCGGAGGCGATCGAGCGCGTGCGCATCGTCGCCGACCACGTCGCGCTCGTGCGTGACCTGACCAACCGTTCGGGCGGCGACCTCTACCCCCAGTCGTTCGCTGACGCGGCGATCGAGGCGGCAAAGGGTGCACCCGTCACGGTCGAGGTCTGGGACGAGAAGAAGCTCGCGGCCGAAGGCTGTGGCGGAATCATCGGCATCGGCCAAGGGTCGTCACGCCAGCCTCGACTCGTGAAGGTCTCCTACTCTCCCGCGGGCGCAGAGAAGCACGTCGGCCTCGTCGGCAAGGGCATCACGTACGACACCGGTGGCATCTCGGTGAAGCCCGCCGACGCCATGAACGGCATGCAGAACGACATGGGTGGCGCAGCGGTGCTTCTGGGCGTGCTGTTGAGCGCCGCCCGGCTCGGGCTTCCGGTGCGCCTCACCGCCTACCTCTGCATGGCCGAGAACCTCATCTCGTCGACCGCCATTCGCGTGAACGACATTCTCACGATGCGCGGCGGCACGACCGTCGAGGTCATGAACACCGACGCTGAAGGCCGGCTGGTGATGGCCGACGGCCTCGTGCTCGCGAGCGAAGAGAACCCCGACGCGATCATCGACGTCGCGACCCTCACGGGCGCGGCAATCGTGTCTCTCGGCCGCCGCACCGTCGGCGTCATGGGCGACACCGCCCTCGTCGGCGAGATCGTCGCGGCGGGCGAGCACACGGGTGAGCCGCACTGGCACATGCCGCTGCCGGCCGAGTTGCGCTCGCAGCTCGACTCGCGCTTCGCCGACATGACCAACCTCAAGCCGGGCAATCGCGATGGCGGCATGCTCGTGGCCGGCATCTTCTTGAAGGAGTTCATCGGCAAGGGTGCCGACGGCAACCCGATTCCGTGGGCACACCTCGACATCGCCGGCGCAGCCGTCAACGAAGGCCCCGCCTACGGCTTCCTCGACGTCGGAGCCACGGGCGTCTCGGTGCGCACGCTCCTCACCGCGATCGAGAAGCGCTTCGCGTAAGGCGGCACGACCCAGACACTCCGCACTGTTTCCGACACCTCACACGCCTCATGGCGCATGACGTGTCGGAAACAGTGCGAAACACGAAGGGGCTCTGCGGAGAGTATCCGCCGAGCCCCTTCTGTGCGCTGAGAGTGCGCTAGTCCTTCTTCTCTTGGTCTTTCGGGTAGCCCACGTACAGGTCTTCCTTCTGGAACCCGGGCATGCGGCGAGCCGGAATGACGGCGAGTGCCGCGAGACCGCCGAGCACGAGCATCGTCGTGCGCAGTGCATCGAGTCGCGACTGCGTGAACTGCTCGACCGCGTAGTCGATCTCTTCCTCGGTCGCGTCAGTGCGCTCGGTGAGAACCTGCTCGAGCTGGGCGTTCGTGAAGAAGTTCACGTTGTCGAAGTTGATCTGTTCCACGATCTCGGGGGTGAACACCTCCGAGTCGTTCGCCGCGGCGTAGGCACTCGAGGTCAGCAGGCCGACCGCGAACGCCGAGGCCACCGCGATGCCCGCGCTGCCCGACAGGTTGTGCGTCAACCCGCGAATCGCGCCGACGTCGCCTGCGTTCTCTTTCGGCGCGGAGGTGAGCAGCGAGTTGAAGACGAGCGCGACCACGCATCCCTGAGCGAGGCCGAGCACAACGAGTCCGATGACGACGGATGCTTGGCCCCAGTCATTCGCGATCGTGAACGACAACCACACGAGTGCAAGCGTGACCACCGCCATACTCACACTCGCGATCGTTCGTGGCGCGAATCTGCCGTACAGCCTCGCGACAAGCGTGTTCGCGATGAAGATCGAGATTGTGTACGGAATGACCGCGAACGACACTTGGATGCCCACGAAGCCCTGCACCACCTGCATGTAGAGCGGCATCAAGAAGCTCACGGCGGTTCCGACGAAGAGCATGAGGCCCATGACCGTGACGGTCGCGCGCTCGCTCGGCTCGCGCACGATGTCGAGGTTGACGAGCGGAACCTTCTGTTCTGCCATGCGCTTGCGGGTGCGGCTCAAGAAGAGCTGCGCGAAGATCACAGCCGCGATGAACAAGAACGGAACGATCGAGAAGCCACCGATCGAGATGGGGGCGTTCGAGGTCGCCGTCAGCAGACCCCAGTCGTTCATGACGCTCATGCCGAAGCTGATCAAGATGATCGAGGTCGCGGCGAGCACGCCACCGGTCCAGTCGACGATGAGGTTCTTCTGCGCCGGAACCGGCTTGAGCAAGAAGCTCAGCGCGAAGTTCAGCAGACCGATTGAGGCGACGAGCACGAACGACCAGCGCCACCCGATGGTCGAGGCGAATTGGCCCGCGATGAGGAGTGAGACGACCTGAGCGAGCGGGATGCTCGCGGCAAAGTACCCAATCGCCGACGCCTGCTGCTTGCCCTGGAAGCTCGCCGCGATGATGATCGTCAGCGCCGGAAGCGTGATGGCGTTTGAGGCACCCGTGATCGACTGGGCGACGAACAGCACCGAGCCGTCTTGAGCGGTCGCGATCAGTAGGGCCGCGAGCGCCGGAATGATGACACCGATGCGGAAGGCGAGCACGGGGCCGATCTTCGCGGTGATCTTCGCACCCAAGAGCAAGAACGCCGAGACGGCGAACGTGCTCGCGGTGTTCGCGAGACCCACGGTGGTGGGTGAGATGCCGAGGTCTTCCGTGATGCCGGTGATCGACACGTTCCACGCGTTGAACGCCAACTGCACCTGCGCGAGCATGACGACGAAGAGCGGCAACCATGACGCTCGGGTCTCTACGGCGGAACCTGCTGACATGGTGGCGAACCTCCCGCTTGGGCGCTCACTGATGCGCGCGCTACTGCCGCCATCTTGCACTACGCGAGCGCCGCGCGCGAGAGCCGGTCTCCGCGTCGACGTTGTGCGTCACTTCAGGTCGCGCAATCGCGCGGTGGGGGTCGCACCGTCACCGCTTCGGCGCTCAGAACCGACGGCGATGACGAGGAGCACGACTCCCACCACGGCAAGAGTGATCCACCAGGGCATCGCCTCGATGCCACGCCCGATCTGCACCGAGAAGGCCAACACGTTTTCGATCGGCAACACGATCATGCCGAGCACGAAGGGTGCCGCCAACCGCCAGCGCACGCCGACCAGAATTGCCACCAGCGCGATGCCCATGACGAGCACAGCGCGCCAGGTCTGCGGGTCGGTCGCGGTCGCAAGCATCGACGCGAGCACGAGCACGATGATGCCCGGCGCGAGTAGCGGCCACGAGCCGGCGCGCCCCATCGGCCAGTGATGCAACGGCGCGGGATGCTCAGCGCGCGTGTGCCGCATGGCGAGCGCTCCGGCGACGACGAGCATGAGGCCGAGCGGGAGGGAGAACGCTTCGACCCGGAGAAACTCGCGCGGACTCCACGCGACGATCGCTGTCGCGAGCGCCAGAGCGAAAAGCACCCAGGCGCGAGGGAGGTAGGTGTCGACGTGGCGCTCGCGCACGGTCGCGATGACCATCAGAGCGAGGAGCACCAACATCAACACGTAGAGCGCTTGCACGCTCGGCTCGGTGGGCTCGATTGCCGTCCAGGCTGCGGCCGAAGCGCCGACAATGGCGGGCACGAGTGCCCAGCGACGACCCTTGCGGCGTGATCGCGTCAGCAGGACGCCGGCGATCGCTGCGGGCACGGCTCCCGCGAGTGCCACGATGACGACGAACTCGACGGTCGACGGCACGGGCGCATCGTCGAGCCCGAGCCCGTAGCGCGCCGCCTGCGCGAAGGCCGCACTCGCGGCAGCGATCGCCGCACCATAGGTTGCACCGGCGAGGCTCGCGAGGGGGCGCGATGGTGTGCCGGCGCCTGACCCCGTGCTCGCGCTCGTGCTCGCGCTCGTGCTGGTGCTCGGGCCTGCGCCGGCGCCGAACACCGCGCCGAGTGCCGTGAGGGCAACGCTCGCGGTCACGAGGCCGATGGCCCGCGCCGGTGAGTCGTCGGCGCCCATGGCGACGAGACCGACGAGGGGCACGATCGCGACGAGCAGACCGGCCCCATAGAGGCGCGGGTTGGGGCGACCGCGAGAGGTCAGCACCGCGGCGACGAGCGCTGCGCCGAGGGTCGGGGGCAGCACGTGCGCCTCGGGTGATGTCACGCCGAGCTCGAACCACAGGCACCAGAGCGCTCCCGTGGCGGTCGCGCCCGTGAGCCACCAATAGGTCTCGCGGCGGTCGAGCGTCGCCGTCGCGGCTGTCACCGCGCTTCCGGCGGAGAGCACGAGCAGCACGATGAGCGCCGTGAGCGGCCCCGCAGCTTCGCGCACGAACGCCAGGACAACCGCGATGGTTGCCGTCACGAGCGTGCTGACCTCAACCGCGTTCACGACAGCGCGAGCGTGGGCGGCCGGCATTCCGTGTGCCTGCAGCGCCGTGGCCATGCGTGGCGCAATCGGAAGTGCGAGTGCGCACACCACCGCGATCGCGGGCAGCACGATCGGAGACCCACTCGTGACGAGCAGTTGCGCCCCCAGGTTGACGAGCACGACCGCAAGAGAGGGCACGATGATGGCCCCGGCAAGCACGCGCACGACGCCGCTCAGCCCGGGTCGGCGCGTGACCAATACGCTCACGGCGAGCACGACCATCGTGGCGGTCGAGAGAGCGACCCAGCCGCTGCGCTCGGTGATCACGAGCGCTACCGCCATCATGAACGGCACCGTGGCCACGACGAGAACGGTGATCCAGTGCGCGGCGCTGATGCGTCTGATGAATGTCGCCGCGATCGCGCCGAGTAGCCCCGCGGTCGCCGTCAGGCTGAGCTGGGCGGCGCCCGTCACGTCGATCACCGAGAGCGCTGCCGCCACGATCACGAGTGCATAGCCGTAGCCGAGCGCGAGGTGCGCGGGGCGCAGAATCGCAGCGGCCGTGCGCGCCACTGCCGCGAGAGCGACGAGGGCGGCTGGGGCGATGAGCACGGCGGTCTCGACCGATTGCCACGAGAGCGAGACGGCGATGAGCAGGCCCCCGTGCACGGCGATCACGATCGGAGCCCGTGCGGCGATGCGGGCAGAACGCACGGCCGGAATGGCGGTCAGGATGCTCGCTGTCGCCGCGACCACGACAATGCCCACCATCGCGCGCGTTTCGGGTGCGACAACCGCCAAGCCCATCGCCCCGAGGCCTGCGAGCCCGATCAGCCACAGCGCGGTCTCCTGCAGCGCGGCCGTTGCCTGAAGCGGTCGACCCGCGCGCACCGCGACGATACGGCCCAGAACGGCGAAGCCCGCGCTCATGATGACGAGGCTCGCGATGACCGAGACACCCCAATCGCCCTGCAGGAGCTCCGCGTCAATTCGGTCGAACCCAAACAGAGCACCGGCTGCGCCCAGGGCTGCGCCAGCGGCCAGCGGAGCCGCGATGACCGCGACGACGGTGACGGCTCCGGCAAACACCGAGGGTCGATGCGTGCGGCGCTTCGATGACGCCGTCAAGCCAACGAGTACGAGGCCAATAGCTGCTGCCGCCGAAACGAGCACGGGGGAGCCCGTGGTCGAGAACTCGGCGCGCAGCTCGAGCGCGGCTGCGGCAAGTGCCAGCGCGGCGGGCATGCTTGCGCCTGCGCCGAAACTCCACAGCCCCCGTACGGCGAACCGCGCACTGCGCGCGGCAATCGCGCCCGCGCCGAGAACCGCCGCGGCCATCGCGAGCCAGTGCTCGGACGACCACAGGGGGCCGGTGACCGCGATGCCCGCCAGGGCGACGAACGCGAGCACTTGAGTGGAGACGAGCGCAGCACGGTCGAGCCTGAGGCTGAGCGACCGGCGCGCCTCGAGCCGGGTAGCGCCGTGAAGCAGAACGAGGGCGGCAGCGGCTGAGCCGAGCGGCCCCCACAGCGCGACCGTGTCGGCGCCGAGCGCCAGGGCCGCGAGCAGAGGCATGGTGGTGAGGGCCAGGCTGCCGGCGAGCATCCACCCGCGAATGCGCGTGGCGACACCCGCTGAGAGCAGCACGGCGCCGCCGAGGAGGCTTGCCATGGTCGCTGCGCCGAGAGGGTCGATGCTGGCGGCCAGCTGCGGGGTCAACACGATCGTGGCGAGTGCGCCGAAGATCATGCCGAGCGCGGCGAGGCACTCGGCCGACACACGGAGCGACCAGCGCATGAGCAGGGGTGCCGATGCCGCAAAGAGTACGGCGGCGATCGCCAACAGGAGCCCACGCGCGGTTGGGTCAGTGAGGTCGGGGTTGAGAAAGGCGAATACGAGCGCAGCCACCGCCATGAGCCCAGCGCCCGCAACGGCGAGCACCGACTGCAGCGTCGTGCTCGCGCGGGCGACCGGCGCTATTGTGGCCGCGCCGTCGACCGAGGCGATGGCCGGGCTCGGGGCGGCGGGAGCCGGTTGTGGCGAGGCGACGCGTCGTGGCAGGCGCGCCACCTCGGCCTGCAGGGCGGACAGCGCGGTCGCCGCGGACGACGCTGCTTGCCACACCGCCGCTCCGGATGCTCCGCGCAAGTCGGCCTGGCAGTACCCGCAGACTCCCGCGTTGAGAGGTCGCGTGCAGTCGGGGCATCGCGTTGCGTCGCGGAGTCGGGCGATGGTTGTCGAGCTCCAGTGAGTGCTCATGATTCGTCCTCGGGAACCCACACCAGGATGTCGCCGGGTTGGCACTCGAGCACGCGACAGATGGCATCAAGCGTCGAGAAGCGCACCGCCTTGGCGCGGCCGTTCTTGAGCACGGCGACGTTGGCGGGCGTGATGTCGATCGCGGCGGCAAAGTCGCCGACCGACATCTTCTTCTTGGCCAGTTGCACGTCGATGTTGATGATGATGGGCATCAGACCACCTCAGCCAGATCACTCTCGAGTTGCGCGGCCTTGGTCAACAGGCCGCGCAGCACCACGACGAGCAGGGCGAGCATGCTTCCCACGACGACGCCGAGCACGCCGAGCAGGCCGATCGAGGGTGACGATGCCCCGGTCGCGGTAATGATGACGAGCGAGGCCAGCACAACGAGTGTGGCGACCACGATCGCGATGAGAATGACGTCGACATACCGGAATGCGCGCGCGTTGAAGATGATGCCCTCGCGGGCGAGCGTCAAGAGCCGCCAGACGCAGACGAGCGCCGCCTGGAGGCACAGCACGAAGATGGTCGCCGCGATGACCCCTGGCCACTGCAAGTACGCGAGCGGCGGGAGTCGCTCGGCCATGCTCGCGGCGATGAGTGGCACGACGACGACCTGGCACAGCAGCAAGAGGCCGAGCAGAACGGCGATGAGCGATTTGAGCGAGACGATGGTGACGCGATTCATGGGCTTCCTATCGACTGTCGACGTTTATCTATCGACAAACGATACATGTCTCCCACGCCTGCGCACCACCCGTTTCGCTGACGGTCACGCAATAGACGACTTTTCGTGGACAGCGGTGGTGTTTTCGCCGCTAGTGTGACGCGTGCCAAGGCCTCATCCCGGGGGGAGACCGATTGTGTCGTCAGAGTTAAAGCCATCGACGGCCGGAACACCCGACAGGAACCCATACCTGTCGTCCGCCATCTATGGCGTGACGCACGTCAACCCGGCGAAGCAGAACAGCATCCCGTTCGACATTCCGCTCGGCAGGCGCGACGTTGACCTCGACGCCCTCGAGCCGGTGTGGGGAGGGCCTGTCAACAACGCGACCTACGCGTCAGCGGCGGAGGGCTACTACTGGTCAGTGTCGACCGACCGCATCGCCCTCATCGACGCTCGCGAGGGGCGCTGGGAGGCGGTCTGCGATATCGACCTCCCCGGTGCCCGCCGCCGAACTCGCGAAGATCTGGAGCGCATCGTCGCTTTCGATTATCGCGACATGCCCGCCTCGGAAACGCACCTGAAAGCCGTGCTCGGCCCGACACCGGGGGACGTGTTGCCGGCGGGCGTCTACGCACTCGTCAGCCACCGCGACTGGGTCTATGCGAACGCGGACACCATGGTCTCCGCGATCGGTCTCGTCGATCGTCACGATCTCTCGAGAGGCCTGGAGGTGAAGGCCCAGTTCGACACGTCAACGGTGATTCCCGCGACAAGCGTGCTCGGGCAGGAACCGCGCGTCAGTCTCGTCGGCATGAACATGACCTACGACGGGTACATCGTGATCGGTGCGCTCAACGGTGTTGCCGTCATTGACGAGCAGTTGCGCGCCGGTCAGTTCACGTCATTCGGCGATGACAAACAGATCTGCACCAACTCGCTCGCGGTCGACCCCGACGGCGGAATCTATGTGGCGACGGGTTCGCAAACGCCGCGCCAGCCAGGCGTCATGCGGAAGCTCGTGTGGACGGGCACGCGGCTATCTGACGATGAGGCCGACGGCGCCTGGAGCGCGGAGTATGACGGCGGCGACTGGCCGCCCGCGATCAAGGCAGGAACCGGGACGGGCTCGACTCCGACCCTCATGGGTTTCGGAGTTGACGATCGACTCGTTCTCATCACGGACGGCTCCAACCGTATGAAGCTGGTGGCTTTCTGGCGGGATGACGTCCCGGCCGGCGCGCGAGTCGTCGATGGTGCTCTCTCGCCCCGCATCGCCGACCAACGCGAGGTGCGTGCTGGCATCTCGGAGGAGCGCCCGTGGGTGCAGTCTGAGCAGACCATCATCGTCTCCGGCACCGGTGCTTTCGTCGTGAACAATCTGATCGAAGAGGGCCACCCCGACCGCATCATCGACGTCATGACGGTCGGCGCGGTGCATGAACCACCACGCGGTGTTGAGAGGTTTGACTGGAACACCCGCGAGAAGAGATTCTTCTCCGCGTGGGCGCGGGGCGATGTCGTCTCGATCAGCATGGTGCCGCTGGCGAGTTCAGGCGCGAGTGCCGTGTTCGTCAACGGCTTCAGTCGTGACGATGGCTGGGAGGTCACTGGCCTCGACTGGGAGACCGGAACGACAGTGGCTCGTGTGGTCTTTGGCCACACCAACAAAGGGAACGGCGCCTACGCGATGCTGCAGTTTCTGGAGAACGGCGACCTGTTGTTCAACTCGGTCATCGGACCGTTTCGCGTGCCGCTCGCTGAGCGAAGCCAGCGGGCTGAAGGAAGATGACCGGACGGGCCACGGGGGCAGCGATGGTGTGGCGGAGAATGGGGGATTCGAACCCCCGAGGGCTTGCACCCAACACGCTTTCCAAGCGTGCGCCATAGGCCACTAGGCGAATTCTCCTGGCGCGGCACCCCCGATGAACTGCGGGGCGACGACAGTGAATCCTACCGGTAAACTGATGTCGGCTCCTCGCGTGGCGCCATCCAGGCCAACTCCCCCAGGGCAGAAATGCAGCAAGGGTAACCGGGCTCTGGCGGGTGCGCGAGGGGTCTTTTTTGTGCCTGCTGGCGGCGAGGGATGCTCGCGCCGGGCATCCGCAGGACCATCGACCCTGGGCGCTCCAAGCCAGCCACCCTAGGCTGGGGGCAATGTCGCGCAGCATCTACATCACCTCCGCCGAGGGCAACTCGGGCAAGTCGACGGTGGCCCTCGGGCTCGTTGACACGTTGAGCCATCGCGGGCAACGAGTCGGTGTCTTCCGGCCGGTCGCGCGCTCCCGGCACGAGCGCGACTACGTGCTTGATCTGCTGCTCGCCCACGACGGCGTCGACGTCGCCTACGACGAAGCGATCGGCGTCGGTTACGACGAGGTGCACGCCGACCCCGAGGCCGCTCTCGCCGTGATCGTCGAGCGCTATCACGCGGTGGCGCACGTGTGTGATGCCGTCGTGATCGTCGGTAGCGACTACACCGACGTCTCGAGCCCCACCGAGCTCTCGTTCAACGCGCGCATCGCCGCCAACCTCGGTGCCCCCGTACTGCTCGTGCTGGGCGGCCGCACCTCCGGTGGCACCGATGGGCGCGGGCTCGCGGAGTCGGGCGCCCGATCGCCGGCTGACATGGCCCGGGTGGCCGAAGTGGCCGTTGCCGAGCTGGAGCACGAGCACGCGCAACTGTTGGGCGTTATCGCCAACCGGGCGAACGCTGATGATCTCGACGCGATTGTCGCCGCCGTGCAGGAGGTCGCGCCCGACGCTCTTGTCTCGGCGATTCCCGAAGACCCGTACCTCATCGCGCCGACCGTCGCTGCTGTCATGGAGGCGTGCGGGGGCACGTTCGAGCGCGGCGATGAGGCGTTGTTGCAGCGCGAAGTGCTCGGTGCCGTCGTCGCGGGCATGTCGATGGAGAACGTGTTGCCACGCCTCACCGAGGGCGCCGTCGTGCTCATTCCGGGCGATCGCAGCGAAGTGCTCCTCGCCGTGTTGATGGCGCACGAGAGCGACACGTTTCCGAGCCTGGCAGCCATCATTCTCTACGGCGGATTCGCGACTCCGGATGCTGTGCAGAGCCTCGTCGACGGCCTCGAGCCGAGCCTTCCGATCATCCGGGCGGAGTCGGGCACCTACGACACCGTGCTCGCGATCATGGGTGCGCGCGGTCGACTCGCGGCC
The DNA here is from genome assembly GCA_943369205.1 of Gulosibacter massiliensis. Lineage (GTDB taxonomy): Bacteria > Actinomycetota > Actinomycetes > Actinomycetales > Microbacteriaceae > Microcella > Microcella massiliensis_A. The sequence goes on along the minus strand of CALRMP020000040.1, from coordinate 9,555 downwards.
GACAGCCAGCGCAAATACGACACCGCGCTTGCGCTGTGGGAGCGCCACATCGACGCCGAAGCGCTCATGAACCGCCTCGAGGTCACGCGCCCCGAGGTGGTCACCCCGCTCATGTTCGAGTTCGATCTGCTCGAGCGCGCGCGTAGCGACCGCAAGCGCATCGTCTTGCCCGAGGGCGACGACGATCGCATCCTGCGCGCGGCCAGCACACTGCTGCAGCGCGGCGTCTGTGACCTGACGATTCTCGGTGACGAGCAAGCCGTGCGCGCGCGGGCCGCGGAGCTCGGGCTGGAGGTGGGTGCGGCGAGCATCCTGAGCCCATTCGATGAGGAGTTGCGTCACCGCTTCGCCGAGGAATATGCCCGGCTGCGCGCCCACAAGGGTGTCACCTACGAGACGGCTCGCGATGTCGTGACCGACGTCAGCTATTTCGGCACGATGATGGTGCATCTCGGCCTCGCTGACGGCATGGTGTCGGGCGCCGCGCACACGACGGCGCACACGATTCGGCCGAGCTTCGAGATCATCAAGACCGACCCCGGCGTGAGCATCGTCTCCAGTGTCTTTCTCATGGCGCTGGCTGACCGTGTGCTCGTCTATGGCGACTGCGCTGTCGTGCCCGACCCGACGGCGCCGCAATTGGCCGACATCGCCATCAGCTCGGCTCGCACGGCATCGCAGTTCGCGATCGAACCGCGCGTGGCGATGCTGTCGTACTCGACCGGCGACTCGGGTGCGGGTGATGACGTCGAGAAGGTGCGGGAGGCGACGCGGCTCGTTCGCGAGAAGGCACCCGACCTTCTCGTCGACGGGCCCATGCAGTACGACGCCGCCGCCGAGCCGAGCGTCGCAGCCTCGAAGATGCCGGGCTCGCCCGTCGCGGGGCACGCGACCGTCTTCGTGTTTCCTGATCTCAACACCGGCAACAACACGTACAAGGCCGTGCAGCGCTCGGCGGGGGCCGTGGCAATCGGGCCCGTGCTGCAGGGGCTGCGCAAGCCCGTCAACGACCTCAGCCGTGGCGCCCTCGTGAGCGACATCGTCAACACCGTGGCGATCACGGCCATTCAGGCGCAGCGAACGCCGCCTCCTGCGACCACATCGATCTCGACCATCGGGGGCACCGCGGTCGCTGAGGCTGGCGTCTAGTGCGCGTCTTCGTCGTCAACTCGGGTTCAAGCTCGATCAAGTACCAGCTGCTCGATGTGGCCAGTGAGAACGTCGTGCTCTCGGGGCTGCTCGAGCGCATCGGGCAACCGGGCGGTGACGCTGCCGACCACGTGGCCGGCATGCGCATCGTGCTCGATCGCCTGGGCGACGACGCGGAGTCGATCGTGGCTGTCGGCCACCGCGTCGTTCACGGCGGCAGTGCGTTCACGGCCCCGACGATCATCGACGACGACGTGGTTGCGGCGATCGAGGCGATCAGCAATCTCGCGCCGCTCCATAACCCTGCGAACCTTGCGGGCATCCGCGCCGCCCGCCTGGCGATGCCGCACCAGCCGCACGTTGCCGTCTTCGACACGGCGTTTCACCAGACCATGCCCGCTGCCGCATCGACCTACGCAATCGACCGGGCCGTCGCGGCCGAGCACGGCATCCGCCGCTACGGCTTTCATGGCACGAGCCACCAGTTCGTCGCGCGGCGCGCGGCCCGCGTGCTCGGCCGTCCGCTCGAGTCGCTCAAGCTCATCGTGCTGCACCTCGGCAACGGGTCGTCGGCCGCGGCCATCGACGGCGGTCGCTCGATCGACACCTCCATGGGGCTCACTCCGCTCGCGGGTCTCGTGATGGGCACGCGGTCGGGCGACATCGACCCGGGCGTTGTGTTGCACCTGTTGCGCGCTGGGCTCCCGACCGCGGAGGTCGATGCACTGCTCAACAGCCGAAGCGGCTTGCTGGGGCTCGCCGGAACGGGCGACATGCGCGATGTCGAGGCGGCCGTCGAATCGGGCGATGTGGATGCTGCGCTCGCGCTCGACGTTTGGGCACACCGCATCCGGCACTACGTCGGGGCGTATCTCGCCCAGCTCGGTGGCCTCGATGCCGTGGTTTTCACGGCTGGAATCGGCGAGAACTCTGTCCCGCTGCGAGCTCGTGCGCTCGACGGGCTGGGGCACCTCGGGCTCGGCATCGACGCCGAGCGCAACGCTGCCCCATCGCGCGCGCCCCGGATCATCTCGCCTGACGACGCCCCCGTCACCGTGCTCGTCGTGCCCACCAACGAAGAGCTTGCAATCGCACAGGCCGCCGCCGAACTGATCGGCTGAGCGCACCGGCCGATTGCCCGGCCCGAGCATCAGAGGTCGCGACTACGCTGGGCACGTGGTCACCGCCCTTTACCGTCGCTATCGCCCTGAGACGTTCGCCGAACTCATTGGGCAGAGTCATGTGACCGACCCGCTTCGCGCGGCCCTCCGCGCCGACCGAGTGAACCACGCGTATCTCTTCAGCGGGCCCCGCGGTTGTGGCAAGACAACGTCGGCACGCATCCTGGCGCGCTGCCTCAACTGTGCAGAAGGCCCCACCGACACCCCGTGCGGAGTCTGCCCCAGCTGTATCGAGTTGGGCCGCGATGGCGGCGGTTCCCTTGACGTCGTCGAGATCGACGCCGCGAGCCACAACGGTGTCGACGACGCCCGCGACTTGCGCGAGCGAGCCGTGTTCGCTCCGGCGCGCGATCGCTACAAGATCTTCATTCTCGACGAAGCCCACATGGTCACTCCGCAGGGCTTCAATGCGCTGCTCAAGATCGTCGAAGAGCCGCCCGAGCACATCAAGTTCATCTTCGCGACGACCGAGCCCGAGAAGGTCATCGGCACGATTCGGTCGCGCACGCACCACTATCCGTTCCGGCTCGTGCCTCCGGCTCAGTTGCTCGAGTATGTTCAGCACCTCAGCGACACCGAGAAGGTCACGATCGAACCGGGCGTGCTCCCGCTTGTCGTGCGCGCGGGCGGCGGGTCGGTGCGCGACACCCTCTCCCTGCTCGACCAGTTGATCGCCGGCAGTGATGACGCGACCGTCACGTACGAGCGGGCTGTTGCGCTGCTGGGCTACACGCACGGCGCCCTGCTCGACGACGTCGTCCGTGCGATCAGCGCCCGCGATGCCGGCGCAGCGTTTGCGGCCGTCGATCGCGTCATTCAGACGGGGCAAGACCCGCGTCGGTTCGTCGACGATCTGCTCGAGCGTTTGCGCGACCTCATCGTCGTGCAAGCGACGGCCGACAGTGCCGCTTCGGTGCTGCACGGCATTCCCGACGCCGACCTGCAGAGCATGCGTGAGCAAGCCACGGGCTTCACCGCCGCTGAACTCTCTCGTGCGGCCGACGTCGTCAATCGCGCGCTCACCGAGATGACCGGGGCCACCTCACCTCGGCTGCACCTCGAACTCATGACAGCGCGCGTGCTTGTCGCGCTCGGCGGCGACGCTGCCGTGAGCATCCGGAGCACGCCGCCGACGACCGCGGCCGTGACCACTCCGGCGGCCACCGCCTCGCCAGCGGCCCCGCCTGCGAGCGCGCCTGCTGCCGCCAAGCCGGCCAGCGCCAAGCCGGTCGCCGCGTCGGCCCCAGAGTCGGTGCCAGAGAAACCCGCAGAACCGACCCCCGTCGACACCGCGCCGCCGACTCTCGAGGCGATTCAGGCCAGCTGGCCCGCCGTGCTCGACGCCGTGCAGCAGGTCAAGCGCAGCTCGTGGACAGTCATGTTCACCTCGACGCCCGCCGCTCTCGATGACGACGTGCTCACCATCAGCTTCACCAACGAAGCCGACGCTGCTGCATTCAAGGTCCGCACCGCCCCGGCCGACAGTGTGAGCGAGCACGTGCGAGCGGCGATTCAGCAGGTGACCGGGGCGCGCGTGAAGTTCCGGTTGCGCGTCGATGCCCCCCACAGTGACGCTGCACCAGCGCCGGCGGAGCCCTCGTCAGCCGACAGCCGACCCGCGGCGGAACCCTCCGCCGACCCTGACCCGGCTGCTGCCGCTTCGCCCCGGCCTGACCCGGCGCCTGCCGCTTCGCCTCGGCCGGCGGCGGCGAAGCCCGCGCCCGCGGCATCGAGCGCGAGTACAGCCACGACCGACTGGGTCGTCGCGCCGATTCCGGGTGCGGTCGATGAGCCTGCCGTTGAGGCCGCGCCCACGGTTGAACAGAACACTGAGGTGCCGCCGGCACCCGATGCTCCCCCCGAGCCCGCCGTCAAGGCGCCGGCGCCGCACGCGACCGACGGCTCAGGCCGCCAACGCTATGGCGAGGCTGTCGTGCGCGAGGTGCTCGGTGCGACGTTCTTGCTCGAAGAGACTCTCGAGCCCGCGGTCACTCCGCAGTCGGCCACTCCGAGTGCTTCCGTGTCGAGCGACCCTGATCGCCCGTCGAGCGCCGATGCTCCTGACCCTTTCCGAGACGAGTTCTAGCGTGTACGACGGAATCATCCAAGACCTCATCGACGAGTTCGGGCGCCTGCCCGGTATCGGGCCGAAGTCGGCTCAGCGCATCGCGTTTCACATCTTGCAGACCGAGTCGTTCGACGTCACCCGCATGGCGCAACTGCTCATCGATGTGCGCGAGAAAGTGCGCTTCTGCGAGATCTGCGGCAATGTCGCGGAAGAGGCACAGTGCTCGATCTGCCGCGACGTGCGCCGCAGCCCGACGACGATCTGCGTGGTGGAAGAGGCCAAAGATGTCGTCGCGATCGAGCGCACGCGCGAGTTCCGGGGGCTCTACCACGTGCTCGGTGGCGCGATCAGCCCCATCGACGGCATCGGCCCCGACGATCTGCGCATCGCGCAATTGCTGACGCGGCTCAACGACGGCACGGTGACCGAGGTCATCATTGCGACCGACCCCAACCTTGAGGGCGAAGCAACGGCGACGTACCTCACGCGCCTGCTCGTGCAACCCGGCCTGCGCGTCTCGCGGCTCGCGAGCGGTCTGCCCGTCGGCGGCGACCTCGAGTACGCCGACGAGGTCACTCTCGGCCGCGCCTTCGAGGGGCGCCGAACGGTCGAGCGCTAGCTCTCGCTGGGCAGCTCCGCTCGCCGCCCGCGCCGCGTGGCGCCAAACACGAGCCCGCCCAGAGCGGCCAAGAGCGCACCTGCCACCGCCATCGCACCCAGGTGAGCCGCACCTGTGCTGGCGAGTTCGGGCACTTTGGGAGGCTCGGGCAAGGGGAGGGTGGGCAGGTCGCCCAGTGTGATCTCAAGCGGAACCCGCTCAACCCTCTCTTGAGAGGCAGAGTCGACCGCTGTCAGCACGAGCGTGAATGATCCCACTTCTGTGCAACTGACCGTGGTGGACAGACTCGTCGGGTCGTCGATCGTGCACGGCGCAGGCGAGCCGTCCGAGTTTTCGACGGTCCAGGCGGTGCTCGCGATTCCGGCCGCCGCCGTAAGCCTCGCGTCATCAGTCGCCCTCGAGTCGGCGCTCTCGACAACCACGCCCTCGACAACCGCGCCGGTGACGGCTTCGTCGGTTGCTGTTCCCGTGATGGCAATCGCTCGATCGATCTCGCCGGCGTATCCGGCGGCGTCGCCCGCTGAAACAGTCGGCAGCGGGTCGGCGACAATCGAGACGGTTGCTTGCCTGCGTTCTGACTCGCGACCGCGTTCGTCGCGCGCGCTGACGGTGACGTCGAAGCTCCCTTCTGCGTCGAACGAGTGACTCGCGCTGCACACACCCGCTACCGGGGCCACTCTGTCGGTCGTGCCGTCATCCCACTCAATAACGCACTCAACGGCCGTCGGGTTCGTGGTGGCCGTGACAGTAACGGGGGTATTCACCGCGGCGGGAGAGCTCGCCAGCTGCATCGACGTAACCGCGGGTCGTTCGGGAAGCACCTCGAAGGCGTCGGTGCTCGCTGATCGAGCCGGGTTGTAGGCATCCGCCCCCGATACCGACATCGACCGTGCACCCGGCGTCGTACACCGCAGCTGCCGTGTCTCCGAATAGCTCGTGAGACCGTCGACGGTGTCGGTCGAGCTCTGGGCATCGCTGAGTGAGCATCCCGTCGGCACGGTGTAGGTCAGTGCCGGGTTGGAGTCCAGGAGCGTGTCAGAGATCGATGCCGTAATGGGGTAGTCGGTGTTGAGGGCGATCTCTGCGGGCGGAGACGAGAGAGTCACCACCGGCGGCGCGTCCGAGCCCAGCACGATCTCAACACGACTGGCCTCTTGAGACGCCACGAACGAACCGGTCAGCAGCATCGTTCCCGAGATCTCCACCGATGAGCTCGGAGTGAAGCCGACCAGGAGGTGGTTGGAAAACAAGCGCGGGGCTGCCCCTGACGCTGAGGTCGACTCGAGGGTGATCGTTTCGGCGAATGTCGAGCCATTGACGCTGAGATCGCTGAGTTGGATCGTGGCGATGGTTGCGCGCGTCGTGGGGGTCGCAGCTTGGACCGCGAGGTCGAAGCGCACCACGTTGACGAGGGCGTCGGGCCCAGCAAGGGTCGACGTCGGGCCGCCACTGACTGTGTTGGTGAACGTCACAGGGGTTCCGGTCGCTGTTGGTGTGACCGTCACCGTCGCCACGCGTGTGTCATTGCGATAGCTCATCGTGAACGGGATCGCCGTGCCCTTAGGCCAGACGCCGGGAATCGCCCCCGCGGACTGCGGGGCGTTGGGGGGATTCCGGCCGATCATGATCTCGGAGACATCGTCACGCGAGAACGAACGGAATCGCGTTGCCGCGACCCTCACCTGCGAAACCTGGCTCGAGATTTCGGGCGTGGCCGCGACAATCGTCGGCGTGGGGGTATCGAAAATGGGTGCGGCCGCGGCTGATGTGGGGGTTGCCAGCACCGTCAGAGTGCCGACCATCAGTGCAACACCGCCCCGCGCGATTGCTCGCGCCCGGGTGGACGGGTTCACGAGCAGAGTTTATCGACGTCATCGTCGACTTCTCTGGGTACTTCGTGTGTGAGGTGCCGCTGGTGATGACGTCACGATCGGCCAGACCGCGCATGCCGCGCACGGCATCTGAGCGCAGTAGAATCAATGCTCAGGCTCGCCACCGCGGTCGTGCCGTTGCCGCAGGGGCGCCATTCGCGCCTCTCGCACCGCCATCGACAATCGTCCCCACCCGCCAGGAGTTCTACCGTGAGCCTCATCGTGCAGAAGTTCGGTGGTTCGTCGGTGGCCGACGCCGAAAGCATCAAGCGCGTCGCAAAGCGCATCGTCGAAACCCGCAAGGCCGGTAACGAAGTCGTTGTTGCCGTGAGCGCCATGGGCGACACGACCGACGACCTCATTGACCTCGCCCACCAGGTCGCGCCTCTGCCCGACCCGCGCGAGCTCGACATGCTGCTCACGACGGGCGAGCGCATTTCGATGGCGCTGCTGGCGATGGCCATCAAGAGCATGGGTCACGATGCCCGCTCGTTCACCGGCAGCCAGGCGGGCATGATCACGGATGCTCGCCACGGCGCCGCCCGCATCGTCGACGTCACTCCGGTGCGGGTTCGCGAGGCGCTCGATGACGGTGCCATCGCAATCGTGGCCGGTTTCCAGGGCTTCAACCGCGACAGCCGCGACATCACCACTCTCGGCCGAGGCGGCAGCGACACCACCGCAGTCGCGCTCGCGGCGGCACTCGGAGCGGACGTCTGCGAGATCTACACCGACGTCGACGGGGTCTTCACTGCTGACCCGCGCGTAGTAAAGAAGGCCCGCAAGGTCGAGCGCGTGACGACCGAAGAGATGCTCGAGCTCGCGGCGGCGGGCGCCAAAGTGCTGCACATTCGCGCCGTCGAGTTCGCGCGACGCCACGGCGTCACCCTGCACGTGCGGTCATCGTTCTCGCCCAACGAGGGCACCTGGGTTGTCACCCCGAAAGAGGGAGAAGTCATGGAAGAGCCGATCATCACCGGAGTCGCTGGCGACCTCAGTGAGGCCAAGATCACGGTGGTCGGCGTGCCCGACACCCCGGGTATGGCCGCCGACATCTTCACCGTGGTTGCCGAGACGGGCGCGAACATCGACATGATTGTGCAGAACGTCTCCGCCGCGGCGACGAGCCGCACCGACATCAGCTTCACGCTGCCGAAGAGCGACGGCGAGAAGGTGCTCACCGCACTGCGTGCCGCACAACCGACCCTCGGGTTCGAATCGCTCGCGTTCGACGACCAGATTGGCAAGCTCTCGGTCATTGGTGGCGGCATGCGCACGAGCGCGGGCGTCTCGGCGCAGCTCTTCACGGCGCTCAAAGACGCGTCGATCAACATGGAGATGATCAGCACCTCCGAGATTCGCATTTCGGTCGTCATGCGTGCCGACCTTCTCAACCACGCGCTGCAGATCGTGCACACAGCCTTCGGGCTCGATGGTGACGCTGAAGCGGTCGTCTACGCAGGAACGGGGCGCTGATCATGGTGAAGCCTGTGCACCTCGGAGTTGTCGGCGCCACCGGCCAGGTTGGCGCCGTGGTTCGGCAGTTGCTCGTTGATCGCGGCTTTGCGCTCGCGAGCATCCGTTTCTTCGCCAGCGCGCGCAGCGCCGGAACGACGATCGATTTCAATGGCACGCCCATCACGGTCGAAGACGCGAGCACGGCTGACCCGAGTGGTCTTGACATCGCGATCTTCAGCGCGGGTGCGACGACGAGCAAGGCGCAGGCTCCGCGGTTCGCGGCGGCCGGGGTCACCGTCATCGACAATTCGAGCGGCTGGCGCATGGACCCAGAGGTGCCCCTCGTGGTGTCTGAGGTCAACCCGCACGCGCTCGTGAACCCGCCCAAGGGCATCATCGCGAACCCCAACTGCACGACGATGGCGGCGATGCCGGTACTCAAGGTGCTCGACACCGAGGCCGGCCTTCGCCGCCTGATCGTGAGCACCTACCAGGCCGTGTCGGGAGCGGGCCTCGCCGGCGGCGAAGAGCTGCTCGACCAGGCAAACGCCGTGATCGTGCAAGACGCGATCGAGTTAGTGCACGATGGCGCTGCGGTGGAGTTTCCGCCGGCGGTCAAGTTCCCCACGACGATTGCGTTCAACGTGATTCCGCAGGCGGGCAACTTCGTCGACGACGGTCTCGGCGAGACCGACGAGGAGAAGAAGCTGCGCAACGAGAGCCGCAAGATTCTCGAGCTTCCTGACCTGCTCGTGAGCGGTCTGTGCGTGCGCGTGCCCGTGTTCACCGGCCACTCGCTTGCGATCAATGCCGAGTTCGAGCGCCCGATTAGCCCTGAGCGGGCCCGCGAATTGCTCGCTACCGCACCCGGCGTGCAGCTGGTGGATGTTCCCACCCCGCTCGCCGCGGCCGGAGCCGACCCGTCGCTGGTCGGGCGCATCCGCGCTGACGAAGGTGTTCCCGACGGCCGTGGGCTGGCGTTCTTCATCAGCAACGACAACCTGCGCAAGGGCGCGGCGCTCAACGCCGTGCAACTCGCCGAGCTCGTCGCGGCGGCGCTCTAGCTGTTCTGTCTCGGACCGTTGTTGACGCGATCGATGGGTCGTTGACCCCCGATGCCGAGGTGGGGCCGTTCCAGGTTGTAGTAGTTCAACCACTTCGGCAAGGCCGCAGCTCGCTCCTGGTTTGATGCCCACGCGCGCGAGTACG
>CALRMP020000039.1:0-26627 GCA_943369205.1 Gulosibacter massiliensis | reverse complement strand
CATTCACGAAGCACTACAACTCCGAGTCAGCCCGCCGAGCCGCCTTGCCTGCGTGGTTGCATCACTACAATCACCATCGGCTACACACGGCCATCGGCAAGGTCCCACCGATCAGCAGATTGAACAACCTGCCTGGGCACTACAACTAGTAGAGCGCAACTTTAACGAGGGTTACCAGCTCGCGAGACTTGCTGAGCAACGGGACGCGTCGCTGGTCGTCGTGGGTTCTCGCGGAATGGCGGGCGCCAAGGCCGTCCTCGGCAGCATGTCGGACGTCGTGGTTCACGTGAGCCACGTACCGGTATTGGTCGTGCCATTTCCCCTCACGAGCTCCGTCTGGGCTGATCTTGAGTCGGGCCCGATTGTGATCGCCTCAGACGGATCGTCGGGCGCGATGCTGGCGGAAGAGCGCACGGCTCAGCTGTTCCCCGACCGCGAGCGTGTGACCGTGACCGTGAACTCGAACGGTCACCAAGTACCGGTCGGAACCGGCGGTGAAATGCCGATTCAGCTACCCCTCCGAGGTCGCCCCGGTAGCGCGCGTGCCGTGGCCTCTACCCTCGCTGAGTATGCGCGTGAGCGAGGCGCGGCGGCGATCGTCGTCGGTTCACGGGGTCAGTCCGCGGCTCGCGAATTGCTCGTGGGCAGCGTCGCTAAGGCAGTGCTGCACCACGCCCATCGCCCGGTGGTCGTTGTTCCCGCTCTCGGTGCCTGAAGATCCTCCTCAAGCGCAGATGGTTCTCGCGGCGCAGAGGTGATGAACACAGATCGCCACATTCGGTCGCTGGCGTTGGACCTTCGGCTAGTTCGCGCGGTCTTGCAGGGCTTGCTCGGCCGTCGCGTCGCTGTAGCTGTGCGCGTCGTCGGGGTAGGCGCCTGACTCGACGTCCGCCTTGAAGGCGAGCGCAGCATCCGTCAGCACCTGGCGAAGGTTGGCGTATTGCTTCACAAACTTCGGAATGCGCCCGGCCGTCAGGCCTGCCCAGTCGGTCCACACGACGAGTTGACCGTCGCAGTGGGGGCCACCGCCGACGCTGATGGTCGGAATCGACAGCTCGGCCGTGATGCGCTTTGCAACCTCGGCGGGAATCATCTCGAGCACGACCGCGAACGCGCCGGCCTCTTCCACTGCGTGAGCGTCGGCGAGCAGTTGTTCGGCCGCCTCGCCGCGGCCCTGAATGACGTGGCCGCCCAGGCCGTGCTCGCTTTGCGGCGTGAACCCGATGTGCGCCATGACCGGGATGCCCGCCGACACGATGCGCCGAATCTGCTTCGCCGACCGCACCCCGCCTTCGAGCTTCACGGCGTGGGCTCCCGTTTCTTTCATGAACCGGAACGCCGTGTGCAGGGCCTCTTCGGGGCCGGTCTCGTACGAGCCGAACGGCATGTCGGCAACCACGAATGCGCGCTTCACGCCGCTCACCACGCCGCGCGTCAAGGGAATGAGGTCGTCGATCGTGACGGGCAGCGTCGTGTCGTAGCCGAGCACGGTGTTGCCCGCCGAATCACCGACAAGCAGAAAGTCGATACCCGCTTCGTCGAAGATTTGTGCCGTCAGCACGTCATACGACGTGAGTCCGGTGATCTTGATGCCCATCTCTTTCGCTCGCGCAAAGTGACGGGTGCGAACGCGCTTCGGTGCCTCAGCCATGGCGGCAAGCCTAGCCCTGGGTCACTTCGTGGGCCGATACGTAATCGGCAGACGCCGGTCGCGCCCGAACGCCATCCCCGAGATCTTTGGCCCGATTGCGCCCTGGCGGCGCTTCCACTCGGAGCGGTCGACGAGACGCGTCACGAAGTCGACGGTCTCGGGCGCGAAGCCGAGTGCCACGACATCATCGCGGCCAAGCTCGCGGCCAACGTAGGCGTCGAGAATTGCGTCGAGCACCTCGTACGGCGGCAGGGTGTCTTGATCGACCTGGCCGGGGCGCAGCTCGGCGCTCGGCGGCTTCGCGATCGAGTTCGTAGGGATAGGCGGCGTCTCGCCGCGGCTCTCGGCGTGCTCGTTGCGCCAGCGCGCGAGCTCCCACACGAGCAGCTTCGGCACGTCCTTGATGGGCGCGAACCCGCCGACAGAGTCGCCATAGATCGTCGAATAGCCCACCGAAAGCTCGGTTTTGTTGCCCGTCGTCAGCACGAGGTGGCCGTGCATATTCGACAACCCCATGAGGATGATCGCCCGGATGCGCGCCTGCAGGTTTTCGGCGGCCACGCCGTCGAGCTCAAGTTGGGTCTCGACGGGAGCCACGAGATCAGCGATCGCCTCGGTTGTGAAGTTGAGACCGATGCGGTCGGCGAGGTCGTCGGCGTCGCTGCGCGAGTGGTCTGAGCTGTACCGCGAGGGCATCGAGACGCCATAGACGTTTTCGGGGCCGACCGCGTCGGCGGCGATCGCCGCGCACACGGCAGAGTCGATGCCACCCGAGAGCCCCAAGATGACCGTGCGGAATCCGTTCTTGCGCACGTAGTCACGCGTGCCGGTGACGAGCGCGTTCCACAGTTGTTCGCGGTCGTCTGGCGCGGGCGCCGTGATGGGGCGAAGGCCCAGTGGGCCTTCGCTGGCGCCCGCGGCGGCGAAGCCGCTCTCGGTGCGGGTCGAGCCGTGACCGCCGCCCGCGAGCTCGACCCGCCGCACCGCGGGGGGCAGCTCGGTGTCGGTGGCGTCGGCCGCATCCACATCGACGACCAGCAGGTGCTCAGCAAACTGGGGGGCTCGAGCGATGACGGTGCCGCGCTCGTTGACGACCACCGAGTCACCGTCGAACACGAGGTCGTCTTGCCCGCCCACGATGTTGACGTAGGCCACGACGGTGCGGGTCTCGGTCGCGCGACGCGTCACGAGGGGTACGCGCACTTCGTCTTTGTCGCGCTCGAACGGCGAGGCATTAATGACGAGCAGCAGGCCCGCGTCTGACTCGAGCACGCGCCCGACCGGGCCGCCATCGCGCCACAGGTCTTCGCAAATGATAAGAGCGACGTCGACGCCCTTGAGGCGCAACACGAGCAACTCATCGCCCGGAATGAAGATGCGGTACTCGTCGAATACGCCGTAGTTGGGCAAGTGGTGCTTGGCGTAGCGCGCAACGACCGTGCCGCCCTGCAGCACGCTCGCGCAGTTCTGCGCGATCGCCGTGGGGGCGTTGGAGGTGCCGAGCAATCGCGGCTCGTGCGGCCCGTCAGGGTGCCCGACGACGACGGGCAAGTGGCCCAACCCTTCGGCCTCCAATCGCGCGGCCAGGGCAGTGACCGCCTTACTCGCATCGATAAGGAACGAGGGTCGTGAGGCGAGGTCTTCGATGGGGTAGCCCGTGAGGGCCATCTCGCCCAGGGCGAGCAGATCGGCGCCCTGCGCTGCGGCGGCATGCGCGGCGGCCATGATCTGGTCGGCATTGCCTACAAGGTCTCCGACAATGGGGTTTGACTGGGCAAGGGCCAAGCGGAGGCGGGGCATACCCGTTAGCCTAATGGCGGGCTGGTGAGCCCCGATTGAGAGGCAAACCGTGACCGGAAAGGGCAGCATGGACAAGCAACGCGACTTCGTTCTTCGCACGATCGAAGAGCGCGGAGTCAAGTTCGTGCGGCTGTGGTTCACCGACGTTGTGGGCACTCTCAAGATGGTCGCGGTTGCTCCCGCCGAGGTCGAAGGCGCCTTCGCCGAGGGTCTCGGCATCGATGGCTCATCGATCGAAGGTTTCACGCGCGCGTTTGAAGCGGACGTGTTGTTGCACCCCGACCCCACGACCTTCCAGATTCTGCCGTGGCGCGGCGAGGTCGACCCGACCGCCCGCATGTTCTGCGACATCACGACTCCCGACGGCCAGCCCGCGTCGGCCGACCCGCGCAACGTGCTCAAGCGCACACTCGCGAAAGCCGCCGATCGTGGCTTCACCTTCTACACGCATCCCGAAATCGAGTTCTACCTGCTCAAGAGCAGCAAGTACGGCGCGAAGGGCCCCCAGCCGGTCGATGCGGCGGGCTACTTCGACAACGTGCCGGGAGGCACAGCTCACGACTTCCGGCGCCGAGCGGTGCGCATGCTCGAAGACCTCGGCATCTCGGTCGAGTTCAGCCACCACGAGGCAGGCCCCGGTCAAAACGAGATCGACCTGCGCTACGCCGACGCCCTCACGACGGCCGACAACATCATGACCTTCCGCACGGTCGTGAAAGAGGTCGCGATCGAGCAGGGCGTCTATGCCACATTCATGCCCAAGCCCTTGGCTGCGCATCCCGGGTCGGGAATGCACACCCACATGTCGCTCTTTGAAGGCGACACGAACGCGTTCTTCGAGCCCTCGGGCCAGTACCAGTTGTCAAAGATCGGGCGCCAGTTCGTCGCGGGTCTGCTGACCCACGCCCCCGAAATCACCGCCATCACCAACCAGTTCGTCAACTCGTACAAGCGACTGTGGGGCGGCGACGAAGCCCCGAGCTATGTCACGTGGGGCCACAACAACCGTTCGGCTCTTGTGCGCGTGCCGCTCTACAAGCCGGGCAAGGGGCAGAGTGCTCGCATCGAGTACCGCGGCATCGACTCGGCCGCCAACCCCTACCTGTCGTACTCACTCTTGCTCGCGGCCGGCCTCAAGGGCATCGAGAACGGCTATGAGCTTCCGCCCGAGGCAGAAGACACGGTCTGGGCGCTCACCGAGTCGGAGCGTCGCGCTCTCGGCTACAAGGCCCTGCCCTCGAGCCTCGACCGCGCGCTCGCTTTGCTCGAAGAAAGCGAGTTGGTCGCCGAGACGCTCGGCGAGCAGGTGTTCAACTACGTGCTGCTCAACAAGCGGCGCGAGTGGGCCGACTACCGCGCGCAGGTCACCCCCTATGAACTCGAGAGCAATCTCGAGATTCTCTAGGCCCGGCAGGGCAACACCATGACGCGGAGCGCATCAACGCTGACCGAGCTCGCGCGGTTGGGGTTCTCAGACCTCACCGCCTCGCGCGACGCCCTCGGTGGCTTCGAGACGTTACTCGACGCCTTCGGTGCGGCTGCCGACCCTGATCGCGCACTGCGGCAACTCGTGCGGCTGCAGGAACAGCATCCGGATGCCCTCCGGGCCGTGCTCGCCGATGACGACTGGGCGGCGCGCGTCGTTCGGGTGCTCGGCGCGAGTGAGGGGCTGGGCGAGTTCCTGCGCCGCCGCCCCGCAGAGCTCGCGGCCCTGCGCAAGCCGCTGAGGCAGCTTCCGCGCCCCGACGCTCTGCAGCGCGACCTTGCCACCGTCGCCGAAGGACTCGCTGCCGAGCAAGCGGTCGTCGCGGTTCGCGTGCGATACCGGCACTGGCTCACGCGCGTTGCCGCGTGGGATCTCGAGCACGCCGATGCGCTCGAAGCCCAACCGGCGGTCTCGGCGACGCTCGCCGACTTGGCGGGCGCGACGCTCGACGCATGCTTGCTGATCGCTCGGCGGGCAAGCACCTTCCCGGCCGCCGATGTTGAGCGCACGCGATTGGCCATCATCGGCATGGGCAAGGCGGGCGCTCGCGAGCTGAACTACATCAGCGATGTCGACGTCATTTATGTCGCCGAGGGCGCCGAGGAGCTCGAGTCGGGGCGAGCGGTCGAAATCGCCACGCGACTCGCCGCTGAAACGGCGCGGTCGATTCAAGAGCCGGGCATTGAGCCACCGCTGTGGGAAGTCGACGCGAATCTGAGGCCCGAAGGCAAGGACGGTGCGCTCGTGCGCACGCTCGAGTCGCATCGCGCCTACTACGAACGGTGGGCGAAGAGTTGGGAGTTCCAGGCGCTGCTGAAGTCGCGCCCGCTCGCAGGAGACGCCGATCTGGGGCGGCGCTATTGCGAAGCCGTGCATCCACTGGTGTGGTCGAGCTCGCAACGCGACGGTTTCGTCGAGTCGGTGCAAGCGATGCGCGAACGCGTGACGGCACACATCCCCGCCGACGAAGTCGACATTCAACTGAAGCTCGGGCCCGGCGGCTTGCGCGACGTCGAGTTCACGATTCAGCTACTGCAACTCGTGCACGGCCACGGCGACGACCGCGTGCGCCAACCCGACACCCTCAGCGCGCTCGACGCTCTTGCGCAGCACGGCTACATCGGCCGCGCTGAAGCGGCCGAGTTCGGCCGTGACTATCGCCTGTTGCGCGTCATCGAGCACCGCGTGCAGCTCGAGCGCTTGCAGCGCACCCACTTGATGCCGCGCGACGAGGATCGGCTGCGTGTGCTCGCTCGGGCTACCGGCCTGGCATCGAGCGCCGACGAACTCATCGCGCGGTGGCAGCAGACCAAGCTCGCTGTGCGGTCACTGCACGAAAAACTGTTCTACCGCCCCCTGCTCTCGGCGGTGGCGGCTCTGCCTGAAGACGGCCTGGCACTCACGAGCGAGCAGGCTGTTGCCCGGTTGAGCGCCATCGGCTTCATCGACGCGCGCGGAGCGCTGCACCACATCGCCGCCATGACGAGTGGCGTGTCACGCCGCGCGCAGATTCAGCGCACGCTGCTGCCGGTGATTCTTCAGTGGCTCGCCGACGGCGCCGACCCTGACTACGGGCTGCTGGCCTTCCGGCGCCTGAGCGACGACCTCGGCGGGAGCTACTGGTTCTTGCGCATGCTGCGCGACTCGAGCGGCGCGGCCCAGCGGCTCACGAACGTGCTCGCCGGCTCACGGTTCGTGGGGGCGCTGTTCGAGCGCATTCCCGAAGGGGCTGCCTGGCTCGAGAATGAAGACGAGTTGCGGCCACGCTCACTCGACGCCCTCCTCGACGAAGCTCGAGCCACGATCGCGCGGCACGACGGTGACGACGAAGCGGCCGCGAAAGCTCTGCGCACGGGCCGCCGACGCGAGGTGCTGCGGTTAGCCCTGGCGGGCATCCTGAACGTGATCACCGCAGATGAGCTGGGTCGCGCCCTGAGTGACGTGAACACGACCGTGCTCACCGGGGCGCTCGCGCTCGCGCACCGCTTTGGCGACGGCATCGAGTTCGCCATCATCGGGATGGGGCGGTACGGCGGTGCCGAGCTCGGCTTCGGGTCAGACGCCGACGTCATCTACGTCTACCGGGATGCCGGAGCAGGAGACCAGGCGCAGTCGCGTGCCGAGCGCGTCGTGCACGAGCTCAAGCGCCTCACCGACGATGTGCGGTTGCCGCTCGACCTCGACATCGATCTGCGACCCGAGGGCCGCAATGGGGCCATCGTGCGCTCCCTCGACTCGTATCGCGCCTATTACGAGCGCTGGTCGCTCACGTGGGAGGCACAAGCACTCTTGCGGGCGCGCGCGGTGGCGGGCGACGAGCCCCTCATGGCCGACTTCACGGCTCTCGCCAACACCGTTCGCTACCCGGCAGCGCTTGCCGAGACGGATGCGCGCGAGGTGCGGCGCATCAAGGCGCGCGTCGAGTCAGAGCGCCTGCCGCAAGCGGCCGACCCCGCGCGGCACCTCAAGCTCGGTCGCGGGTCGCTCAGCGACGTCGAGTGGTTCGTGCAACTACTGCAGTTGCAGCACGCCGCGACCATTCCTGCGTTGGCAACCACGTCGACCCTCGAGGCATTGACCGCGGCAATGGATGCTCAGCTCGTGTCGCCCGCCGACGCCGAGCGCTTGCGTGCCGCCTGGCTCATCGCCTCGCGCGCCCGCTCAGCTCTGACGCTGTGGAGCGCCAAGACCGCCGACGTGCTGCCGACCGATCGCGCGCAGCTGGAAGGCGTCGCCCGGCTCATGGGCTACCCGGCCGGGGGAGCCTCGCGACTCGAAGAGGACTATCTGCGCACAACCCGACTGGCCCGTCAGGTGTTTGAGCGCGGCTTCTACGGCACCGCGTAGCCCCGCGCGATCATCCGTCGCAACACACACCTACCGAACCACGCACGAGGGCCCCGCTCCTTGCGGAACGGGGCCCCTGCTGTGGTGGCAATCTCGAGTTAGGCGATCAACCTAGACCGAGAAGTAGAGCTCGTACTCGAACGGCGTGGGTCGCTGCGCGGCTGGGAGGATCTCCTTCTCGCGCTTCCAGTCGATCCACGTCTCGATGAGGTCTTTGGTGAATACCCCACCCTGAAGCAGGAACTCGTGGTCGCTCTCGAGGGCGACGAGTGCCTCCTCGAGCGAACCGGGAACCTGGGGGATTCCCTTGGCCTCCTCGGGGGGAAGCTCGTAGAGGTCCTTGTCGACGGGCTCGTGGGGCTCGATCTTGTTCTGGATTCCGTCGATGCCGGCCATGAGCTGCACCGCGAACGCGAGGTACGGGTTACCCGAGGCATCCGGGGCGCGGAACTCGATGCGCTTGGCCTTGGGGTTCGTGCCCGTGATCGGGATGCGGATGGCTGCCGAGCGGTTGCCGGCCGAGTAGACCAGGTTGACCGGAGCCTCGAACCCCTTGACCAGTCGGTGGTACGAGTTGAGCGAGGGGTTCGTGAACGCGAGCATCGCGGGAGCGTGCTTGAGCAGGCCACCGATGTACCAGCGCGCGATGTCGCTGAGCCCGCCGTAGCCGGCCTCGTCGTAGAACAGCGGCTTGCCGTCGTTCCAGAGCGACTGGTGGGTGTGCATGCCCGAGCCGTTGTCGCCGAAGAGGGGCTTCGGCATGAAGGTCGCGACCTTGCCCCACTCGAGAGCGGTGTTCTTGACGATGTACTTGAACTTCAAGATGTCGTCGGCGGCCTTGACCATGGTGTTGAAGCGGTAGTTGATCTCACCCTGGCCGGCGGTGCCGACCTCGTGGTGGCTACGCTCGACGAGCAGGCCCGCCTCCATGAGCTTGACGACGATGTCGTCGCGCAGGTCGGCGTGCTGGTCGACCGGGCTCACGGGGAAGTAGCCGCCCTTGAAGGGGGTCTTGTTGGCGAGGTTGCCGCCCTCTTCGACGCGGGCCGTGTTCCAGGCCGCTTCGCTCGAGTCGACCGAGTAGAACGACGTGTTCTGCTTCACTTCGTAGCGAACGTCGTCGAATATGTAGAACTCGGCCTCGGGTGCGAAGAACGCGGTGTCGGCGAGGCCGGTCGAGGCGAGGTACTTCTCGGCCTTCTTGGCCACCTGACGCGGGTCGCGGCCGTAGATCTCGCCGTTACGCGGGTTGTAGATGTCGAAGACCATCGCGAGCGTGCGCTCGGTGCGGAAGGTGTCGATGTACGCGGTCGACACGTCCGGAATCAGCTGCAGGTCGGATTCGTGAATCGACTGGAAGCCTCGAATCGAGGAGCCGTCGAACAGCTGGCCAACCGTGAAGAACTCTTCATCGACGGTCGAGGCGGGGATGTTGAAGTGCTGCTGGACACCGAGGAGGTCGGTGAAGCGGATGTCGAGGAAAACGACGTCCGTGTCCTTGATGAACTTCAGCACCTCGGAAGAATCACTGAACATGTGACTGATCTCCTGAGCTTGGTACCGGATGACTGCAGGCGCAGCCACAGCCATGACACTACGGCTAGGGCATTTCCCGTCAGTGTCCCGTTTGTTTCCGGGATGTTACGGGGCGAGCAGCAGGTCAGCCGGTTGGTGGATGCTCACGAGCGCTCTCTAGCCAACGGCCTGAGCAAACCCTTCCGTGGTTTCCGCAAGCGCGCGCATCGATTCGGGAATTGGGCGACCCTTGGCGACCATCGACTGCGCCCACAAGCGCCCGGCCCGGTAGCTCGAGCGCACCAACGGACCAGCGAGCACTCCGAGAAAACCGATCTCTTCGGCTTCGGCCTTGAGCTCGACGAACTCTTCGGGCTTGAGCCAGCGATCGATGGGGTGGTGGCGCGGGGTCGGCCGAAGGTACTGCGTGATCGTGATGATGTCGGTACCGGCGTCGTGGAGGTCGCGCAAGGCTTGCGAAACCTCGTCGCGCGTCTCACCCATGCCGAGGATGAGGTTCGACTTGGTGATCAGCCCATAGTCACGAGCTTGCGTGATCACGTCAAGCGAGCGCTCGTAGCGGAAGGCGGGGCGAATGCTCTTGAAGAGCCGCGGCACGGTCTCGACGTTGTGCGCGAAGACCTCGGGCCGTGAGTCGAAGACCACCCGCAGCAGTTCGGGGTTACCCGAGAAGTCGGTCGCGAGCAGCTCGACTCCGGTGCCCGGGTTGAGCTCGTGAATCTTGCGAACCGTCTCGGCGTGCAACCAGGCGCCCTCGTCGGGCAGGTCGTCGCGCGCGACACCCGTCACGGTCGCGTAGCGCAGGTTCATTTCGACGACCGACTCGGCGACCCGTCTCGGCTCGTCGGTGTCGTAGTCGGCGGGCTTTCCCGTGTCGATCTGGCAGAAGTCGCAACGACGCGTGCACTGGCTACCGCCGATGAGGAAGGTCGCTTCGCGGTCTTCCCAGCACTCGTAGATGTTCGGGCATCCTGCTTCCTGGCACACCGTGTGCAGCTGCTTCTCGCTCACGAGCGAGCGCAGCGCGGTGTACTCGGGGCCCATCGAGGCGCGCGTCTTGATCCACTCCGGCTTCTTCTCGATGGGGGTCTGCGCGTTGCGCACCTCGAGACGCAGCAGCTTGCGGCCTTCTGCGGGGTGCGTGGCGGGCGTCGTGGTCATGACGTGGCTCCTTGAGAGACAGAGGCAACAAGTTCGGGTGACGCGACGCCGACGACGTCGTGGACAAGCGGGCCGAAGTGGCGCTCAATGAGCGGAACCACGTCGGCGGGTGTGACGGTGCGCCCCAGCTCGCGGCTGATCGAGGTAACGCCTGCGTCGGCGAGGCCGCACGCAACGATCGCGTCGTAGGCGTCGAAGCCGTTCGAGCAGTTGAGGGCAAAGCCGTGCATCGTCACGCCCTGTGCGACGCGGATGCCGATCGCGGCGATCTTCTCTGTGCCGCGCATCCACACTCCGCTGCGACCGGCGACGCGGTCGGCGCCCTCGATTCCGAGGTCAGCGAGCACGGCGATGAGCATGCCTTCGAGGCTGCGGACGTACCGCACGACGTCGACGGGTTCCGCGAGACGCATGATCGGATACCCGACGAGCTGGCCCGGACCATGCCAGGTGATCTTGCCGCCGCGGTCGACCTCGATGACGGGGGTGCCGTCGGTGGGCCGCTCGTGGGGTTCGGTGCGTTTGCCTGCCGTGTACACACTCTCGTGTTCGAGAAGCATGACGGAGTCGGGCGCCCGGCTCTCGGCGACGGCTGCATGCAGGGCACGCTGCTGTTCGAGACCCGACAAGTACGGCACGGAGTTGGCGCTTAGCCCCGTGACGACGAAGTCGATCACGCGCTCAGTCTATGCCCGTCCTCCGACCGTAGGCTGATCGTGTGACCGACTCTTCTGCACCCTCCGTTCCCGACTGGCCGGGCCAACGACTCGGCCTTCCCGAGACCGGCCCGCGGTCAGTCGGGCGGTTCGGGAGGCGACTGGGCGCGATCGCCATCGACTGGGCAATCGCGCTCGTGATCTCGGCCGCCTTCTTCGGCTACGACTCGCTCGTGACGTTGCTCATCTTCGTCGCGTTGCAGGTGCTCATGACCGTCATCGTCAACGCGAGCATCGGGCACGCGATCCTCGGGCTTCGGGTCGTTCCGATCGAGGGCGGCCTGCTCGGAGTCTGGCGGCCCGTCGTGCGAGCTCTGCTGATCGCGCTCGTGATTCCCGCGATGGTGTGGGACGAGAACAACCGCGGCCTGCACGATCGCGCTTCACGCACGATCCTGCTGCGTCGCTGACGCGACAGGCTGAGCGCGACTGCCCGAGCGCGACTGTCTTAGCGCGGCTTCGGCGCCCGCGCCTTGAGGGGGTCGATGCCCTTCGGAATCGGCAGGGTGTTCGACTTGCTCAGCGAGGTGAGTCGATTGCTGACCGCGTAGACCTCCGCCTTGCTCAGCACCTTCTTGTGCTTGTTGAGCGTCTTGGCGAGATTCTCGAGCTTCGTGCTCTCGATGTCGGGACCAACGTAGACGAAATGCACGGGAACGTTCGGAACGATGCGGCTCACGTTCCTCCGCTCGTCTTCCATCATGCGGCGCGTGCGCGACTGCGGCCCCTCACCGATGATGATGACGCCCGGCTTGCCGACGGCACGGTAGACCGCGTCTTGCGTCTTCGGGCTGACCGTGATGGGCATTTCACTGGCCTGCCAGGCCCGTCGCAGTGATGACTTCAGCACGGCTCCGACCGCCCCCGCCTGGCCAGAGATCTGGCGGTAGGCCACCCGCTCGGCGCGTCGGCCGAGCACGATGAGCAGCAGCAAGATGCCGAGCAGGACGCCCGTGATGACCCAGAGAATTCCGGCGAGAACGTCTCCCGGCGTCGCAAACACCGCGAGCAGGACACCAGCGAGGATCGGCAGCAAGAAAACCAGCAGCATGATCCAGACGGCGAGCGGATCCATGCGCCGGGTCATCTGGAACACTTGCCACATTTGCTTCATGCGGCCGGGTTCTTTGGCGGGTTTCGGAGCAGAGGAGCGAGCCATGCTTACAGGATACGGCTCACCGCGGGTCCTCCCCGCCGCCCGACCAGCGCGCGGTGCTCACCGACTCCGTCACTCGGGCGATGACGACTGACGGCCGCTGCACACTGGGGCCGTGACCCTCGAGTTCTCACCGGCAATCGAACCGATTCGTGAGGTCGGCGGGTACCGCGTCGTGCGACAACTCGCCGCCGCCAGCGACGGCATCACCCTCCTGGTTCATGACGATGGCCAGCCGCTCATCGCGCGGGTGGTCTCGGAGCGCTGCCCACCCGCACTCATCGACGAGGAGGTCGCGGTTTCTGACGCAGTCCGGGCGGGGCCGGATGCCCTCCGGGTCCACGTCGGCACGATCAACGACCTCGGCACGACGCCTGACGGCCGGCTGGTCGTGTTCAGTGAGTATGTTGAGGGCCCTCGACTCGATGATCTCCTTCACGAGCGGATGGGCGATCTTCGCCTCGGCGAAGCGGTGACGCTGCTGGCGCCCCTCGCGACGGCAATCGACGAAGGGCATCGCGTGGGCGTGACGGGGCTCGTGCAGTGTGTGATGGGTGTGCGGCTGAGGCGTTCGGGGGCTCCGGTGCTGGTCGGGCTGCGGGGTGCCCGGGTCGGTGCGGCGGTTCCCGAAAGGTTTCAGCATCGCGACCCTGCCTACGAAACTGACCGCGAGCGATGGCAGCGCATCGGTGCTGCCGTCGCTGAGGCGCTCCCCGCACCCGATCGCACTGCCCTCCTTGCCGTGCTCGGCAGGCACTGGGCCGGTCTCGATCGCGCTCTGTTCCAGCTGGCCGAGCCGCTCCCCGTCGGGCTTGCGCGCGTCGCGGCAGCCCCGCCGCCCTCCGAGGTTGGCACGACGGCCAACCCCCTCTGCGATCCTGTCGAGAGAGCCGGGTCTGCACCCGCGGAGACGCCCCTCGTTCCATCGAGCCCGATCCGGGAACGCGTGGATTCTGCGCTCTCGGCACTCGACTCCCTGGGCCTCCCGGCCTCGGTGGTCGAGGTCGTTCGTTCCGCCGCTCGCTCGGTTGTCGATCAGATCAGTGCGTTGACCGCTCTCCGCCGTCGCGTGCTGACTCCGCCCGGCGGCGCGGTGCGCAGTCGCTATCGCCTGATCGGCATCGCGGGCGCGGCTGCGCTGGTGGCCACCGTCGTCGTGGCGGGCCTGCCGAGCAACGATCAGGGCGGCGCGGCGCCGGAACCGGCTGGCGTGTCTTCCGACGAACTCGGGCCAGTGGTTCTGCATGACGACAGCGCTCGAGTGGTTGTCGGGCTTCCCGAAACGGCATTGAATCCCGAGGCCGGGGAGTGGCGCGCTATCGTCGACGACTTGGTCGACCGCTGGGTGGCGTGTGGCCCGACATCTGATGCCGACAGTGACTCGGCCGACCAGAGAGCCGCCGCCTTGCCAGGTTGCGCGGCCGAGGTCGTCCACGCCGGATCAGCGGCGGAACGACTCATCACCATCGAAGATGACCGGCACCGGTTGCTGAGCGAGTGGTCGGGCGCTTCGGGTGACATCGTCGTCGTCGAGCGCATGGGCTCGGCGGTTCTCATCGATCTGTTGTCGGCCGAAACCACCACGGCCTCGCTCCTGATCGTCAGGAGCGAGGCCGGTTGGCGCATCAGAGATGTGATCGGCTAGATGCCCATATCTCCGGTGAAGTTGGCCTCTTCAAGGCGGGCCTTGACAGCGCTGAGGAAGCGCGCGGCGTCGGCGCCGTCAACGATGCGGTGGTCGTACGACAGAGCGAAGTAGACCATCGAGCGCACCGCGATGACGTCGGAGCCGTCGACACTGATCACAGCGGGCTTCTTGGTCACGATGCCGGTTCCGAGAATCGCAACCTGAGGCAGGAAGACCACGGGCGTGTCGAAGAGCGCACCGCGCGAGCCCGTGTTCGTGAGCGTGAAGGTGCCGCCCGCGAGCTCGTCCGGCTTCAGTTGGTTGTCGCGCGTGCGCGCGGCCAAGTCAGCGATCTCGCGTGCGAAGTCAGCGATGCTGAGCGAGCCCGCGTTGCGAATAACCGGCGTCAAGAGACCGCGCTCGGTGTCCACCGCGATCGACAGGTTCTCGGTCTCGGGGTAGATGATCGAGTCGCCGTCGACGGTCGCGTTGATGATCGGGAATGCCTGGAGGGCTTCGGTCGCGGCCTTCGCGAAGAACGGCAGGAAGCTGAGCTTCGTGCCGGTGGCCTTTTCGAAATCGCCCTTGACCGCGGTGCGCAGTGCGGCCACGCGCGTGACGTCCACCTCAACGACCGTGGTCAGCTGAGCCGTCGACTGCATCGAGATGACCGCGCGCTCGGCGATGACCTTGCGCAAGCGCGACATCGCCACGGTGGTGCCGCGCAGGGGCGACACCTCGAGAGCTGCACGGGCAGCTGCCGGAGCGCTGGGGGCGCTCGTGCCACCCGCGGCGGCGAGCACGTCTTGCTTGCGAATACGGCCGCCAACGCCGGTGCCGCGCACCGTGCCGAGGTCAACGCCCTTTTCGTGAGCGAGCTTGCGCACGAGGGGAGTGATGTAGTCCGCAGACGACGCCGCGTCGCTGACCGCGGCAGGCGCGGGCGCGACCGCCGCCGGAGCGGCCGCGGGGGCAGCAGGCGCGGCGGGAGGCGCGGGAGCGGGTGCCGGAGGAGCGACCACAGCCGGCGGTGCCGGTGCGGGTGCGGGCTCCGGTGCGGGTGCCGGAGCAGGTTCTGCAGCGACGGGGGCAACGGGCTCAGGAGCAGCAACGGGCTCCGGTGCCGCAACGGGCGCGGCAGGCGCGGGTGCCGCGGCAGGCGCGGCCGCGCCGTCGCCCGCACCGATGCGGACGAGCGGGGTTCCGACCTCCACGGTCTCGTCTTCCGCGACCAGAATCTCCTCGACCACCCCAGCGATCGGCGACGGAATCTCGGTGTCGACCTTGTCGGTCGACACTTCGAGCAATGGCTCGTCGACCTCGACGCGATCTCCCACGTTCTTCAGCCATCGGGTGACCGTTCCCTCGGTGACGCTCTCACCGAGCGCCGGGAGGTTGACGGATTCGCTCATCAGTAGTGCTCCTTCGAAGCCTGGGGTGTGTCTTTAGCCTAGTTGTCGGTCGGGGTTTAGAGCGCGTGCAGCGGTTTGCCTGCGAGAGCGAGGAACGCCTCGCCGAGAGCCTCGTTCTGCGTGGGGTGCGCGTGCAACAGCGGAGCAATGTCTTCGGGGTAGGCATCCCAGTTCACGGCCAGCTGCGCTTCGCCGATGAGCTCGCCGACGCGGGCACCGATCATGTGCACGCCGACAACGGGCCCGTCGACCACACGCACGACCTTGATCGAGCCGGCCGTCTCGAGAATGTGGCTCTTGCCGTTTCCGGCGAGGTTGTACTCGTAGCTGGCGACGGCGGCGTCGCCGTATTGCTCTTTCGCCTTGGCCTCGCTCAAGCCCACTGATGCCACCTCGGGTTCGCTATAGGTGACCTTCGGAATGTTCACGTCGCTGATGACGACGGGGTTCAGACCCGCGATCTCTTCGGCGACGAAGATTCCGTGCTGGAAGCCGCGGTGCGCCAACTGCAGACCCGGCACGATGTCGCCGACGGCGTAGAGGCCCGGGATGTTCGTCTCGAGCCGCTCGTTCGTGAGCACGAATCCGCGGTCCATAGCGACGCCGACCTCTTCGAAACCGAGACCCGCCGTCGATGGGCCACGGCCTACGGCGACGAGAAGTAGGTCGGCCTCGATCGTGGCACCGTTCTCGAGCGTCACAACAACTCCCGAGTCGCTCTGGACGACACTCTGGAAGCGCACGCCAAGCGTGAACTCGATGCCGCGCTTGCGGTAGGCGCGCTCGAACTGCTTCGAGATCGACTCTTCTTCCATCGGCACGAGGTGCGGAAGGGCTTCGATGATGTGCACCTCAGAGCCGAACGAGCGCCAGACGCTCGAGAACTCGACGCCGATAACGCCGCCACCGAGCACGGCGACCTTCTTGGGCACAAAGTCGAGCTGCAGCGCTTGCTCGGACGTGATGACGCGTCCGCCGATGTCGAGGCCGGGAAGCGTGCGCGAGTACGAGCCCGTCGCAAGCACCACGTTCTTGCCCGTGATCGTGCTGTCGCCGACCTGAACGGTCGTCGGGGAGGTCAAGCGACCTTCGCCCTCGATCGTCGTGATGCCGCGAGCCTTGATGAGCCCCTGGAGCCCCTTGTACTTGCTTGCCACAATGCCGTCGCGGTATTGGTTGACAGCGGGAACATCGACGCCCTCGAGCGTGGCCTTGACGCCGAACTTTGCCGAGTCGCGAGCCGCGTCAGCAACCTCGGCCGCGTGGAGCAGCGCTTTGGTGGGAATGCAGCCAACGTGCAGGCAGGTGCCGCCGACTTTCGACTTCTCGATGAGGCCGACGCTCATCCCGAGCTGGCTGGCACGCAGGGCGGCCGCGTAGCCGCCGCTTCCTGCGCCGAGAACGACTAGGTCAAAAGTGTGGTCCGACACCGGCAGAGACTCCTTCATCCGTCAAGGATCGTCGTGCGGGGCCCGAACTCTGAGGTGGCGGGTCGGCCCCCTGTGCGGCACGAGTGTTTCGTGCCCGCCTGCGAGCCTACTACTTGGCCGAGAAGCCCTCGGCGAGCCGGATCAGCAGCCTAACGGTCACACCGGATGCGCCCTTGGGGGTGTACCCGAACGGTCCGGCGGCGTTGTTCGCTGGTCCGGCGATGTCGAAATGGGCCCACGGAATGCGCGGCGCATCCTCCGCGTCGCTGGTGCGCCCGACGAATTCGCGCAAGAAGACCGCGGCCAGAAGCATGCCGGCCGCCGTGCTGCCGGGCTTCGTGTTGGCGATGTCAGCAACGTCGCTCTTCAGCAACGGTCGAAGTTCGGCGGGCAACGGCATGGGCCAGACGAGTTCGCCCGTGTCGTCA
This sequence comes from Gulosibacter massiliensis, assembly GCA_943369205.1. Classification (GTDB taxonomy): domain Bacteria; phylum Actinomycetota; class Actinomycetes; order Actinomycetales; family Microbacteriaceae; genus Microcella; species Microcella massiliensis_A. The sequence goes on along the minus strand of CALRMP020000039.1, from coordinate 9,377 downwards.
GCAGCTGCACGAACCCGGCTCACCAGGTCGTCGTCACCCATGACTCCGGCGTAGCGTTCGCCGAGTGCCACGCGCGCCGCGCCGGTCAAGGTCGCGACATCGACAATCGCGTCGGGATGCTCTTCGCTCGCCGCGGCAAGGCCATCGGCCATGACGAGTCGACCTTCGGCGTCGGTGTTGAGTACTTCGACCGTGGTTCCGCCCCGAATCGTGAGTACGTCGTTCGGGCGCATTGCTGACCCTGACGGCATGTTCTCGGCGAGACACAACCACGCAGTGATGCGCGCCTCAACGCCAAGTCGTGCGGCAGCGATGATCGTCGCGAGCACCGTCGCGGCCCCGGTCATGTCGTACTTCATGCCGACCATGGCGGCGGCGGGCTTGAGCGACAGGCCACCCGAATCGAACGTGATCCCCTTGCCGACGAGGGCGAGGTGGGGGCTCGATGACTCGGGCCGGTAGCGCAGCGCGACCAAGCGCGGCGGTCGCGCCGAGCCTTGACCGACTCCGAGGATCCCGCCGAAGCCGCCCGACACCAACTCGTCGGAGTCCCATACCTGAACGGTGATGGGTAGCTCGCCGATCGCTGCACGCGCGCGCTCGACAAAGGACTCGGGGTACAGCGCATTCGGGGGAGTGGTGACGAGGTCGCGGACGAACGCTACGGCCTCGGCGGTCACGGTGGCGACCGTGGCGGCGGTCTCGGCGTTCTCGACCGACGTCGCGAGTGTGATGCTCGCGAGCGTCACGGCTGCCGAGCTGGCGCTGCTGCGCGCGGTGAAGCGGTAGGAGCCAAGGGCTGCGCCCTCGAGCACCGCCTGCACTTCGGCGGGGGACGTCGTCGGAACCGCGAGTCCGACGCGCGCGACGCCGCTGAGGCTGCGCAGCGCCGTGCCGGCGACGGAACGCAGTGCCTCCGACGAGTGGGGCCCGCGGCCCAGGCCGACGACGAGGACACTCTTCGCCGCGACACCCTCGGGGGAGGGAAGGCGCGAGGTCTCATCGACGGCGCCGGTGAGGCCAAGCATCCCGAGCTGTGCGTTCAATGGCGCCCAGACCTCGTCCTCGACTCCGAGAGTGTGTACTCCGTCGGGGCCGGGCGCGATCGCGATCACGAGCGCATCGACCTCGAGCGTCTCGGCGGCAGCGGGAGTCGAAGAGAGTGTGGCAACGGGCATGGCCGCCATGCTAGCCCGCGGCGCATGAGTGGTTCGGCCGGGGAGTGTGGCGGCGTCAGCGCGACGATCACGCCGCGTGTTCGCTCTCGGCGCGCGCAGACCGGGCTGGCCTCGTGGATGCTCGACCTACCATGGAGGTATGCGCAACCCTGCCGAGCTCTACTCCGTGGTTCTGGCGGAGTCGGAGGTGCCCACCGGACTCCCGCTCGTGGTTGGGTTGACCGGATTCGTCGACTCGGGTGGCGCGGTCGCGCAGGTCTCGCAGTATCTGCTCGACGAGCTCGAGCACCGCGACGTGATCGTGTTCGAGAACGATGAGCTGCTCGACTATCGTGCGCGCCGGCCGATCATGGTTTTCGACGAGACGCGCATTACCGAGTTCCGCCGGCCCGCCCTCGCCCTTCGACTCGCGGAAGACGAGCTCGGTGTTCCCTTTCTTTTGCTGACGGGGTACGAGCCCGACTTCCAGTGGGAGCGGTTCGTCGCCGCCGTCGTGGAGATCATCGAGCGCTACCACGTCGCCAGCACGACGTGGGTGCACGCGATTCCGATGCCGGTGCCCCACACGCGTGACCTCGGCGTGACGGTGAGTGGTAATCGGAGCGAGCTCATCGAAGCGCTCTCGGTGTGGCGCCCGCGCACGCAAGTGCCCGGGAACGTCTTGCACGTGCTCGAGTACCGCTTGACCGAGGCCGAGCATCCGACCGCAGGCTTTGTGCTTCTCGTGCCGCACTATTTGGCCGACACCGAGTTCCCGTCGGCCGCGGTGACGGCGCTCGAAAGCATCACGGCAGCGACGGGTCTGCTGTTCCCGACCGATCGGCTTCGCGAAGAAGGCCGGAGCTTTCTCGGTCGGATCGAAGAGCAGGTCGAGGGCAATTCCGAGCTCGCACGCCTTGTCGGCGGCCTCGAGGAGAAGCACGACAGCTATATGGAAGACAACCCCCTGCGTTCGCCGCTCACCGATGAAGATGGCGAGTTGCCGAGTGCCGACGCCATCGCGGCCGAACTCGAGAAGTTTCTCGCGCATCGACAGCCGTCGGAGGACGAGTCGGCGTGACGCTCCTTGGTCGGCGCGCACCACGGATCGTGCAATAATTGACCCTCACGACCCAGTCGGTCGCGTGACCTCCGTTTTCGAGATAGCACGTTTCGCTCGAGAGCTTTCGGCAGAGAGTGATGCCGATCAGCGGGGTTCGTGACTTGACATGGGTCGTTGTACTGCCCGCATACCGCGAGATTGAGGGGCCCATGGCTACCCGAGCGACCAGCACCGAGTCCGGCACGACCGCGGCGACGACGGCCGCCGCGAAGAAGCCTGCGGCAAAGGCACCAGCGGCCACCGCGGCCAAGGCTCCTGCGGCGAAGACCACCGCGACGAAGGCTCCTACGACGAAGGCTCCTGCGACGAAGACCACCGCGGCGAAGACCACCGCGGTGAAGGCTCCTGCGGCTAAGGCCGCGCCTGCTCAGGCCGCGCCCGCGAAGGCTCCGGCCGCAAAGGCGCCCGCAGCGAAGGCCGCACCGGCAAAGGCTCCCGCGGCGAAGACAAGCGCCGCCAAGGCTCCCGCGGCGAAAGCTCCGGCCACGAAGGCTCCCGCCGCTGCAGCGCCGGCATCGAAGCGTGCCGCGAAGGCGACGGCCCCTGAGGTCGAGCCCGAAGAGCTTGACGACATTGACGAGGCCCTCGAGCCGGATGTCGAGGCGATCGCCGCTGATGACGACACGGCCACGACCGAGGTTCCCATCGTCGTTGTCGACGACGCCGACGAGGTCGAGGCTGATGACGACGCCGACGACGATGATGATGACAGCGACGACGAGACGGGCTCGGCAGGTTCGCTGCCGACCGGGGCGATCATCATCTCGAACACCGAAGACGATGAAGTTCCCGTCTACTCGACGGCCATCACCGGTGCCACGGCCGACCCGGTCAAGGACTACCTGAAGCAGATCGGCAAGGTTCCGCTGCTCAACGCTGCCGAAGAGGTCGAGCTCGCGATGCGCATCGAGGCGGGTCTCTTTGCGGAAGAGAAGCTCTCGACGATGACGGAGAAAGAGAAGCGCACCGCTCTTGGTCGCGATCTCTCGTGGGTCGCACGCGACGGGCAACGCGCCAAGAACCACTTGCTCGGCGCCAACCTGCGCCTCGTCGTCTCGCTCGCTAAGCGCTACACCGGTCGCGGCATGCAGTTCCTCGACCTCATCCAAGAGGGCAACCTCGGTCTTATTCGTGCCGTCGAGAAGTTCGACTACACCAAGGGCTTCAAGTTCTCGACCTACGCGACGTGGTGGATTCGTCAGGCGATCACACGGGCAATGGCTGACCAGGCGCGCACGATTCGTATTCCCGTGCACATGGTCGAAGTCATCAACAAGCTCGCTCGCGTACAGCGCCAGATGCTGCAAGACCTCGGCCGCGAACCGACGCCGGAAGAACTGAGCCGCGAACTCGACATGACCCCGGAAAAGGTCATCGAGGTTCAGAAGTACGGACGCGAGCCCATCTCGCTCCACACTCCGCTCGGTGAAGATGGCGACAGTGAGTTCGGCGACCTCATCGAAGACACCGAGGCGGTCGTTCCCGCTGACGCTGTGGGCTTCACGATGCTGCAGAAGCAGCTCGAGAGCCTCCTCGACTCGCTTTCGGAGCGTGAGGCCGGCGTGATTCGTATGCGCTTCGGACTCGGTGACGGCATGCCGAAGACTCTCGACCAGATTGGTGACACGTTCGGGGTCACCCGCGAGCGCATTCGCCAGATCGAGTCGAAGACCATGGCGAAGCTACGGCACCCCTCACGTTCGCAAGCGCTGCGCGACTACCTCGAGTAAGAACACACTCGTGCGCATTCGCCTCGCGGTGCTCGTCGGTCGCCTCGTGCGCGTCCTTGCGCGATTGCGCGGCGGCGGCTCGGCGATTCCGGGCAACATCGCGTTGCGCATCGCTCCTCGGTTTCTCGAGCACGCGCTCGGAAGCATGCCGCTTGGTGTCGTGTTCGTCACGGGCTCGAATGGCAAGTCAACGACGACCAACATGGTCGTGGCGATTTTGCGTGCTCACGACGTCAGCGTGTTCACGAATCCGAGTGGAGCGAACCTCCCGCAGGGAATCGCCTCAGCGTTGCTCGCGACGGTCGGACTCGACGGTCGGGTTCATGATGACCTCGCCGTGCTCGAAGTCGACGAGGCCTACGGCGTCGACCTCGCTGATCGCCTCGCGCCCAGCGACGTGTTGTTGCTGAACCTTCAGATCGACCAGCTCAACCGATTCCACGAACCCGATCGCGTCTACGCGATGCTCGAGCGCATCGCCGCGAAAGCACGGCGGCGGTTGATCGTCAACGCGGCCGACCCCAACACCGCCGATCTGGGGCGAGGAGCCCGGGCGGAGCAAGACGTCGTGGTCTTCGATGTCTCGGCGCGGGCACTCGCCGCGAGCCCGCACGGCGTTGCACCCGCTCCGCACATCGCGACTCGGCAAGGGCCTGCTCTCGACGCGCCGGTGGTCGTGGTGGAGTCGGTTGAGGGGAGCGTGGCTGAGCTCACGATTGGCGGCGAGCGGGCATCCGTCGATCTGCCAGCGCGAGGGCTGCACTACGCGGTCGATGCCGCCGCGGCGATCGCGACCGCACGGGCGCTCGTGGGGGATCGGTTCTCCGTCTCCGCCGCGACGACGGCCCTCAGTACGCTCGACACGGTATACGGCCGCGGCGAAGTGCTCGACGCCCGCGGTCAACAGATCGAGCTCGTCATGATGAAGAATCCGCCAAGTCTTCAGCTCAACCTTGATGCTCTCGGCCGTCGGCCTCAGTGCGTCATGATCGCGGTCGACGAAGGCACACCCGACCCCTCGTGGATCTACGACATCGACCTCTCGATGATCGATCACGTTGACATCGTGACGGGCACGAAGGCTTATCAGTGGGCGACGCGCCTCGCCTATGCGGGCATCCCCGTGGGCCGGGTGATCGACGACTTCCGCCCTGCCGTTGAGGCTCTGCTCGAGTTGCCCGCTCCGACCGACGGCCCAAAGGTCGCGATCGTGAACTACGAGCTCATGATGGAGCTACGGCTGATGATGGGCTACCTCGACTTGGAGGGCGGCGCATGACCGCTCTGCGCGTTCTGCATCTCTATTCCGACGAGCTCGGCATCAATGGCGACCGCGGCAACGCGCTCGCGCTGCGGCAGCGGCTGCTGTGGCGCGGCATCGACGCCGAGGTTGTCACGGTCGTTTCGGGGCAGGCAATGCCTCACGTCGTTGACCTCGTGCACATCGGAAGCGGCCCGCGATCGGCGCGCGACGCGGTGCTTGATGACCTGCTGGATCGCGCTGAGCGCCTTGGCGAGTGGGCAGCATCGGGCGTGCCGATGATCGGCGTTGGGGCCGGGTTCCAGCTCATGGCACGCGGAATCGTGTCGCGTGACGGCCGCGAGCAGCGTGCTGCTGGCTTACTACCGGTCACCATTCGCGACACGTCCCATCGCACCGTCGGTGAGGCACTCGGAATCCCCGACGACGGCGGTCGACGTGCGGGGTATCTGAACTACGCCGTCTCGGTCGAGCGCCACGGTGGTGCACCGCTGGCCGTTCTTGACCGAGGCCCGGCGGCTCCGGCGGGTGGGTTCACCGACAGCGAAGGCGGGAATCTGCGCGAGGGCATCCGTTTTGGCTCCCTCATCGGTACGCACCTGCACGGCCCGGTGCTCCCGATGAACCCGGTGCTCGCCGATGAGCTCCTTACCCACGCGTTGTCGCGTCACGGCATCGCTCTGCCCGAGGCGGATGAGCGAACCCGTGAGGCCGACGACCGTGCTCGCCGTTCGCGCGCTGCGATCGCCCACCGCCTGGGCCGGTCGGGCGCCGAGGACTAAGGCGCCCAGCGCGCCACCTGCTCGCCTAGCCGGCCACCGTGAGGTGATGCCGCGCGACCGTCGACGGCACCCCGGTCACGATCTCGTCACCGATCGTTCCGCTCCAGCGCGCCCAGTCTTCGGCGCTCGGCACTCCCGTCGCGGGTTCACCGAACACTGTGACCTCGGTGCCGGGAGCCACGGTGCCGTTGACAGCGACGAGCGTGCGGTCGAGCTCGACCCGGGAGACCCGGCATCGCGCGCCGTCGATCGAGACGTCGGCGGACTGTGCCCCGAGCGGGACGCCGTCGGCGAAGCCCGCAGCAATCCAGACGTGGCCAGTCGGGGCCTCAGCGGGGTGCACGCTCGAACGCAACGTCATGACGGCGCGGAGGCCAAGATCCCTGCCCGTGAGATCGTCGAAGGGCGAAATGCCGTAGGCCGCGATTCCGAAACGCACGAGGTCGAGGCGCGCCCGCGGCTCTCGCCAGCCAGCAGAGCTTGCGGCGATATGCCGAACTCGCGGCACAACACCGAGCGCCTCCGCGGCCGTGAGTGCGGCGGTGAAGGCTTCGAGCGCACGCTCGTCGTCTTCCGGTGAGGCATCGGCAAGGTGCGACCAGATGCCCTCGATCGTGATCACTCCTGAGTCACGCAGCGCGCGCGCGGCCGAGACCAGTTCCGGCCACTGCTCAGGCGATGCACCGTTGCGGCGAAGTCCCGTGTCGATCTTGAGATGAACGCGCGCGGGTGTCGTTGACGAGGCGGCTTGCGCGATGAGGTCGAGTTGCCACAGCGCCGAGACGCCGAGGTCGACGTTCGCGGCGATCGCGGCCGCAAAGTCGCTCGACGGGCCGTGCAGCCAGGCGAACAGCGTGCACTCGACCCCCGCATCCCGCAGCGCGATCGCTGCCGGAATCTCGAGCACCGCAAGAGCCGTAGCACCGGACGACAAGGCGACGGGCGCGAGCTCGAGCATTCCGTGACCGTACGCGTCGGCCTTGACCGCGAGCATGACGTCTGCCGGCGCGATTCGCTCACTGAGCACCCGAACGTTGTGGGCGAAGGCTGAGTGGTCGATGACGGCGATCGCGCTCACGCGCTGCTCCAGACACGATGGATTCGAGGGCCGAGCCTGGTCGTCAAGGCAGCCGCCGAACGCGCGGTCGCGGTGCACCACTGCGCCATGGTGCTGGCGTCCTCCCACAGCACGGCGATGTCGCCCACCGCGGCGGAGCCGTCACCCAGGTCGACCACCAACTGATCCATCGCGATGCGACCGGCAACGATGCCGCTGGAGTCACCGATGCGAACGTACGCGCGGTTCGATGCGCTTCGCGGAACACCGTCGGCGTAGCCCAGACCAACGAGGGCGAGAGTTGACGTGGTCGTGGTGCGGTAGGTGTAGCCGTACGACACAGCCGTGCCAGCCGGAACACTCTTGACAGCGACGACCTCCGCGTGGAGGGAGAGCACGGGGGTCTGGTGAGGCCCGAACCCATAGATGGCGTGCGCGTTGTCGTCGGGTGCCACGTCGCCGTCGCGCACGAAGCGGCGCACACCGTGTGCGGTGGCGCGCGCTTCGACGTCAGCTGCGCCGTGGCCAAAGGCGTTGGCGCGCAGGTCGACGATGGCGTCGGAACCTCGTTCGAGAGTGAGGGCCGTTAGAGCATCATCGAGCGCACGCGTTGACAGAATCGCGCGGCGGCGAACGCCGCGGGGCTCAGGCGCCGCGCTCATCGAGCAGGCGGCTCGATTCGTCATGCCACGCGATTGCCGAACCCGAAAGGCTGTCTTTGAATCGTGCCGCGTGGTGGGCGCAGAACATCAGCTCACCGGTGACGAGGGTCGCGCGCACGTACGCCTGGGCGCCGCAGCTGTCGCATCGATCGAGCGCGGTCAAGGGCGCGCTCGTGACGCTCGGGTTCTCGGTCGTGATGTGCGTCATGGGGTGCCCCTCACTTCTCCCTGGTGCGTCGTCATCGGTTGGTTCAACGTGTTCATTGCACCACACTGTGGCGACAGTGGCGTGTCAAACCGCCCCAATTTCGCTGAACGCGTAGGGAGCGTCTCCGCAGGCTCTTGGGGTCTGGCGGCGGCGGAGTGGGAACCGACCGGTGTCACTCGGCCGCCATACGATGAGGAGGTGCCCAGCTCTGACTACTCTGCCCGCCACCTCTCCGTGCTCGAAGGTCTCGAGGCGGTGCGGAAGCGTCCGGGTATGTACATCGGTTCGACCGATTCGCGGGGCCTCATGCACTGCCTGTGGGAGATCATCGACAACTCGGTCGATGAGGCTCTCGGTGGGTTCGGCACACAGATTGACCTTCGGTTGCACCCCGACGGCAGTGTTGAGGTGCGCGACCGCGCCCGGGGTATTCCGGTCGACATTGAGCCCAAGACGGGCCTGAGCGGCGTCGAGGTGGTCTTCACCAAGCTGCACGCCGGGGGCAAGTTTGGCGGGGGCTCATACGCAGCATCCGGTGGTCTGCACGGAGTTGGCGCATCGGTCGTCAATGCGCTGAGCGCGCGCCTCGACGTCGAGGTCGACCGTGACGGCAAGACCTGGGCGATGTCGTTCCACCGCGGCGAACCGGGGGTCTTCGATGATGGCGCCGCCGGGCCGAGCCCCGATTCGGCCTTCTCGCCCTTCGTCTCGGGAAGTGAACTACGCGTCGTCGGCAAGGTTGCGAAGGGCGTGACGGGCACCCGCATTCGGTACTGGGCCGACCCGCAGATCTTCACGAAGGGCGCGAGCTTTCTGACGGAAGAGTTGCTCGGTCGACTTCGTCAGACAGCATTTCTCGTGCCGGGCATCACGCTCGAACTCACCGACGATCGGGGTGAGACACCGGTCACCGAGGCGTTTCGCTTCGATGGCGGCATCAGCGAGTACGCCGAATACTTGGCTCCAGATGCTCCGCTCACCGACACCTGGCGCATCACGGGCAGCGGCACCTTCACCGAGACGGTGCCCGTTCTCCAGGCGAACGGCCACATGGTGCCAACCGAGGTCGAGCGCGAATGCATCGTCGACATCGCTCTGCGGTGGGGCACGGGGTACGACACCACGTTCCGTTCGTACGTCAACATCATCGCGACACCCAAGGGCGGCAGCCACCAACTCGGGTTCGAGCAGGGCCTGTTGAAGTTCTTGCGTGCGGAGGTCGAGAAGAACTCCCGCCGACTCAAGGTCGGCACCGACAAGCTCGAGAAAGACGATGTGCTCGCAGGGCTGACGGCCGTGCTCACCGTCCGACTGCCCGAGCCGCAGTTCGAAGGCCAGACGAAAGAGATTCTCGGCACGCCTGCCGTGCGCGCGATTGCCGCGAACGTCATCGCTCG
>CALRMP020000038.1:0-27402 GCA_943369205.1 Gulosibacter massiliensis | reverse complement strand
AGCGACCCCGACGCGGCGCTGCACTACCTCGCTCGCATGATCGAGGCGGGCGAGGATCCGCGGTTCATCGCTCGACGCGTCATCATCTCCGCCGCCGAAGACATCGGCATCGCTGACCCGCAGGCCCTCCCGATTGCCGTCGCCGCGGCGCAGGCCGTGCAGTTAATCGGCATGCCGGAAGGCCGGATTCCCCTCGCCGAAGCTGTCGTCTACCTCGCTACCGCTCCGAAATCGAACGCTGCTTACCTCGGAATCGATGCAGCGATCGCCGACGTTCGCTCGGGCCGCATGGGGCGTGTGCCGAAGCCACTGCGTGATGCGCACTATCCGGGGGCCAAGAGGCTCGGGCACGGCAAGGGCTACGTGTACCCGCACGATGAGCCCGTCGGCGTCGCGGAGCAGCAGTACTTGCCCGACGAGCTCGTCGGCACCGAGTACTACCGACCGAGCGAGCGCGGACACGAGCGCGAGGTCGCTGCGCGGTTGCAGAAACTGCGGGCGATCATCCGGGGCACCGCCCAGACCGACTGAGCGGGGCAAGCACCTGGTCACGCGCACGACCGGTGGCGATCGGGTCTCTGGTAAGCTTTCGTGGCCCGTCAGATATGGGCACACTCTCCCTCGTAGCTTCCACCGGATCGCCTCGGCGTGCGTTCGGACCGGACGGAGCGGTGTACGCCCGTGAGCCGCGGAGATTCTCGGCCACGCCCATGGAAGGAAACCGTGTCTACTAAGTCACGTACTCGTAGCAAGACCCGTCTCTCGCGTGCACTCGGCATCGCCCTCACCCCGAAGGCTGCCAAGTACCTCGAGAAGCGTCCGTACGCTCCCGGTGAGCACGGCCGCACTAAGCGCAAGGCTGACAGCGACTACGCCGTTCGTCTGCGCGAGAAGCAGCGTCTTCGTGCCCAGTACGGCATTCGCGAGGCGCAGCTCAAGATCGCGTTCAACGAGGCCCGCCGCTCGGCTGGCCTGACGGGTGAGAACCTCGTCGAGCTGCTCGAGATGCGTCTTGACGCGCTTGTGCTGCGCTCGGGCTTCGCCCGGACGACCGCTCAGGCTCGCCAGATGGTCGTGCACCGCCACATCCTCGTTGACGGCCAGTTGGTCGACCGCCCGTCCTTCCGCGTGAAGCCGGGCCAGTTGATCCACGTCAAGGCGCGCAGCGAGGGCATGGAGCCCTTCCAGGTTGCTGCTGCTGGCGGCCACGTCGACGTGTTGCCCAAGGTTCCTGCCTACCTCGAGGTCGAACTCGACAAGCTTCAGTCGCGTCTCGTGCGTCGCCCGAAGCGCGCCGAAGTGCCGGTGACCTGCGAAGTGCAGCTCGTCGTCGAGTACTACGCCGCTCGCTAGTACTGCGCATCACACTCCGTCGAACGGGGGCCTGGCCATGTGCCGGGCCCCCGTTTGTCTGTTGCTCTCCCATCACTCTCCGTTCGGAATGGTCGAGGCGGCGGGTAGGCTAGCCTCCTGTCCGCTGGAGGGCGGCCACCACATCGACCCGTCTTGAGAGGGAACACTCATGAAGAACGTCATCTGGCTCGTTGCCGGCATTGCAATCGGATTCGTCGCGGCCCACCAGGTCTCGCGCACGCCGCAAGGCGCTCAGTTCTTTGACGACGTCGACACCAAGGCGCGCGAGTTCGGCGCAGCGGTGGTCGAGGGCTACAAGGCCCGTGAGGCGGAGCTTCGCGCCGCCGTGGCCGAAGCCGAAGACACCATCGCCGACCTGACCAACCGCCTTAAGTAGGCGGCGGGGCCGCCCCCCGCCCGATCGATTCAGGAGCAGTTCACTCCTCTCATGCAGACCGCCGACATTCAGCGCCGGTGGCTCGAGTACTTCGGTTCTCGCGGTCACACCGTGGTGCCTTCCGCTTCGCTCGTCAGCGATGACCCGACCCTCATGTTCACGGTCGCCGGAATGGTGCCGTTCGTTCCGTACCTGACCGGGGTCGTTCCCGCCCCGTACCCGCGCGCCACGAGTGTGCAGAAGTGCATTCGCACGAACGACATTGAAGAGGTCGGCAAGACGCCGCGCCACGGCACGTTCTTCCAGATGAACGGCAACTTCTCGTTCGGCGACTACTTCAAGGAAGGGGCCATCAGCTACGCCTGGGAACTCCTGACCATGGCGCAAAGCGACGGTGGCTTCGGCTTCCAGGAGAAAGACCTGTGGGTCACGGTCTACAAAGACGACGATGAGGCGATTGCCCTCTGGAAGAAGATCGCGGGCCTTTCTGACGACCGCATCCAGCGCCTCGACATGGACACCAACTATTGGTCAACCGGTCAGCCCGGCCCTGCTGGCCCGTGTTCGGAGATCTTCTTCGACCGCGGCCCCGCATACGGCGTCGACGGCGGTCCGGCGACCGATGACGACCGGTACGTCGAGATCTGGAACCTCGTCTTCATGCAGTACCTGCGGGGCGAGGGCACCGGCAAGAACGACTTCGAGATTCTTGGCGAACTGCCGAACAAGAACATCGACACCGGCATGGGCATGGAACGCGTCGCGTTCCTGACCCAGGGCGTCGAGAACATGTACGAGATCGACCAGGTGCGTCCGGTGTTGGATGCTGCTGCCGAGCTCTCCGGGCGCCGCTACGGTGCCGACCACGACGATGACGTGCGCATGCGCGTCATCGCCGACCACGTGCGCAGTGGGCTCATGCTCATGACCGACGGCGTCGCACCCGGCAACGAAGGCCGCGGCTACATTCTGCGCCGCCTGCTGCGGCGCAGCATCCGTGCCATGCGATTGCTCGGAGTCGACGAGCCGAGTTTCGAGGTGCTGTTCGCGGCGTCGCGTGACGCGATGGGAGCCGCCTACCCCGAGGTTCTGCAGAACTACGATCGCGTCTCACGCCTCGCGCTGGGCGAAGAGGAAGCGTTCTTGCGCACCCTCGTCGCTGGCACAACGATTCTCGATCTGGCCGTCGCCGAGACGACAAAGGCGGGCGGAACGACGCTCGCGGGCGACACCGTCTTTCAGCTGCACGACACCTTCGGTTTTCCGCTCGACCTCACGCTCGAAATGGCCGAGGAGAACGGGCTCGACGTCGACCGCGCGGCGTTCGACCGGCTCATGGCCGAGCAGCGCACGCGCGCGAAGGCCGACGCGAAGTCGAAGAAGGGCGCACTCGCTGACCTGTCGGTCTATGGCGAGTTCCGCGCCCACGGCGAAACGACGTTCCTCGGCTATGAGGCACTCGAGGCCGAGACGCGCATCCTTGGGCTCATCGTGGGCGGTGCCAGTGTTGCCGTGGCTCATGCGGGTGACATCGCCGAAGTGATTCTTGCCGAGACAACGCTGTATGCCGAGTCAGGTGGTCAAGAGTCGGACGACGGTCTCATCGTCGGGCCGGGCTACGAACTCGACGTACTCGATGTTCAGCGGCCGATCAAGGGTCTCGTGAGCCATCGCGTGCAGGTCGTGCACGGCCAGGTTGAGGTCGGCGCGACGGCCACGACAAAGGTTGACCCGCAGTGGCGGCGCTCGGCCACACAGGCTCACTCGGCGACGCACGTGATTCACGCCGCGCTCCGCCAAACCCTCGGGAGCGACGCCCACCAGTCGGGCTCGTACAACAAGGCCGGCTACATGCGCCTCGACTTCAGTTGGAATCAGGCTCTCAGCGCCGAGACGCGCAGCGAGATTGAAGAGATCAGCAATCTCGCGGTGCGCGACAACTTGCCGGTCGAGACCCGCGTCATGGCGCTCGACGACGCCCGGGCTCTCGGCGCGATGGCGCTCTTCGGCGAGAAGTACGGCGATGAAGTACGCATGGTCGACATCGGTGGCCCCTGGTCGCGCGAGTTGTGCGCGGGCACCCACGTGGCGTCGTCCGCCGAGATCGGCATGATCAGTCTCGTGAGTGAGTCCTCGGTTGGCTCGACCAATCGCCGTGTTGAGGCCCTCGTGGGCTTTGAAGCGTTCCGGGAGTTCGCCGCCGAGCGCGCCCTGGTGCAGCAGTTGACGAGTGCCCTCAAGACCCCGCGCGAGCAGCTCGCTGAGCGCATTGCCGACCTCAGCGCGCAGCTCAAGGGTGCTGAGAAGACGATCGCGACCTACGAGGCGGCTCGACTGAGCGAGCGTGTTCCGGCTCTCGTTGCCGCCGCGAGCCCGATCGGTGCGGTGTCGGTCATCGCCGAGAACGTTGGCACGATCGCAAGCGCTGACGACTTGCGCACTCTCGCCACAACCGTGCGAGGCCGCGTGAGCGATGGTGCGGTCGTCGTGGTGCTCGCAGCTGAGGTCGGAGGCAAGGCCGCCGTCATCGTCGCGACCACCGCCGCGGCTCGCGAGGCCGGCGTCAAGGCCGGGGTCCTCGCTCGTGCTGCCTCTGCCGTGCTCGGCGGTGGCGGTGGCGGCAAAGACGACCTCGCCCAGGGCGGGGGTGCCGACCCGTCGGCGATCCCTGCGGCGATCGACGCCGTGCTTGCGCAGTTGCGGCTCTAGCGGTGCGGTGGGGCGTGCGGCTCGGCGTCGACGTGGGCACCGCCCGGGTCGGAGTCGCGCGCAGCGATCCGCACGGGATGCTCGCGACTCCGGTCGAGACGCTGGCGCGGCGCGATGATGTTGTTGCGGGCATCCGTCGCCTCACGGCGGAGTACGAGGCGATTGAAGTCGTCGTGGGGTTGCCCATTGCGCTGAGCGGCGCCGAGACAGCGTCGACCGCTGACGCGCGTGCCGTGGCGATGGCGATCGCCGACGCCCTGACCGTTCCGGTGCGGCTCGTCGATGAGAGATTGACGACCGTGTCGGCGGCCCGAGGGCTTCGCGAGGCGGGCCGTACGACGAAGAACTCGAGATCAGTGGTCGACCAAGCCGCCGCTGTTATCCTGCTCCAGCACGCCCTCGACCTCGAGCGCGCCTCCGGGAACCCGCCCGGAGCGCTCGTCGAGCCGCACGAAAGCACACTTGAGTGACTGAGAACGACAACTGGGACGACATCTTCCGCCCGCAGCCGAGCGCGGACCCGTCGAGCGCGCCCTCGAGCGCGGCAACCGCGACCGACGAACAGCCGCTCAGCCGACGGGCGGCTCGCGAAAGCGAAGGCCGTGGTTCGCGGTCGGGTCGCTCGAACGGCACCGCGGCCCGGTCTCCTCGTCGCCGACGTCGTTGGCCGTGGGTCGTGCTGGGCATTCTCGCGCTCCTCGCCGGAATCGGCGCCGCAGCGAGCTGGTACGTCTGGACCACCTACGAATCTCAAGTGCGTGAACTGCTCGGGTGGGAACTGCCGAACGACTTCGAGGGCGCCGGAAACGGAACCGAGGTTCTCGTCACGATCTACAGCGGGGAGATCGGCGCTGATGTCGCGACCTCGCTCGTCGAGCAGGGCGTGACGATGACCTTCGACGCGTTCTACGACCTGCTCCTCGCCGACTCGTCGATCCAGTTCATCCCTGGCACCTACCGTTTGCAGGAAGAGATGTCGGCCCAGTCGGCACTTGACGCACTGCTCAACCCCGACAACAAGGTCGAGTTGAGTGCAACGGTTCGCGAGGGCTTGCGCGCGGGTGAGGTCATTGAAGCGCTCTCGGCAGGCACCGGCATTCCTCTCGCCGATTACGAGGCGGCGATCGCTGACCCGTCGATCTACGGGGTTCCCGCGGAAGCGCCGAACATCGAGGGTTACCTGTTCCCGGCGACCTACACGTTTGAGCCGAACACCACGGCCGAAGACCACATTCGCACTCTCGTCGATGAGACATTCCGTCGACTCGACGCAGCGGGCGTCGCGGAGGCCGATCGCCACACGGTGCTGACGAAAGCCTCGCTGATCCAGCGTGAGGCTCGCCTGGCTGATGACTTCTATCGCGTGTCGCGTGTGATCGAGAATCGCCTTGCGGAAGGCTGGCGCCTCGAGTTCGACTCGGCGACGCAGTACGGCGCGGGAGAGACCGGCTCGGTGTGGTCGAGCGGCGATGCGCTCGACGCCGATAACCCGTACAACACGTACGTCATCACCGGCCTCCCGGTTGGCCCGATTGCAGCGCCCGGCGATCTCGCGGTCGACGCGGTGCTCAACCCGGCCGACGGCCCCTGGTTCTTCTTCGTCACGGTCAATCTCGCCACAGGAGAGACCGTCTTCTCCGAGACTCTCGCGCAGCACGAGAGAGGCGTCGCTCAGTTGCGAGCGTGGTGCCGAGCGAGCGAGGAGAACGCTGTCTACTGTGAGTAGGCGGCTCGGCGTCGTCGGCCAGCCGATCACACACTCGCTGTCGCCGGTGCTGCATTCGGCGGCGTACGACTACCTCGGGCTTGACTGGCACTACGACCGTCATGAGGTGAGCGAGAGCGAACTAGCAGGTTTCGTTGACGGTCTCGGCAGCGAATGGCGCGGGCTGTCGGCGACGATGCCCTTGAAAGAAGAGTTGCTTCGCATCGCCGATGAGGCGGATGCTCCCGCCCAGCTCACGGGAGCCGCCAACACCCTGCTGCTCACCGATGACGGCCGCCGTATCGCGCGGAACACCGACGTTGCCGGAATCGTGCGCGCGGTGGTGGATGCGGGGCTTGACTCTGCGCACCACGCTGTCGTTGCCGGTGCCGGGGCAACTGCTCGCTCGGTGGTCGTCGCGCTCGACGAGTTGGGCGTTCGCAGTGTGACAGTCGCGGTGCGCGATGTGGCCCGCGCGCTGGCGATTCGCGAGCTAGCCGACCAGCTCGGGCTGGAGTTCGACGTCGTGCGGCTGAGCGATCTCGTGCACGTGGTTGACGGTGCCGACGTCGTGGCGTGGACACTGCCGAATGGCGTCGCTCTGCACGAACTGATGCCGTTTGACGCCCGCACGACGGCGGTAGCACTCGATGTGACGTATCACCCGTGGCCGGGGCCGCTCGCCGCTCAGTGGCTCGGGGTCGGTGGCCGCGTCGCGTCGGGTCGCGACATGCTGCTGCACCAAGCGGTGCGGCAAGTGCGGTTCTTCGTGTCCGGTCAGACCGACGTGCCTCTTGACGACGAGCCGGGCATCGAACGCGTGATGCGCGCGGCGCTCGACGCCGCCTGACGTCGAGACGCGGTGCCGTGCGGCCGTGGGTGGCGGGCGTGGGGTGCGAGCATCCTGACCCCGTCGCGCATGGGAGGATGGAGGCATGCTGCGCTGGTTGACTGCTGGGGAATCCCACGGCCCTGAATTGATTGCCGTGCTCGAAGGTTTGCCGGCCGGGGTTCCCGTGCTGCGCGAGGCAATTCAGGCCGATATGCAACGTCGCAAGCTCGGGTATGGCCGCGGAGCCCGCATGAAGTTCGAGCAAGACGAACTCGCGATCTCGGGCGGTGTGCGCCACGGGCTCAGCATGGGCAGCCCGATCGCACTGCGTATCGGCAACACCGAGTGGCCCAAGTGGACCACGATCATGAGCGCCGACCCCGTCGACCCGGCAGAGCTCACCGGCGCCCGCGGCGCTCCCCTCACACGACCCCGCCCTGGGCATGCCGACCTCGTGGGAATGCAGAAGTACGGCTTCGATGAGGCGCGCCCCGTGCTCGAGCGTGCAAGTGCGCGCGAAACGGCTGCGCGGGTCGCTCTCGGCGCCGTTGCCCGCTCGTTCCTCAGCGAACTCGGCATTCGGCTCGTTGCGCACACGCTCTCGATCGGCCCCGTGCGGGTGCCCGACGACGCGCCGTTGCCGGTGCCCGATGACGTCGACCGGCTCGACGCCGACCCCATGCGGTGTCTGCACGCCGAGACCAGTGCGGCGATGGTCGCCGAGGTCGACGACGCCCACAAGTCGGGCGACACTCTGGGCGGCATCGTTGAAGTGCTTGCCTACGGTGTTCCGCCGGGGCTCGGGTCGTACGTGCACTGGGACCGCCGGCTTGACTCCAAGCTCGCCGCGGCGCTCATGGGCATTCAAGCGATCAAGGGCGTCGAGGTCGGTGATGGCTTCGAGACCACCCGGCGTCGGGGTTCAGCAGCTCACGACGAGCTCGTTGTCGACGACGGCATCATCGAACGGCTCAGTGATCGAGCGGGTGGCACCGAGGGGGGCATGAGCACCGGGACAGTCTTGCGTGTGCGCGCCGGCATGAAGCCCATCGCGACGGTTCCGCACGCTTTGCGCACGATCGACACCTCGACGGGGGAAGCGGCGCCCGCTCACCACCAGCGCTCCGACGTCTGCGCCGTGCCGGCAGCCGGGGTCGTTGCCGAGGCGATGGTCGCTCTCGTTCTCGCCGAAGTGATGCTGGAGAAGTTCGGAGGCGATTCCCTCGCCGAAACGCGACGAAACTGCCAGGCCTACCTCGACGCCATGCCCGCGAACCTCACGACGGCGGTCGTTGACGGCCGTGCCTGAGGCGTCCGCGTCGGGTGACGGCGCTGTCGTCGTCCTCATCGGTGCGCCCGCTGCCGGCAAGACCCGTGTCGGCAAGAGGGTTGCCCGGCGCCTCGACCTTCCCTTTGTTGACACCGATGCCGTCATCGTCGCCCAGCACGGGCCGATCGCCGCGATCTTCGATAGCCGCGGCGAAGCCGCCTTTCGCGAGCTCGAAGCGGCGGCCGTGCAGGGCGCTCTTGCGCAACGCGCAGTCGTGGCGCTCGGAGGCGGCGCCGTCATGACACCGGCGGTTGCTGAGGCGGTTCGTGAGCATCCCGTCGTCTTGTTGACCGTCAGCGCGGAAGCGGCGGCGGCCCGGCTCGACCCCGAAACGCGCCCGCTCGTGCGCAACGGCATCGAGGCGTGGGAGCGGCTCGTCGAGAGCCGGGCGAGCACCTACGCCTCCCTTGCCGCGGCGACGTGGGACACCTCGACCCGACCCATCGACCACATCGCGGACGAGGTGGCCGACTGGGTGAGACACCGCGAATCCGTGCGAGGAGCATCATGACCGACCACACCGTCATTTCCGTGACCGGGGGCGGCGCCTACGACGTCATCGTGGGGCGCGGAGGGCTCGCCGAGCTGGGAGCGGTCTTGCCGCCGACGGTCGCCAAGGTGCTCATCGTTCACGCTCCGCCGCTGGCGGAGAAGGCAGAGGCGTTGCGCGAACAGTTGGCCGGGCGCGCCGAGGTGCTGCTCGCCGAGGTTCCTGATGCCGAAGGCGCGAAGCGCGTCGAGGTGGCTGCCTTCTGCTGGCAGATCATGGGCCAGACCGACTTCACCAGAACGGATGCCGTCATTGGCCTGGGCGGGGGAGCCACGACCGACCTCGCGGGCTTCGTCGCGGCAACGTGGCTACGCGGAGTTCCCCTCGTGCAGGTTCCGACGACGGTGCTCGGCATGGTCGATGCGGCCATCGGCGGCAAGACCGGCATCAATACCGCCGAGGGAAAGAACCTCGTGGGCGCGTTCTGGGCCCCGACGAGTGTGTTGGTCGATCTTGATCTGCTCGATGGCCTGCCGCAGAACGAGATCTTCGCCGGCTTCGCCGAAGTGGTGAAGTGCGGGTTCATCGCCGACCCGATCATTCTCGATTTGCTCGAGGCCGACGTGAGTGTCGCTACCGATCGCACGAGCCCGGCGTTTCGCGAGCTCATCGAGCGCAGCATCCGGGTGAAGGCGGCGGTCGTGAGCGACGACTTCACCGAGCAAGGGCTCCGTGAGATTCTCAACTACGGTCATACGCTCGGCCACGCGATCGAGCACGCCGAGCGCTACCGCTGGCGTCATGGGGCGGCGATTTCGATCGGCATGGTCTTCGTGGCCGAACTCGCGCACCTCGCTGGCTCGCTATCGGCCGAGCAGGTCGACCGCCACCGCCGAATTCTCGCCTCGTTGACCTTGCCCACGAGCTACCCGCTCGGTCGCTGGAAGACGCTGCTCGCAACGATGCAGCGCGACAAGAAGGCGCGGGCCGGAATGCTGCGCTTCATCGTTCTCGACGACGTCGCCAAGCCCCGCGTGCTCAATGGAACCGATGAATCGATGCTCTACGCGGCCTATCAGGAGGTGGGGGAGTGACCGCCCTCGCCGATAGGGTGGCGCCATGACCGCGACTCGCGTGCTCGTGCTCAACGGGCCCAATCTCAACCGACTCGGCACGCGCGAGCCCGAAATCTACGGCACCGCGACGCTCGATGACCTGCGCCTGTTGCTCGTCGACGCGGCTCCCGGAGTCTCGATCGACCTTCGTCAGACGAATGACGAGGCCGAACTGATCGGGTGGTTGCATGAGGCAGTGGATGCTCGCACTCCCGTGATCGTGAACCCCGCAGCCTTCACGCACTACAGCTACGCCCTGCGCGATGCGGTTGCTCTCGTGACCGAAGCCGGAGTGCCTGTTGTCGAAGTGCACCTGTCGAATCCGCATGCGCGCGAAGAGTTTCGACACACGAGCGTGGTGAGCGGCGTGGCGACGGGTGTCATCGCCGGGTTCGGAGCGGACTCGTATCGGTTGGCGCTCGACTACATCGTGCGCGCGTACTGACGACTGCCCCGCCCCGCGCGGAACATTCCGGGTCGACTAGACTTCCCCGGCGGCCCTCTCGCGCCGCACGACGGAACTCTCTTCACCGGAACGGAACTCTCTACGCTCATGGCGACCACGAACGACATCAAGAACGGCAGTGTGCTCAACCTCGACGGACAGCTCTGGAACGTCATCGAGTTTCAGCACGTCAAGCCTGGTAAGGGCGGCGCGTTCGTGCGCACGAAGATGCGCAACGTCATGAGCGGCAAGGTCGTCGACAAGACGTTCAACGCCGGCACCAAGGTCGATTTCGCGACGGTCGATCGCCGCGACTACACCTACCTGTATCAAGACGGTGCCGACTACGTCTTCATGGACACGACCGACTACGAGCAGGTCACCGTGCCCGCGACGGTCGTCGGCGATGCTGCCAACTTCATGCTCGAGAACCAGCAGGTCACGATCGCGATGCACGAGGGTGCGGCTCTGTACCTCGACCTTCCTGCTTCCGTCGTTCTTGAAGTGACCTACACCGAGCCGGGTCTCCAGGGTGACCGCTCGACCGGCGGCACCAAGCCCGCCACTCTCGAGACCGGCTACGAGATTCAGGTTCCGTTGTTTCTCGAGACAGGCACCAAGGTCAAGGTCGACACTCGCTCGGGTGACTACCTCGGCCGCGTGAACGAGTAGTGAGCGCCCGCAGCAAAGCACGCAAGCGCGCCCTCGACATGTTGTATGTCGCGGACGTTCGTCAGGTTCCGCTTGCTGAAGTGCTCGACGAGGAGACCCGGCGCGCGGCCACCCTGCCGCAGCGGGCCTCGAGTTGGCCATATGCCGAGCAGATCGTTCGCGGCATTAGCGACAATCACGCCGACATCGACGCGCTGATCGTCGAACACGCCGTTGGCTGGTCTCTCGCACGCATGCCGGTTGTCGACCGCGCGGTCTTGCGACTCGCGACGTGGGAACTGCGCCACAACCCCGAGATTCCCGTCGGAGTCGCAATCGCCGAGGCGGCTGAGCTGGCGAGCGTGCTCTCAACCGAGGACAGCGCGGGGTTTGTCAACGGGGTGCTCGGAGCGATCGCTGAAGCAGTTCGGGCCGACGACGTGCGCGCACACGAGGCGCAGCACCGCCCCTGACAGACGGGGTGAAGAACCGTTCGCACCGCTTGTGTGACGTTGTGTTTCGCTTCGTGTCGAACCGTGTCTGGCCGGTTTGCCGCACCTCTTCTCGCCCTCATACGGTGAGGCCATGTCGATCAGTTCCTCTCCCGCCGTCACGAGTGCCGCGCTGTCGGTCTCGTTGCGCGGCGTCGGGCGGGCGTTCCCGACGGCACCTGGGTCTGAGCCGACCGTGGTGCTGCGCGACGTCGACCTGACGATTGCTCCGGGCGAGATCGTCGCGCTCCTCGGCCCGTCGGGGTGCGGCAAATCGACTCTCCTGCGGCAAATCAGCGGCCTCGATCGTCCGACCGCCGGCACCATCACGATCGACCATGCACCGGTCGCGGCCGCCGACCAGCGGTGCGCGGTCGCGTTCCAAGAGCCGCGACTTCTGCCGTGGCGCACCGTGGCGCGCAACGTCGAGCTCGGGCTTCCGCGCGGGGTCGAGCGGGCATCCGGCCGCGATCGCGTTGCCGAATTGCTCGACCTGGTTCAGTTGTCAGCCTCGGCGGCGCTCAAGCCCCGCCAGATCTCGGGCGGAATGGCCCAGCGCGTCTCGCTCGCTCGCGCCCTGGCGCGTGGCCCGGGTGTGTTGCTGCTTGATGAGCCGTTTGGCGCTCTCGACGCCCTCACGCGGCTCACCATGCAAGACCTGCTCGTCGACATTCACCGCGCCGAACCCGCGACCATCGTTCTCGTCACGCACGACGTCGACGAGGCGCTCGCCCTCGCTGATCGCATCGTGCTGCTCGGCACGCGCCACGACCGGCCCGGTGCCACGATCAGCCGCATTCTCGAGGTACCGGGGGCGCGACCGCGTGATCGCGCGTCGTCGGTGCTCATCAAGCTGCGCGCCCTGTTGCTCGATGCCCTCGGGGTGCCGAGCCATCGCGGCGCCTGACCGTTCTCTCATCGCCACCACCGATGCTCCACCACCCACGAAAGGCAATCATGACCATCCGTACGAAAACGACCTTGCTGACCGCGACGCTCGCCGTGGCCGCCATGGCGATGACGGGATGCGTCGCCGGTGAAGGCACTGCCCCCGAGCCCCCCGCCGACGGGTCGGAGTGGTCAGCGACCACCTTGACTCTCGACTTCGCCACGTACAACCCGCTGAGCCTCGTCATCAAAGACCAGGGATGGCTCGAAGCCGAGCTCGGCGACGACGTTGAGGTGACCTGGGTGCAGTCCGCCGGCTCAAACAAGGCGAACGAAGCTTTGCGCGCTGGAGCGATCGATGTCGGGTCGACTGCGGGCTCGGCGGCTCTGCTTGCGCGGTCGAACGGCAGCCCCATTCAGACGATCACGATCTTCACTCAGCCGAACTGGGCGGCTCTTCTCGTGCCGACCGGCTCGGATATCTCGAGCGTCGCCGACCTCGAGGGGCGCACGGTCGCGGCGACCAAGGGCACCGACCCTTACTTCTTCTTGCTGCAGGCACTTGGTGAAGCGGGGCTTGGTCTGGGCGACATCAGCCTGCAAAACCTGCAGCACGCCGACGGCAAGACGGCTCTCGAGACGGGCGCAGTCGATGCGTGGGCAGGCCTCGACCCGCTGCTCTCCACGTCGGTCGCGAACGGCGCCGCCGAGATCATCTACGACAACGTCGACTTCAACTCCTACGGGTTCTTGAATGCGACCGAGGACTTCATCACGAACCACCCCGACCTGGCCCAGCTCGTTGCTGACGCCTACGAGAAGGCGCGCGCGTGGGCTCTCGAGAACCCGGACGAGACCGCAGCAATTCTTGCGGAAGTGGCCGGCATCGACATCGCCATCGCGGAAGCGACGATTGCGCGCACGGTCATCGACACCGACAACGCACCGGGCGACGTGCACCGTGCGGTGCTCGAGATCATTGGCCCGATCTTCGTCGAAAGTGGTGACGTCTCGAACCAGCAACTCATCGATGACGCCCTCGCCTCGCTCTTCAACGACACCTTCGCGCGGGCAGCCGACCCGGCGAGAATCGGCTGAGCATGAGCTTCGACGAACGCGGGAGCGTTCCGCCCGTCCGGCCCCCTGGCACGCAGGGGCGCCGGGCGGCGTCGTTATTCACGTGGGCAGACTCCTTCGGATTCTCGGCGGCGGGAACGGCGCTCTCTGACCCGCGGCGGGGCCGGATGAACCTCGGAACCGTCGTTCTCGGGTCGATCCTGCCCGTGCTGCTGCTCACCACGTGGTGGGTCGCTGCGGAGTACACCGACGTGCCCGACTTCCTGTTGCCGTCACCGGCACAGGTCGTCGCCGCTGCTGTCGAGCTCGCCGAGGCGGGCCTGCTCTTCACCTACATCGCGATCTCGATCCAGCGCGTGCTCACGGGCTTCGCGATCGGAGCCTCGATCGGTCTCGTGCTCGGCGCCCTCGTGGGTTTGTCGCCGCTCGCCTCGAAGCTGCTCAGCCCGACTCTTGGGGCCATCCGGGCGGTGCCGTCACTGGCCTGGTTGCCGTTGCTGGTGATTCTTCTCGGCATCTTTGAACCGCCCAAGATCACGCTCATCGCCATCGGTGCAGCGTTTCCGGTGTTCACCGTCGTAGCTGGAGCCTTGCGGCATGTCGACCCGCACCTGGTTGAGGTCGGCCGAGCGTTCGGGCTCACGCGGGGGCGGCTCTTGACCACGGTGCAGTTGCCGGCGGTTGTGCCCGCGGTGGTGTCCGGCTTGCGACTCGCCCTCGTGCAGTCGTGGCTGTTTCTCGTGGCTGCTGAGCTCGCGGGTTCCTCGATGGGCCTGGGCTTCTTGTTGATCGACTCGCAGAACAATGGCCGAATGGACCGGTTGTTCTTGGCGATCATCCTGCTCGGCGTGCTCGGCAAGACGACCGATGCCCTGATCGGAATCGGCGAGCGCGCCCTGCTGAAACGCTGGGGCTAGAACCGGGTAGAGTCGCAGGTAGTTCGACGTCCTTTAACCACCGTCCTGTGAGGCGGGAAAGGAGGTCAGAGTGGTCGCACGCACAGTGCTGCACGACGCTGACATCACCCGCGCATTGCGCCGCATCGCCCACGAAGTGCTCGAGAGCCGGCGCGGCGATGGCCGTCTCGTCTTTCTCGGCATCCCAACCAGAGGCGCGACTCTTGCCGAGCGCATCCAGCGGATCGTGGAGGAGATCGAACCCGGCGTCTCGACGGCCGGGTCGCTCGACATCACGCTGTATCGAGACGACCTTGCCCGCACGCCCACGCGCACTCCGTCGCCGACTCGGATTCCACCGGGCGGCATCGACGACGCCATCGTGGTGCTCGTCGACGATGTGCTCTATTCCGGGCGCACGATTCGAGCAGCGCTCGATGCGCTGGTCGACCACGGACGACCCCGCGTCGTGAGACTCGCGGTACTGGTCGATCGCGGCCACCGAGAACTGCCGATCAGGGCCGACTTTGTTGGCAAGAACCTGCCTTCCGCCACCTCAGAACGAGTGTCGGTTCGGCTTGCTGAGGTTGACGGCATCGATGAGGTGACGATCGAGCCATGAGACACCTCTTGAGCACGCGCGACCTTCCCCGCGACACGGCGATTCAGATTCTCGATGTGGCCGAAGATATGGCGCAGACGGCCGACCGCGAGGTGCGCAAACTCCCGCCGTTGCGCGGCAAGACGGTCGTGAACCTGTTCTTTGAAGACTCGACGCGGACACGTTTGTCGTTTGAGTCGGCCGCCAAGCGGCTCAGCGCCGACGTGATCACCTTCTCGGCCAAGGGGTCGAGCGTCTCGAAGGGCGAAAGCCTGAAAGACACCGCACAGACCCTTGCCGCGATGGGAGCCGATGCCATCGTCGTTCGCCATCACGATTCCGGTGCGGCCCACCAACTCGCTCATGCCGGGTGGGTCGATGCGGCGATCATCAACGCGGGTGATGGCACTCACGAGCACCCGACTCAAGCCTTACTCGATGCCTTCACGATGCGTTCTCGGCTGCACGGTGCGCACTCGCGCGGCCGTGACCTCGCCGGGCTTCGGGTGACGATTGTGGGCGACATCCTCCACTCGCGCGTCGCTCGGTCGAACGTCTGGCTCTTGACGACACTGGGCGCCGAGGTGCACCTCGTCTCGCCGCGCACGCTGCTCCCGATCGGCGTTGATCAGTGGCCAGTTGCGGTGCACGAGCACCTCGATGAGGCGCTTGAGGCGGCCCCGGGCGCCGTCATGATGCTCCGCATTCAGTCGGAGCGCATGCGCGACTCGTTCTTCCCGTCGACGCGCGAGTACGCGCGCGAGTGGGGCTTGACGGCGGAGAGGTTGGCCCGACTGGCCCCCGATACGATAGTCATGCACCCCGGTCCGATGAACCGAGGACTGGAGATCTCGTCCGCCGCTGCCGACTCCGACCGGTCGACGGTGCTTGCTCAAGTCACGAACGGGGTGTCGATTCGCATGGCTGTGCTCTACCTGCTGGTTGCGGGGTCGTCAGATTCAGTCGAGCCAATCGGAGGCGAACGATGACCGGCTTGCTAATTCGCGGGGCCTCGCTCCTGGGCCTCCACACCGACGACATTCGCATTCGCGACGGCGTCATCGTCGCGCGCGGGTCACTCCCGGACGAGTCCGATGAGCGCGTCATTGACGCGGCAGGCCTCATTGCTTTGCCGGGGCTTGTTGACCTGCACACCCACTTGCGCGAGCCCGGGGGAGAAGCGAGCGAAACCGTGCTGACCGGAACCCGTGCCGCGGCCGCCGGAGGGTTTACGGTCGTGCACGCCATGGCCAACACGTCTCCCGTGGCAGACACGGCGGGCGTTGTCGAACAAGTGCAGCGCCTCGGCGAGCGTCACGGCTATGCCACCGTTCGCCCCATCGGGGCCGTCACGGTCGGCCTTGCGGGCGAGCAGCTCGCCGAGATTGGGGCGATGGCGCGGTCGTCGGCTGCCGTGCGCGTCTTCAGTGATGACGGCCACTGTGTTCACGACCCGCTCATCATGCGCCGAGCGCTGGAGTATGTCGCGACGTTCGATGGTGTCGTTGCTCAGCACGCACAAGAGCCGCGCCTGACCCAGGGCGCTCAGATGAATGAGGGCGTTCTGTCGAGCGAATTGGGGCTCGCAGGGTGGCCCGCGGTCGCCGAAGAATCGATCATCGCGCGGGATGTCCTTCTCGCGCACCACGTGGGCGCTCGGCTGCACGTGTGCCACGTTTCGACGGCCGGGTCGGTCGATGTGGTGCGTTGGGCCAAGGCCCGCGGCATTGCGGTCACCGCCGAGGTCACGCCCCACCACCTGCTGCTTACGGAAGAGCTCGCGGTCGGCTACGACGCGCGGTTCAAGGTGAACCCGCCTCTGCGTCGCAACGAGGATGTGCTTGCCCTGCGGGCCGCCCTTGCCGACGGAACGATCGACATCGTGGCGACCGATCACGCCCCGCACCCCACGGAAGCAAAAGAGTGCACGTGGGCAGAGGCTGCGTTCGGAATGGTCGGACTCGAGTCGGCCCTCAGCGTCGTTCAGCGCACCATGGTGGAGTCGGGCCAGTTGTCGTGGGAAGACGTGGCGCGCGTGCTCTCGGTCGCGCCCGCCGCGATCGGCCGCGTGGAGGGTTACGCCGAGCCGCTCGCGATCGGTAGCCCCGCAAATCTTGTCCTCGTCGATGCCACGAGCGAGCGGTCGTGGAGTGTCGACGATCTTCGCGGGCGCAGCGTGAATACGCCCTATCTCGGCGACCTGCTGCCCGGTCGTGTCATGCACACCGTGCATCGCGGAGTCAGCACGGTGTTCGAGGGCAAACTGGTTGAGCCCGACGCCGTTGCGGCCGCTCACGAGGAGGTTTCTCGTGGATAGGCTGCTTCCCACGCTGATGATCCTGGGTCTGATCACAGCGCTTGTCGGGCTCATGTTCCTGGGGTGGCAGCGCCGCCGACGATGCCAGAGTGGGCTCGAGGGGCTCGCCGCGATTCCCGAGCAGCTGAGCGCCGCACTACTCGTCGTCGAGGGCTGGTACGTCGCCACGACCTACGCGAACCAACCGCTCGAGCGTATTGCGGTGGGGGGCCTCGGGTTTCGCTCTCGCGCAACCGTGGCCGTGCATCCCGAGGGCATCGTGCTCGACCGTCGCGGTTCTGAGCCTGCGCACATTCCCGCTGCCGACCTGAGGAGTACCGGTCGCGCGACGTGGGCAATTGACCGTGTTGTTGAGCGCGATGGCCTCGTCGTCATTGGCTGGATGCTCGGGTCGACCCCGGTCGACAGCTACTTCCGCCTCCCGAACCCGACAGACGCCACCCAGCTCGTGTCAGCCGTCTCCACCCTGCTCCCCGCTACCGACACCATTGAGGAAGTCGCATCGTGACCAGTTCTGCCGCCGTGCTCGTGCTCGAAGACGGAACCCGGTTTGTTGGCCGTCGTTACGGAGCGGAGGGACGCACCGTGGGCGAAGCAGTGTTCGCCACCGGGATGAGTGGCTACCAAGAGACCCTTACTGACCCCAGCTATGCGGGGCAAATCGTGGTCATGACGGCTCCGCACATCGGCAACACGGGCATGAACGATGCCGACGAAGAGTCGCGGCGCATCTGGGTCGAGGGATTCGTCGTGCGCGACCCTGCGCGCCGGGTTTCGAACCACCGGGCATCGCGCAGCTTGGACGACGACCTTGAGTCGAACGGCGTCGTCGGCATCAGCGGCATCGACACGCGGGCCCTGACGCGGCGCATCCGCGAGGGCGGCGCGATGCGCGCGGGCATCTTCTCGGGGCCCGACGCGGCGCTGGACCAGAGCGAGCAACTCGCGATTGTGCAATCGTCCGCGCAGATGTCGGGCCGGAATCTGTCGGCGGAGGTTTCGGTCGATTCCGCCCGCGTTGTCGACGCGGTCGGCACTCCGGTCGGCCGCCTCGCTGTTCTCGATCTCGGCATCAAAGAGGCGACCGTGCGGCACCTTGCCGAGCGCGGCTTCGAGGTGCACGTGCTGCCGCAGTCCGTGTCGTTCGACGAGGTCATGGCGATTGAGCCCGTCGCTGTCTTCTACTCGAACGGCCCGGGCGACCCGGCGGCGAGCGCGGCGCACGTCGAGTTGTTGAGGGCGATCTTGCGTGCGGGCTTGCCGTTCTTCGGCATTTGCTTCGGCAACCAGTTGCTCGGCCGTGCGCTGGGCTTCGAGACCTACAAGTTGCCCTACGGCCACCGCGGCATCAACCAGCCCGTGCTTGACAAGGCAACAGGCCGCATCGAGATCACGGCGCACAACCATGGCTTTGCGGTCGATGCACCGCTCGAGGGCGTCGTCGAGAGCCCCGCGGGCTTCGGGCGTGTCGAAGTGAGCCACATTGGTCTCAACGACCAGGTCGTCGAGGGCCTGCGCGCACTCGACATTCCCGCCTTCTCGGTGCAGTACCACCCCGAAGCGGCGGCCGGCCCGCACGACTCCACCTATCTGTTCGACCGTTTCCATGATCTTGTCGTGGGCACCACCGGGAAGGCCGACGCCTGATGCCCAAGCGCGACGACATCAACAGTGTTCTGGTGATCGGCTCAGGCCCAATCGTCATCGGCCAGGCAGCCGAGTTCGATTACTCGGGAACCCAGGCGTGCCGCGTGCTGCGGGCGGAGGGCATCCGGGTCATCCTGGTCAATTCCAACCCGGCGACGATCATGACCGACCCCGACTTCGCCGACGCGACCTACATCGAACCGATCACGCCTGAGGTCATCGAAGCGATCATCGCGAAAGAGAAGCCGGATGCGGTGCTTCCGACCCTCGGCGGCCAAACGGCCCTCAACGCAGCGATCGCGTTGCACGAGCGCGGCATTCTCGCGAAGTACGACGTCGAACTCATCGGCGCGTCGTTCGAGGCCATTCACAAGGCAGAAGATCGTCAGCTCTTCAAGCAACTGGTGCTCGACGCGGGTGCGGACGTGGCGCGCAGCCACATCGCGCACACGGTCGACGAAGCGGTGAAGTTCGCCGACGACCTCGGCTACCCGCTCGTGATCCGACCCTCGTTCACGATGGGCGGCCTCGGATCGGGCTTCGCGCACGACCGCGAACAGCTCATCCGCATGGTGACCGACGGTCTGCACCAGTCGCCGACGACCGAGGTGTTGCTGGAAGAGTCGATTCTCGGCTGGAAAGAGTATGAGCTCGAGCTCATGCGCGACCGTGCCGACAACACGGTCGTCGTCTGTTCGATCGAGAACGTTGACCCCGTGGGTGTGCACACGGGCGACTCGATCACGGTCGCCCCGGCGCTCACGCTCACCGACCGTGAGTATCAAAACTTGCGCGACATCGGCATCCGCATCATTCGTGACGTGGGAGTCGACACGGGTGGCTGCAACGTGCAGTTTGCCGTCGACCCGGCGACGGGTCGCGTCATCGTTATCGAGATGAACCCGCGCGTGTCGCGGTCGAGCGCTCTCGCGTCGAAGGCAACGGGCTTCCCGATCGCCAAGATTGCCGCGAAGCTCGCAATCGGCTACCGCCTCGACGAGATCCCGAACGACATCACCAAGGTCACGCCCGCGAGCTTCGAGCCGACGCTCGACTACGTCGTCGTCAAGGTGCCGCGCTTCGCGTTCGAGAAGTTCCCGGGCGCCGATGTCGAACTCACGACGACCATGAAGTCGGTCGGCGAGGCCATGGCGATCGGTCGCAACTACTCCACGGCACTGCAGAAGGCGTTGCGCAGCCTCGAAAAGCGGGGGAGCAGCTTCCACTGGCAGGGCGAGCCCGGCGATAAGGATGCCCTGGTCGCAGCATCCCGAATCCCCACCGATGGCCGCATCGTGACGGTGCAGCAAGCGATGCGCGCGGGTGCAACGATCGACGAACTCTTCGTCGCGACCGGAATCGACCCGTGGTTCCTCGACCAGATGCAGCTCATCAACGAAGTCGCGGCTGAGGTCGCGGCGGCACCCGCTCTCACGGCCGAGGTGATCCGGCACGCGAAAGACCACGGCTTCAGCGATGCGCAGCTCGCTGAGCTGCGCGGCCTCGACGAGCTCGCCGTGCGCGAGGCGCGCTGGGCAGCCGGAGTGCGACCCGTCTTCAAGACGGTCGACACGTGCGCGGGCGAGTTCCCGGCGCTCACGCCGTATCACTACTCGAGCTACGACGACGAGACGGAGGTTGCCCCGAGCAATGCCCGCAAGGTCGTTATTCTCGGCTCGGGCCCCAACCGCATCGGCCAGGGCATCGAGTTCGACTACAGCTGCGTGCACGCGAGTTTCGCCCTGCGCGACGCCGGGTTCGAAACGATCATGATCAACTGCAACCCCGAGACGGTCTCGACCGACTACGACACGAGCGACCGCCTCTACTTCGAGCCGCTCACGCTCGAGGACGTGCTCGAGGTCATCCACGCCGAAGCGGCGACGGGTGAGCTCGTCGGCGTGATCGTGCAGCTCGGCGGCCAGACGGCGCTCGGCCTCGCCCACGGGCTCGAGCGTGCGGGCGTGCCGATTCTCGGCACAACGCCCGATGCGATCGATCTCGCTGAAGAACGCGGCGCCTTCTCACGCATTCTCGACGACGCGGGCCTCACGGCACCGCGCAACGGCACGGCGACCGATGTTGATAGTGCGGTCGAGATTGCCGAGGGAATTGGCTACCCCGTGCTCGTGCGCCCGAGCTTCGTGCTTGGCGGGCGCGGCATGGAGATCGTGTACGACAGCCCCAGCCTCGTCGACTATTTCGATCGCGTGAAAGACCAAGCGATCATCGGGCCCGAGCAGCCGCTGCTCGTCGATCGCTTTCTCGATGATGCCGTGGAGATCGACGTCGACGCGCTCTACGACGGCGACGAGCTCTATATCGGCGGCATCATGGAGCACATCGAAGAGGCGGGCGTGCACTCGGGCGACTCCGCGTGCACTCTGCCGCCCGTCACGCTCGGGGCGACCGTCATTGATCGCGTGCGGGAGGCGACGCGCGGCATTGCCGCCGGAATCGGCGTGCGCGGCCTGCTCAACGTCCAGTTCGCGATCGGAGCCGGCGTGCTCTACGTGCTCGAAGCGAACCCGCGGGCGTCGCGCACGGTGCCGTTCGTCTCGAAGGCGCTCGGCATTCCCCTTGCCAAGGCGGCGTCGCTCATCATGACCGGCCGGAGCATTCGTTCGCTCGTCGACGACGGCCTGCTGCCCGCGGGCGACGGTTCGACCGTGCCGCTCGACGCCCCGGTGTCGGTGAAGGAAGCGGTGCTGCCGTTCAAGCGATTCCGCACCCGGGAGGGCGTCATCGTCGACTCGGTGCTCGGCCCGGAGATGCGGTCGACGGGCGAGGTTATGGGCATCGACCGCGACTTCCCGCGCGCTTTCGCCAAGAGCCAAGACGCGGCCTATGGCGGGCTGCCGAAGCACGGTGTCGTGTTCGTGTCGGTTGCCGACCGCGATAAGCGCGCCGTCGTGTTGCCGGCGCTGCGCCTGCACCAGCTCGGCTTTGAGCTGTGGGCCACGGAAGGCACGAACGAGGTGCTCGCGCGGCACGGTATCGCTGCTCGGGTGGTGCGCAAGCACAGCGGCGTCTCGGATGGCGAGCCCTCGATCGTCGATCTCATCAATGCGGGCGAGGTTGACATCGTCATCAACACGCCATCGGGTCGCTCGGCCCGGGCTGACGGCATCGAGATTCGCACGGCGACGGTGGCGGCCGACAAGCCCCTGTTCACCACGATCGCCACTGTGGGGGCCGCGGTCGCGTCGCTGGAGACGGCCACCGAGCCGGTCACGGTGACAAGCCTGCAAGATTATGCGATCGCGCGGGCGGCGCGCGCATGATCTCGTTCGGCGACCGTCTGCGGTCGGTCGTGGATGCTCACGGCCGGTTGTGCCTCGGAATCGACCCGCACACCTCACTGCTGGGACTGTGGGGGCTCAGCAACGACGCGGAAGGGGCCCGCACGCTGGCCCTGCGAGCGCTTGAGGCCGCGCACGGCCGCGTCGGCATCGTCAAGCCGCAGGCGGCTTTCTTTGAACGCTTCGGCAGTGCGGGCTATGCCGCGCTGGAAGAGGTCATTCGAACGGCGCGCGACGCAGGCTTTCTCGTCATCGCTGACGTCAAGCGCGGCGATATTGGCTCGACGGCCGCTGCCTATGGTGAGGCGTGGCTCGCGCCGGGTTCTCCGCTCGAGGCCGATGCCATGACCGCGGTTGCCTACCAAGGCCTCGGCTCGCTTGATCCGGTCATCGAGCTCGCGCTGGAGCACGGCAAGGGCGTCTTCGTGCTCACGGCAACCTCCAACCCCGAGGGTCGCGACGTTCAGCAGTCGGTGAGTGGCAGCGGGCGATCAGTCGCCGGCCAGCTGGCGCGCGATGTCGCCGTGCGCAATGCGGGTGCGCGTGACTGGGGCTCGATCGGCGTGGTCATCGGCGCAACCGAACCCATCACGGCAAGCGGCATCGACCCCGTATTGCTGCAGCACACCCCGGTGTTGGGGCCCGGCTTCGGCTATCAGGGCACACGACTGCGTGACCTTGGCCGTGTGTACGGAGTGGCGGCAAGTGAGGTGATCCCGACCGTCACGCGGAGTGTCTTGTCGGCCGGGCCCGACGGTTTGCGCGACGCTCTCGATGCCCACCGCGCTGAACTGGAGTCGCCATGACGGCCCCGATGCCCGATGTCGACCGCTCGGCAGCCTCGCGCGCAGCGGTCGCTGCTCGCCGCGCGCGAGCCGAGGTGAAAGGCGCCGTGCGCTCGGGCATACGAACGGCCCTCGAGGTTGCCGATGCCGCGTGGCGCGAACCCGGGGGAGTGGAAGCAGGAATCCGCGTTCCTGAGTTGCTCGGGGCCCTACGAGGGCTTGGCCCTGCGCGGGTCGCCGAGGTTCTGGAACGACTGCAGATCTCTCCCGTGAAGAAGCTCGGCGGCGTCGGCCCCAAACAACGGGAACGGTTGAGGGAGTGGCTCCGCGCTCGGGAATCGGTGCCCGGGCGAGGCCGCCTCGTCGTGCTCGCCGGCCCGACAGCTGTCGGCAAGGGCACGGTCGCTGGCTACGTTCGCGAGAACCACCCTGACGTGCTCTTGAGTGTGTCGGCGACGACGCGAGCGCCGCGGCCTGGTGAGGTCGACGGCGTTCACTACTACTTTGTCGACGACGCGGAGTTCGACGCGATGATCGAGCGTGGTGAGTTGCTGGAATGGGCGGTGGTGCACAACGCCTCTCGCTATGGCACTCCGCGACCGCCGGTTGACGCTGCACTGAACGCGGGGCGGAGTGTGCTTCTCGAGATCGACCTCCAGGGAGCCCGGCAAGTGCGTGCCTCGATGCCCGAGTCGCTCCTGGTCTTTCTGCTGCCGCCCAGTTGGGAAGAACTCGTGCGGCGACTTGTTGGGCGTGGCACGGAGTCACCCGACGAGCAGTCGCGACGACTGGAGACCGCGCGCATCGAACTGGCCGCTCAAGACGAGTTCGACGAACTCGTCGTCAATGACGATGTGCGCCGCGCTGCGCAGGAGGTCGTAGACTTGCTCACAGTGCCCAGTGGCGGAGCGCGGCCGTCCGGTCGCGCCGGCTCGGCGCGATAGCGAGACCCGCAGACTCAAGTGCTCCGGGCGAAACGAGAGCGAGCATCCCATGGCTGACAAGAATTCCGGCATTATTGAGCCCCCCATCGACGAACTGCTGTCGAAGGTCGACTCGAAGTACCAGCTGGTCATCTTCGCCTCCAAGCGCGCACGCCAGATCAACGACTACTACGCCGACCTGCACGAGGGAAGCCTGTTCGACAACGTCGGGCCGCTCGTTGACTCGACCGTCGACGACAAGCCGCTCTCGGTCGCGCTGCACGAGATCAACGAGGACAAGCTCGTTCTCACGCGCCTCACGGACTAGGTCGCGATCGCATGACCTCCACGGCGCCGGGTGACCCGGGACGCCTCACGGTCGTGCTCGGCATCACGGGCGGTATCGCTGCCTACAAGGCTGTCGGAGTGGCCCGCGAGTTCGTCGTTGCGGGTCACGACGTACACATTGTTGCCACCGAAGGCGCTTTGCGCTTCGTGGGTCGGCCGACGCTCGAGGCCATCAGCCGCAACCCCGTGCACACCGACCTCTACGAAGGTGTCGCCGAGGTGCGCCACGTGGCTCTGGGGCAGCGCGCGGATCTGATCGTGATCGCTCCCGCGACGGCGCACACGATCGCGTCACTCGCCGCCGGTCTTGCCGGCGACCTTCTCGGAACGACGGTGCTGGCCAGCCGTGCCCCTCTCGTGATCGCTCCGGCCATGCACACGGAAATGTGGGAGCACCCGGCGACCGTCGCCAACATCGCCACACTGCGCTCACGCGGCGTCACGGTCGTCGGCCCCGACTCTGGTCGCTTGACGGGCACCGATGTGGGGCCTGGGCGCATGTCTGAGCCCGACGCCATCGTGTCCGCTGCCCTTGCCGTCGTCGGCCCACGCGACCTCGTCGGCCGCACCTTTGTGATCTCGGCCGGAGGAACCCGTGAGGCGCTCGACCCGGTGCGCTTCATCGGCAACCGCTCGGGTGGGCGCCAAGGGGTCGCGCTGGCCGAGGCTGCTCTCGCGCGCGGCGCTGCCGTCACACTCGTGGCCGCGAACCTCGAGGTCGAGGCCCCGGCCGGTGCCACCGTCGTCACGGCGGCCACGGCGCACGAACTCGAGGCGGCGATGCGCGAACATGCTCTCGTCGCTGACACCGTGATCATGTGCGCCGCTGTTGCCGACTTCCGACCGGTGACGGCCGCCACGGGAAAGATCAAGAAAGACTCCGTCGGCGACACCCTCCGACTCGAGCTGGAGCGCACGCCGGACATTCTCGCGGGCCTGACAGCGACCCGTCGCGCCGGTCAGCGAGTTGTCGGGTTCGCCGCGGAGACGGAACCGAACGACGCACGCTTGCTGGAGATCGGCGCCGAGAAGGCCCGCCGAAAGGGCGTTGATCTCCTCGTGGTGAACCGCGTGGGGCAGACCGAGGGCTTTGGGAGCACGACGAACAGTGTGGTCGTGCTCGACGGCGACGGTAGCGTGGTGCACCGGGCCGACGGCGACAAGCTGTCGGTGGCGCACCGTATTCTCGACCTGCTGGTCTAGCCGCACAGCTTTCTGAGGCCCCATAGCTCGCCGATCGACGACAGGAACCCCATGACCGCGCTTCGACTGTTTACCTCTGAGTCGGTCACCGAGGGGCACCCGGACAAGATCTGCGACC
The DNA here is from genome assembly GCA_943369205.1 of Gulosibacter massiliensis. Taxonomy (GTDB): domain Bacteria; phylum Actinomycetota; class Actinomycetes; order Actinomycetales; family Microbacteriaceae; genus Microcella; species Microcella massiliensis_A. The sequence goes on along the minus strand of CALRMP020000038.1, from coordinate 1,779 downwards.
AGATCTCCGACAGCATCCTCGACGCACTGCTGGCGGTCGACAAGAGAAGCCGGGTCGCGGTTGAGACGCTCGTCACGACGGGCCTCGTGCACGTCGCGGGTGAAGTGACGACGAGCGGCTACGTCGATATCCCCGGGATTGTTCGACAGCGGGTCACCGAGATCGGGTACACGTCGAGCGACGTCTGGTTCGACGGCCGCTCGTGCGGAGTCTCGGTGTCGATTGGTGAACAGTCACCCGACATTGCCGCCGGAGTGGACGCCGCCCTCGAGTCGCGTGAGGGCGACAGCACCGATGAGGGCGACGTGCAAGGCGCGGGTGACCAGGGCATCATGTTCGGCTACGCGACGACCGAAACCCCGCAGCTCATGCCGTTGCCCATTTGGCTCGCCCATCGCCTCGCCGAGCGCTTGGCCGAGGTGCGCAAGCAGGGCGTGCTCGACTACCTCGCTCCCGACGGCAAGACCCAGGTGACCGTGGGCTACGAGGGCGCGATACCGCGCACGGTCGAGACGGTCGTACTCTCGACGCAGCATCTGCCCGCGGTCTCGACCGAGCAACTGCGCGACGAGGTGCGGCGCAGCGTGATCGTGCCGGTTCTCGAGGCTGCCGGCTTCGACCCCGAATCTCCCCGCGTGCTCATCAACCCGACTGGCCGGTTCGAGATCGGCGGGCCTCAGGGTGATGCCGGGCTGACCGGCAGGAAGATCATCGTCGACACGTACGGCGGTGCTTCGCGGCACGGCGGTGGAGCGTTCAGCGGCAAAGACCCCTCGAAGGTTGACCGGTCGGCGGCGTACGCCATGCGGTGGGTCGCCAAGAACGCCGTCGCGGCGGGGCTCGCTGATCGACTCGAAGTGCAGGTCGCCTATGCGATTGGCACCGCGGCCCCGGTCGGGCTCTATGTCGAAACCTTCGGCACCGCGCACGTCGATGAAGCCCGCATCATTGAGGCGATTCGAACAGTATTTGACCTCCGGCCTGGTGCGATCATCCGCGATCTTGATCTCTTGCGGCCCATCTACGCGCAGACCAGCACCTACGGTCACTTCGGGCGCGAGTTGCCCGACTTCACGTGGGAACGCTGTGACCGCGTCGACGTGCTCCGCGCGGAGGCCGGTCTCTAGCGTGACCTCGGCATCCATTGCTCGGGTGCTGCTCGACTCGCCCCTGCCTCAGCTCGACCGGCTCTTCGACTACCGGATTCCCGAACGGTGGCGCGACCACGCGACACCCGGAGTGCGCGTGCTTGTGCCGTTGCGCTCCGCCGGCCGCCAAGCGAAGGGATTCATCGTCGAGGTCGTCGATGAAGTGGGCTACGACGGCGTGCTGAGCGAGCTCGACGAGGTGGTGTCACCCGCTGCCGTGCTCGACCCGCAGATCTGGCGGCTCGTGCGTCGGGCTGCTGATCGGGCAGCGGGGGGAGCGAGCGATGTGGTGCGACTCGCGGTGCCTCCGCGCCAAGTGCGTGTCGAGAAAGCCTGGTTGGCCCGCCGCGCCGAGTCTCCCGCGGAAGCGCAGCGGCGCACGGCGGAACGTCGGCCGGCGCCCGGCATCACGGGCTACACACCCGAGTCGCTGGCTGTCGCGCTGCGCGGCAATGACGCGCTCGATGGTGCGCACCTCGACGGCGCCATCTCGGTTCCTCGCGTCGCCCTCACCGCGATCCCTCAGCCCGTGGAAATCTCACCAGGAACCTGGGTTCCCGCGGCGATGCGCACGCTCGCGGAACTTGCGGCTGCCACCCTCGCTGACGGGCGCAGTGCGATCGTCAGCGTT
>CALRMP020000037.1:0-28534 GCA_943369205.1 Gulosibacter massiliensis | reverse complement strand
GCACTGGTTCAACGAGAACCGTTTGCACTCCTCGATCGGGTATCTCACCCCGTTCGAGATGGAGAACGCGTACTACCGTGAGACCAACACCCGACAGCAGCAGTTGTCGGGAGAACTCGCCCTCCACTAAACCCGGGGCGATTCATCTTGAGGTCAGAAGCCCAACCACCACCCACGCCATTGCTGTGCCAGTATGGAAGGCCCCGGGCCCACGGGTGAGGTTCGACCGAGAGGGAGCCGCGTGAAGTTCCAGGTCAATCGCGATGTCTTCAGCGAGGCAGTGTCGTTCGCTGTCAAGCTGCTTCCCCAGCGCACCACCTTGCCGATCCTCAGCGGGATCCTCTTGCGTGCCGAGGGTTCAACGGTGACGTTGTCGTCGTTCGATTACGAAGTCTCAGCTCAGACATCGATTACGGCGGATGTGACCGAAGACGGAACCGTGTTGGTCTCCGGGCGACTGCTTGCTGAGATCGCGGTGCGCCTTCCCAACGCTCCCGTCGAGTTCTCGACCGATGACGGAAAGATCGCGGTGCGCTGCGGCTCTGCCCGATTCACGCTCTCGAGCATGCCCGTCGAGGAGTACCCCAGCCTTCCCGTTGTTGACGGCGATGCCGGGGTGCTTCCCGGTGACGCATTCTCCGACGCTGTCGGTCAAGTGTCCGTTGCTGCATCGCGGGACGACGTGACTCCTGTCATCACGGGCGTTCAGCTCGAGATTGCTGACAATCGACTTTCTCTTGTCGCGACCGATCGTTATCGCGTCGCTGTCCGTGAAATCGATTGGGAGAGCAGTGCCGTTTCCGAGGGTGTCACGGCTCTTGTGCCGGCGCGCACTCTTTCGGAAATCGGCAAGATCTTTGCCCACGCTGGCACGGTCACGGTCACCATCGTCAGTGGCGGCGATCGCGAGCTCATCGCGTTCTCGGCCGATCAGAAAACCGTGACGTCTCTGCTCATCAAGGGCAACTTCCCGCCGGTGAAGCGGTTGTTCCCTGAGACGGTCGACAACTACGCCGTGATGAACACCGCAGAACTCATCGAAGCGACGCGACGTGTGCAGCTTGTCCTCGAGCGCGATGCCGCCCTGCGGTACAGCTTCTCCGACGACGGAGTAACTCTCGAGGCGATCGGCTCCGAAAACGCGCAAGCGTCAGAGACAATCGACGCGCATCTGACAGGCGGAGAAACGACCGTGTCGTTGAAGCCGCAGTTCTTGATCGATGGCCTTTCTGCTGTGCACAGCGAGTTTGTGCGCATCTCGTTCACAAAGACGGATAACCCGAACAAGCCGGGGCCGGTGCTCATTACGAGTCAGTCGTCGAAGGATCAGCCGGGCGCGGACAACTATCGGTACTTGCTGCAGCCGAATCTGCTGCTGCGCTGACGCGCGTGCACGTCACGCAGCTCGCGCTCACCAACTTTCGCAATTACGAGCACGCTGAAGTTGCGCTGAGGCCCGGCGCAGTCTTGTTCGTCGGTCGAAATGGTCAAGGAAAGACCAATTTGGTCGAGGCGATTGCCTACGCCGGCAGCTCCTCGTCGCACCGAGTGTCGAGTGATCAGGCCCTGATTCGATTCGGGGCGGAATCTGGCACTGTGCGAATGCGCGTCGAAAACGATGATCGAGCGATCGTGATCGAGCTCGAACTGAATCGCTCAACGCCCAATCGTGCACAGGTCAACCGAAACCCGGTGCGGTTGCGCGAACTGCCCCGCTATTTCACGAGCGTGATCTTCGCACCAGAAGATCTGTCGCTCATTCGTGGTGACCCCGGAGGCCGTCGAGCATTTCTCGACACCCTCGTCGTTCAGCGCACGCCGCGCTTTGCGGGAGTCATCGCCGACTATGACCGCGTTGTGCGCCAGCGCAACTCGCTCTTGAAGTCTGCTCGCGCATCACGACTTTCGGCCGACAACCTCAGCACTCTCGACGTGTGGGACGAGCGTCTCGTAAGTCTGGGCACGGAACTGATCGTCGCGCGCGCTGATCTTGTCGACGCGCTTCGGCCGTACGTCGCGACGGCCTACGCAGCTGTCGCGGGTGAGAATCAGCTCACGCGGATGGCGCTCCGGCTGAGCATCCATGGGGATGATGATGACAGCGCCGTTCCTGCTGAGTCGGTACCAAACGAGGGGGAACTTGCCGACGCTTTTCGGGCTCGGCTTGCGCTGCTGCGTCGAGCTGAACTCGAGCGGGCGGTGACGTTAGTGGGGCCGCATCGCGATGATCTCGTTCTTACGCTGAACGAGCTTCCCGCTCGCGGCTATGCCAGTCATGGCGAAAGTTGGTCGTACGCCCTCGCACTCAAGTTGGCCTCGGCGGAAGTGCTGCGAGCCGAGGCCGTCGCGGGTGATCCGGTGCTGATCCTCGACGACGTCTTTGCCGAACTCGATGAACGACGCCGCGAACGACTGGCCGACGCCGTCGGAGGGTTCGAGCAAGTTCTCATCACGGCCGCAGTTGGGGCCGATGTTCCAGCCCGCTTGTCCGCAACGCGAATCGGCATTGAGGCGGGAACGATCGATCAGCAGGTGTCGGAATGACGACGAACGACGGAGACGCCGCAATGCCTCCCGACAACGAAGCGGTCTCGGTGTACCGCCGGCTGAGAGGCGTCTTCGGTGATCCGTCGATGCGTTCGCCCGACGCTCGCCGACGCGCGGTGCGAACCCCGGGAGCGTCGACCCCCTTCGGAAGCGGGCGCGACCCCTCCGGAATTGGGGACGTTCTTGATGGCATGACACGCACGCTCGGCTGGACTTCCCCGCTTGCACGCGGTGAGCTCTTGACCTCGTGGCCCGAGCTCGTCGGAGCAGACGTCGCTGCCCATTGCGAACCGGCCGGAATCGACGAGGGCGTCCTCACGGTGCAGTGCGATTCGACCGCGTGGGCGACCCAACTGCGCCTCATGCGTTCGGAGGTTCTCACCACAATTCTGCAGCGCTACCCCGATGCTGAGGTGTCGAGCATCCGTTTCGTCGGACCGGGTGCGCCCAGTTGGAAGCGCGGGCCGCGTTCGGTTCCGGGCCGAGGGCCCCGCGACACCTACGGTTGAGCCTCGCGGGCCACACCGACAAATCACTCCACCAGCCTCACGAAATCTCCCCAGAGGGGCCGTCTGGCGGCTCTGGAGGCCATTAAGTTGGTAGGATGGACCCGCTGCAGGGAGCCTCACCACGGCCCCCGTCTTCGGCCACCACGATCGACCTCGGCGGGAGCCCAACGTTCCATGACGACCTCGTCCCCCACCCCTCGCAACGATCACAGCTACGACGCTGGTGACATTCAAGTACTCGAGGGGCTCGAGGCAGTACGCAAACGCCCCGGCATGTACATCGGGTCGACCGGTCCGCGCGGTCTGCACCACCTTGTGTACGAGATCGTCGACAACTCGGTCGATGAGGCACTCGCGGGCCACTGCGACACGATCCACATCACGCTGCTCGCCGACGGAGGCGTGCAGGTCATCGACAACGGCCGAGGGATCCCCGTCGACGAACACCCCGTCGAGAAGAAGTCCACCGTCGAGGTTGTTCTGACGATCTTGCACGCCGGCGGAAAGTTTGGCGGCGGCGGCTACGCCGTCTCGGGCGGCCTCCACGGAGTCGGCAGCTCTGTCGTGAACGCGCTCTCGAAGCGACTCGCGGTTGAGGTTCGTCGACAGGGCAGCGTGTGGCGGCAGAGCTATCAGAATGGCGTTCCGGATGCTCCTCTCGCGCAAGCAGAGAAGACCGACTCGACCGGCACGACCATCACCTTCTGGCCGAACGACGACATCTTCGAAACCGTCGAGTTCGACTTCGACACCCTCCGGACGCGTTTCCAGCAAATGGCCTTCTTGAACAAGGGCTTGCGCATCACCATTGCCGACGAACGCGTCGACGATGATGCGCCCAGCGATCGCGAACCGCGCCGGGAAGAGTTTTTGTACGAAAAGGGTCTCGTCGACTACGTCGAATTCTTGAACTCGGCGAAGAAGATCGAAGTGGTTCACCCCGAGATCATTTCCTTCGAGTCGGAAGACACCGAGCGCCGCATTGCCCTCGAAGTCGCGATGCAGTGGACGAACGCGTACTCGGAGTCGGTCCACACCTACGCCAACACCATCAACACGCACGAAGGCGGCACGCACGAAGAAGGCTTCCGTGCTGCGCTCACAACACTCGTCAACAAGTACGCCCGTGAGAAGGGCATCCTGAAAGAAAAAGACGAGAACCTGTCGGGCGATGACGTGCGCGAAGGCTTGACGGCCGTCATCTCGATCAAGCTCGGTGAACCGCAGTTCGAAGGCCAGACGAAGACCAAGCTCGGCAACACCGAGGCGAAGTCGTTCGTGCAGAAGATCGCGGGCGAACACCTGGCCGACTGGTTCGAGCGCAACCCGGCACAGGCGAAAGACGTCATTCGCAAGGCCTTGCAGGCCTCGGCCGCGCGCATCGCCGCGCGCAAGGCGCGCGAGCAAACCCGCCGCAAGGGTCTGCTCGAGTCGGGCGGCATGCCCGGAAAGCTCAAAGACTGCCAGTCGAAAGACCCGTCGCTCAGCGAGATCTTCATCGTCGAGGGCGACTCGGCCGGCGGCTCTGCGGTGCAGGGGCGCAACCCGGAGACTCAGGCGATCCTGCCGCTGCGCGGCAAGATCCTCAACGTCGAGAAGGCTCGCCTCGACCGAGCGCTCGGTAACGCCGAAGTGCAAGCCATGATCACCGCCTTCGGAGCGGGCATCGGGGAAGACTTTGACCCCGACAAGGTGAGGTATCACAAGATCGTCCTCATGGCCGACGCCGATGTCGACGGCCAGCACATCACGACTCTGCTGCTCACCCTGCTCTTCCGGTACATGCGCCCGCTCATCGACCTCGGCTACGTCTACCTCGCACAACCACCGCTCTACCGGTTGAAGTGGACCAACGCCGAGCACGAATACGTCTACAGCGACCGCGAACGTGACGCGCTCATGGAAGCCGGAATCGCGGCGGGCAAGCGAATCCCGAAAGACAACGGCGTTCAGCGCTACAAGGGTCTCGGCGAGATGAACCACCAAGAGTTGTGGGACACCACGATGAACCCGCAGTCGCGCACCCTGCTTCAGGTGACGCTCGACGATGCGGCCATGGCCGACAGCGTGTTTTCGACCCTCATGGGTGAAGACGTCGAGTCGCGCCGAACCTTCATTCAGCAGAACGCGAAAGACGTGCGCTTCCTCGACATTTAGTCGAGGTTTCGCCGCCCGATTACACCACCACTGAAGGACACTATCCATGGCAGACGACACCAGCGACACCGAGCCGGTCGACTACGGTCCGGGCGGACGCGTCGACCAAGTCGACCTGCAGCTCGAGATGCAGCGGTCTTACCTCGACTATGCGATGAGCGTCATCGTCGGGCGCGCCTTGCCCGACGTCCGCGACGGCCTCAAGCCGGTGCACCGCCGTGTGATCTACGCCATGTTCGATGGCGGCTACCGACCCGACAAGGCCTACTCGAAGTGCTCGCGCGTGGTCGGCGATGTCATGGGCCAGTTCCACCCGCACGGCGACTCGGCCATTTATGACGCCCTTGTTCGGCTCGTGCAGCCGTGGTCGATGCGGTATCCCCTGGCGTCGGGTCAAGGAAACTTCGGGTCTCCCGGTAATGACGGCGCAGCCGCGCCGCGGTACACCGAAACCAAGATGGCTCCGCTCGCCATGGAGATGGTGCGCGACATCGAGGAAGACACCGTCGACTTCCAGGACAACTACGACGGCAGAACGCGCGAGCCGAGCATCCTGCCTGCCCGTTTTCCGAACCTGCTCGTCAACGGCTCGGTCGGCATCGCCGTCGGTATGGCCACCAACATTCCGCCGCACAACCTGCGCGAAGTGGCATCGGCGGCACTGTGGCACCTCGAGAACCCTGAAGCTGATCGCGAGAGCCTGCTCGAGGCGATCATGCAGCGCGTCAAGGGCCCCGACTTCCCGACCGGCGCGCAGATTCTTGGTGTCAAGGGAATTCACGATGCCTATCGCACCGGTCGCGGCTCGATCACGATGCGGGCCGTCGTCACGGTCGAAGAGATTCAGGGCCGTACCTGCCTCGTCATCACCGAACTGCCGTACCAGGTCAACCCCGACAACCTCGCGATCAAGATCGCCGACCTCGTCAAGGAAGGAAAGCTCGCCGGCATCGCCGACATCCGCGACGAGTCGTCGGGTCGCACCGGTCAGCGCCTGGTTGTCGTGCTCAAGCGCGATGCCGTGGCCAAGGTCGTGCTTAACAACCTCTACAAGCACACGCAGCTGCAAGACAACTTCGGCGCCAACATGCTCGCGATCGTCGACGGCGTGCCGCGCACGCTGCCGATCGACGGATTCATCACCTACTGGGTGTCGCACCAAATCGAGGTCATCGTGCGCCGAACGGCGTTCCGCCTCGCCAAGGCAGAGGCCGACGCCCACATTTTGCGCGGTTATCTGAAGGCGCTGGATGCTCTCGACGAGGTCATCGCCCTGATTCGCCGCTCGCAGACCACGGAAGAAGCTCGCGACGGATTGATGCAGTTGCTGGGCGTCGACGAGCTGCAGGCGACGGCGATTCTCAACCTTCAGTTGCGTCGACTCGCAGCCCTTGAGCGGCAGAAGATTCAGGATCAAGCGGACGAGCTCGAGCGCCTCATCGCCGACTACCAGGCGATTCTCGCCAGCCCCGAGCGTCAGCGCACGATCGTGAGTGACGAACTCACCGAGATCGTTGACCGCTACGGCGACGATCGACGCACCGAGATCATGTTCGGCTTCGACGGCGACATGAGCGTCGAAGACCTCATTCCCGAAGAAGAGATGGTCGTCACCGTCACGCGCGGTGGCTACATCAAGCGCACACGCAGCGACAACTATCGTTCGCAGCACCGCGGGGGCAAGGGCGTCAAGGGCGCGCAACTGCGCGCCGACGACGTCGTCGAGCACTTCTTCGTCACGACCACGCACCATTGGCTGCTGTTCTTCACGACCACTGGCAGGGTCTATCGCCTGAAGACCTACGAGATTCACGAAGCCGGCCGTGATGCGAAGGGCCAACACGTTGCGAACCTCCTCGCTCTGCAGCCGGGTGAAGAGATCGCGCAGATTCTCGACATTCGCGACTACTCGGTCGCCCAACACCTTGTGCTCGCGACCCGTCGGGGACTCGTGAAGAAGACTGCGCTCACCGAGTACGACACCAACCGCACGGGCGGCATCATCGCCATCAACTTGCGCGACGGCGACAGCCTTGTTTCGGCGATGCTGGCCGACGACTCCGACGACATCCTTCTCGTTTCGCGGCTGGGCATGTCTCTGCGGTTCACGGCCGACGATTCGGCGCTGAGGCCGATGGGTCGATCGACCTCCGGCGTGACGGGCATGAAGTTCCGGTCGGGTGACGAACTCTTGTCGGCGTCCGTTGTCGGAGACCGCGGTTTCGTTTTCGTCGTGACCGAAGGCGGATACGCCAAGCGCACCGAGGTCGATCAGTACCGCATCCAACAACGCGGCGGTTTGGGCATCAAGGTCGCGAAGCTCAGTGACGACCGTGGCGCTCTGGCCGGCGGGCTCATTGTGGCTGATGACGACGAAGTGCTCGTGGTCATGCAAAATGGCAAGGTGGTACGCTCCTCCGTGGCCGAAGTGCCCGCCAAGGGGCGCGACACCATGGGGGTCGTGTTCGCCCGGCCCGATGACGACGACCGCATCATCGCGATCGCCCGAAACAGCGAGCGCAACCTGGTTGACCCGGAGGCCGAGTCAACACCTGACACGCAGAATGACGAAACCGCCGAGATCGCTACTGAGGTCGAGGTCGGAAAGGACGAGAACGAGTGAGTACTGTCGCTGAAAAGCTGCAACGCAAGTCGCAGCGCCAGGCCCCGACGAAGCAGGTTCGCCTCAAGCTCGTCTACATCGACTTCTGGTCAGCCGTGAAGCTGTCGTTCCTCGTCGCGATTTGCGGCGCGGTTCTGCTGCTGGTCTCGACCCTGTTCGTGTGGATCGTGCTGAACTCGATCGGTGTCATCCAAGACGTTGACGCGCTGTTCGCCGACATCATCGGTGAAGACGGCCCGAGCCTCGCCGACATCTTCTCGCTCGGCCAAGTGATGTTCTTCGCCACCATCGTCGCGGTACTCAACATTGTTGGGGGCACCGCAATTGGAGCCATCAGCGCGCTGCTCTACAACTTGAGCGTTCGCTTGACGGGTGGCCTCTTGGTCGGTTTCACCAACAACTAGTCGTCAGCCTCTCGCCGATTTAGGAGAGGCTCGCCGGGTGCGGTACAGTCGTACCCGGTCTCACGGGGATATAGCTCAGGCGGTTAGAGCGCTTCGCTGATAACGAAGAGGTCCCAGGTTCAAGTCCTGGTATCCCCACTGCAATACTGATCGCGCCGCCGCCTCTGCGGTGCGATGCCGCCTCCGCGTCACGAGCGCGGTCGCGACGCTCCGCGTCTCGGCATGGTGTTGCACGAACCTGCTCCTGGGGCTCTCCCCTGCAGAAGCCGGATCGCTACAATTGGATAGCTGGGGGCCTTAGCTCAATTGGTAGAGCGCCTGCTTTGCAAGCAGGAGGTCAGGAGTTCGATTCTCCTAGGCTCCACTCCTTTCCCACCGCGCTGTTCTTCGCGCTCGCGCTCGACGCGCGACCGCATAACCTGCGGCCGCGGAGTTCGATTCTCCTAGGCTCCACTCCGCGCATGATCGCGCCGCCGCTCCTGCGGCGCGATGCCGCTTCCGCGTCACGAGCGAGGTCGCGACGCTTCGCGTCTCGGGGTGAGGTTCCATGGGCCCGCTCCTGCGGCGCGATGCACGAAGGAGCGCGGTTACGCGGAGTCGAGGGTGATCGTTGCGGTCAGGCCGCGCGGGTCACGACGGGCGAGAGCCACTGTTGCGCCGCTCGCGCGCGCGAGTTCGGCAACGATCGCAAGGCCGAGACCGGTGCCCGACGAGGCCGTGCCCCCGCGCCAGAAGCGATCGAATGCGCGGTCGAGCTCGTCGTCGGTCATCCCTGGTCCGTCATCGATCACGCTGACGGTCGGATGCTCCCCCGCAGCAATGACGACACGAATCGTGTCTCCGTCGCGCGAGACAGCGAGAGCGTTGTCGATGATGTTGTCGATCATCTGGTCGACTCCGGTGGGCACCGCGAGCACGCGAACGCTCGTCGGGCCGTCGAGGGTCAGGGCGATTCCGTGCTCGCTCGCGAGAGGCTCCCACTGCTCGACGCGTTCGCGCGCGATCGCGGCGAGATCGACCGACATGGCCGGCGCAACCGAGACCCCCGCTCGCCCGAGGGCCAAAAGGCCTTCGACGATGGTGACGAGCCGGTCGGCTTCGAGTTCAGCAGCCGCGAGCCGGGCTGAGGCCCCCTCGGGGTCACTGTCGATGAGATCGCGGGCGCGCTCGAGCTTCAGTCGAAGTGCGGTGAGGGGTGTCCGCAGCTGGTGCGAAGCGTCCGATGCGAATGACCGTTGCTCGTCAACGAGCCCGGCCAACCGCTCGGCCATGCGGTTGAACGAGCGGGACAACCGCACGAGCTCGGGCGCTCCGCCGTCGACATCGGCGCGGGCGGAAAGGTCGCCGCCGGCGAGCCGCTCGGTTGTCTCGGTGAGCACACTCAAGCGACGAGTCACGGTGCCCGAAAACACCACACCGGCGATTCCCGCCATGAGGAGGGTGAGAAGCGCCACGATGCCGATGACCTGCAACCGCCTGCTGACTTCTTCGTCAACGATCGACTCGGCGTAGGTGAGACGCACTGCTCCGAGAACCTCGTCTCCACTCAAGACCGGAACGGCGACAAAGACCAGTTGCACTTGAAGGGTTCGAGAGAATCGCGAACCTGTCGAGATCGTGCCGGCGAGCGCCTGGGTGATCTCGGGGCGCGAGGAGTAATCGTTCCCCAACGCCGACTCGTCATCGTCGCTCGTGACGAGCGCGATGCCGTCGCTGTCCGTGATGACGACGCGGCCGCCTCCCGCGTCACGATATGCGGCCGCGGCGTCTGCGACCGATTGAAGATCGGCGGGGTCACGCGACTCGAGCGCTTCCTCGGCTCGACCCGCGAGAACGAACGCGTCACGTTCGAGACCGGTGATAAGCCGGTCGAGCTCGACGGTTCGCAGGTACTGCGCGAGCGGGACCGTCTGAACGATGAGCACGAGCGCCGTGATCACCATCACCATGCCCATGAAGCGCCACCGCACTAGGGCTCACCCAACCGGAAGCCCACTCCGCGCACCGACTCGATCCACGCGGGGTCGCCCAACTTCTTGCGCACCGCGGCGATGTGGGCATCGAGAGTCTTGGCGGTTCCGAACCAGGTGGTGTCCCACACATCGCGCAGAATGTCGGTGCGCCGGTAGACGGCCCCCGCATCACGCGACAGGTACTCGAGCACATCGAATTCGCGCGGAGTGAGGTGCACGGGCTCGCCGTCGAGCAGAACGCGTCGCGCTCGGCCGTCGATCACGAGTCGACTCGGCGAGCTGTCGTCGCGATGACGCTCGATCCCGCTCGAACGGCGAGTGATCGCATGGATGCGCGCAACCAGTTCACGCATGCCAAAGGGCTTGACGATGTAGTCGTCGGCTCCCAACTCGAGGGCGATCACGCGGTCAACTTCTTCGTCGCGAGCGCTCACGATGATGATCGGTAGTGAGCTCTCGGCACGAATGCGCCGGCACACGTCGGTTCCGTCCATGTCGGGCAACCCAAGATCAAGCACGACGAGGTCAGGGGCATCATGGGCGATCGCAGCAAGGCCTTCTTCACCGGTTGACACCCGAGTGGCAGCAATCGCTCGGTCGGCGAGCCCGTCAACGATGCCGTCGGCAACGGCGTCGTCATCTTCGATCACGAGAACCCGCATGCGCTCATCATGCCCCCCTCACGCGACCCGTGGGGAGCATCCGGATGCTGATGCCGCGATCTTGGACGAATCTTGGATATTCGAGGGATCGCCCTGAAGACGCGGTTCCCTAGCGTGAAGGCATGAAAACACAGATCATCACTGCACTCTCGATCGCCGCTGTGATCGGTGCTGCCGGTAGCGCATACGCCATCAACCAGTCCGTGCTCGGAGCGGCGTCGGCCGAAGACAGCATCATTGGCACGGCAACCCCGATCGAGGTGCCGATCGAACCCAAGGGCAACGACATCCCGGCGGACTACCTCGCGCTTCTCGAGCAGTCAACGACCACGAAGACGACTCCCGCCGGCACGGTGATCTCAACGGACACGAACAGCGGTACGCCTGCGGCCGCCCCCGACGACAACTCGAGCAGTGCCGGCGACGATGACAGCGACGAGTACGAGGACGAGAGCGAAGACGAGTACGAAGACGAAGAGGAGTCGGAAGATGATGACTAGCCCTCGACCCGCCGCGGTCGCGCGCACCCTGACGGGTGCGGGAACCGTCATTGCACTGATCGGAATGGTCACGGGCTTCCAGGTCGCCGGCACGATCGCCGAACAGCAAGCTCAAGCAGACGCCCAGGTTCAGGCAGCCGAGGCTACGGGAACCCACGTGCGTGGCCAAGCCGTGCGCGTGCTCGACCCCTCGCTGCTTCCTGAGATCGTCGTGGCCCCCCCGGTCGCGGTTGCTCCGGTCAGCTCGGGATCATCAGCGCCGGCTGCCCCGGCCGCGCCCGCCCCGTCACCCGCGCAACCCGCCCCGCCGGCCGACGGCAACACGGGAGGTTCGGGCGGCTGAGCCGACCGAACTCACCTCATGGCACTCTCTCTCAGTCGCACTCGTGACCACGAGTGGTCGCTCATGGGCGGCACAGCACACGCGCGAATCGTCGACGCACCCTCCATCGCCATCGATCTGATCGAGCGGCGGGGCGCGGAACTTGAGTCACGATGGAGCCGATTCGTGCCCGAGAGTGAGTTGAGCACGCTGGCGAACGCCGAGGGTGCAGAGGTCACGGTCAGTCGCGACACGGTGTTGTTGCTCACGCACATGCTCGCTGGGTGGCGCGAAACGGACCGAGACTTCGACCCTTCGCTCTTGCCCGCTGTTGTTGCTGCGGGCTATGGGCGCTCGCTCGTTGACCCGACGCGCGTGACAGCCCTCCCGGCCTCCACCCGCGCACGCGGAGATCTTGACGCCATGCGCATCGACGACAACCGAGTTGCCCTTCCCATCGGAATGGCGCTCGACCCGGGCGGAGTGGGGAAAGGATTAGCCGCCGACCTCATCGCGGCCGACCTGATCTCGGCTGGCGCTCGCGGGTGCCTCGTCGAGATCGGTGGAGATGTTCGGGTTGCGGGCACTGCCCCCGACGGCGTTGCCTGGCGTGTGTCCGTCGACGACCCCTTTGATCCGGCTGCATCGCGCGGAATCGTGAGACTTGCCGACGGCGGTATCGCGACCTCCAGTCAGCGAAAAAGGCGATGGATGACCGAGTCAGGCGACACGACACACCACCTCATCGACACCGCGTCGGGAGTCAGCGCGGTCACGAGCATCCAAACCGTGACCGTGATTGCGGCGACCGCCGCGCGCGCTGAAGTTCTGACCAAGCCGGGATTCCTCCGGCCGCTCACCGACTACCTGGCATGGATCCGGACTCGCGGGGCCGCCGCACTTCTCATCGATGCCGACGGCACCGAGTACACAACCTCGAACTGGAGCACCTACGCATGAATGATCCGCACTTCTGGTGGTACGTGACCCGGGCGAGCGCTGTGCTCGCATGGGTGCTCATGACCGTCGCTGTTCTGTGGGGGATCCTGCTCTCGACGCGGGTGTTCCGCGGCGCCGACAACCCTGCGTGGCTGCAGGACTTGCACCGGTACCTCGGCGGCACGGCGCTCGTGCTCACGCTCCTGCACATGGGCTCGCTCATGCTGGACCCGTGGCTCGCCATGCCGCTCGACCAGTTGCTTCTGCCGCTGGTTTCGGAATACCGACCGCTGCCCGTCGCACTGGGGATTCTCGCGTTCTATGTGATCGCGGCGGTTCAGCTCACCTCGCTCATGAAGAACCGCCTGCCACGACGGTTCTGGAAGGCCGTGCACTACCTGAGCTACATCGCGGTGCTTGCCGTTGCGGTGCACGGGGCCTACGCCGGCACCGATGCTGGCGCTGCCTGGTACCAAGCGGTCGCGACCGTCATCGTCACAGCCTCGGTGCTTGCCGTGATCGTACGGATCGTCATGGCCCGCCGGCGCACGGTCTCGGCCGCGCCCACGGTCGACCTTGGCGCAGCGGCTCCGTCGATCGCTGAGGCGAACCCCACCGATCCACTGGCCGTGCGGCGCATGCGGATCATCGCGAAGACGACCCTCGCCGACGGGGTCGTTCGGCTGCGACTCGCTCGCGTCGACGGTCAGCCGATCGAGCCGTGGTACGCCGGAGCACACGTCACGCTTCGCTTGCCCATCGGCGTCGAACGGCAGTATTCGCTGTGCAGCGACCCCGCTGACCGTTCGTTCGTCGACATCGCGGTGTTGCGCGTCGAACCCTCGGGCGTCGGCAGTAGCTACCTTCACGACACTGCCCAAGCGGGTGACGAACTTGATGTGATCGGCCCGCGCAACAACTTCCTTCTCGAAGCAGCACACGAGTATCTCTTCATCGCGGGCGGCATTGGCATCACGCCGATTCGCGCCATGATCGAAGCGCTGCCGCCGACCCGCGACTGGCGATTGCTGTATCTCGGCCGTACGCGCGCGGAAATGGCCTTCGCGGCCGAGCTCGAGCGGAGCTACGGTGCGCGCGTGACGGTGGTCGCGGGTGACGAACGCACGGAGCGGATCGACCTTGCGGCCGAGATCGCGGCGGCTGACGCCGACGTATACGCGTGCGGGAGCAGCCTGCTCCTCGATGATGTCGTCGCGGTGACGCCTTCCGCGCGCTGCCACGTTGAGCGGTTCCTCGCGGTCGATCGATCGCAGGGTGTCGAGAAGCACGACGTGCACATTCGCGCCCGACGCAGCGGAATAGACGTCGACGTGCCCGCCGAGCAAAGCATTCTCTTCGCTCTGCATGGAGCGGGCCTTGCCGTGCCGACGTCGTGCGGCACGGGAGTGTGCGGAACGTGCGAGACGCGCGTGCTCTCCGGCAGCCCCCTGCACCTCGACTCGGTCATGCCCGACGGCGACAAAGACGAGATCGGGGTGTTCTATCCGTGCGTGTCGAGGACGCGAAGCGCAGAACTCGTGCTCGACCTCTAGGCCGGCGGGGCCTCGACCGGCTCGTTCTCTTCGACCCAGAGGTCGTCGTCGGCGCGCAAGGTCTGCCAAGCGGCGTAGGCGATAGCGGCAGTAGCGACCACGCCAAGGCCAATGAGAATGTAGCGGCCGGGACCGGGAGTCGGCTTGACCTCGATCAGGCCGACCTTCTGGCCAGCGCGGGTAGCGAGCTCGCGCCCGGTCGACGAAACCGACTTGAGAGCATCCCGAATTCGCTTGTCGCGCGCGACATCGAGAACCGCGATGGCTGACCCAATCGCACCGGTGACGGCGGGAATCACGTCGTCGACGAAACGGTCGCGCGTTGCGCTCGCGGCGTGCCGCACGGAGTCGACCCCGGCTTCAACCGTCGGCACGATCTTCTTCTCGTAGGTGCGACGAACCTGCGGGGCGACATCGTCGCGCGCGACGTGCGCGGCCTGACGGCTGGCATCGCGCAGGATGCTCGCGGCACGCTCGAGAACCTCGCGCTGCTCGTCCCACACCGATTCAGCTTCTCGGCGAAGCTTCTTGAGTTCGCGCTGACGCTTACGTGACAGTTGCATGGTGTGCTCCCTTGGTCGACGGTTGGCGACACCTCCATCCTGGCACTGATGACCGGGCCACCCAACAGCCGCATACCGAATGCTCAGGAATGAGCCACAGAGACCGCATGTCAGAATGGGACTCATGACAATTCACACCGCCGTCGCCACCATTCGCACCAACCATGGCGACATCGTCGTCAACCTCTTCGGCAATCACGCGCCCAAGACGGTCAGCAACTTCATTGGGCTCGCGACGGGCACGAAGGAGTGGAAGAACCCGGCGACGGGTGAGATGACCACGAAGCCCCTCTATGACGGAGTCATCTTCCATCGCATCATCACTGACTTCATGCTGCAGGGCGGAGACCCGCTCGGGCAGGGCATCGGTGGGCCGGGGTACGAGTTTGACGACGAGATCCACCCCGAACTGCAGTTCACCGAGCCGTACTTGCTCGCCATGGCGAACGCGGGCAAGCGCATGGGCAAGGGCACGAACGGGTCGCAGTTCTTCATCACGACCAAGCCGACGACGTGGCTCAACGGAAACCACACGATCTTCGGTGTCGTGGCCGACGACGCGTCGAAGAAGGTTGTCGACGCGATCGAGGCGGTTCCGACGAACGCCAACGACAAGCCGCTGAGCGATGTCGTCATTACGACCATCGAGGTCGTCGAGGTCGCGTGACAAACCCGGCGGGTGGCGAAGCCCGCGCCGAATCTGACAACGACGTGTGCTACCGGCATCGCGACCGACGAAGCTTCGTTCTCTGCCAGCGGTGCGGTCGCACCGTGTGTCCCGAGTGTCAAACGCCGGCTCCCGTTGGCGTGCACTGTCCGGAGTGCGTAGCCAATGCTCGGGCTGCCGCGCCGAAGCGCCCATCGGCGCTCAAGCGCGCCTTCCGTCGGGGCAGCACTGTTCCTGTCGTGACCTACAGCATCTTGGCGCTCACGATCGCGGTATTCGTCTTGCAGCTCATCACGCAAGGGGCCGTGACGAACGCGTTGGCGTACTACCCGCCGCTGACCGCGCAGGAGCCCTGGCGCATGCTCACGGTGTCGCTCGTTCACAGCGAACGGTCGTTCTTTCACATTCTGTTCAACATGTACTCGTTGTTCGTGCTGGGCCCGCTCCTTGAGTCACTTGTCGGGCGGTGGCGGTTCGCGGCCATCTACGTGCTCTCGACGCTCGGTGGCTCCGTGGCGGTGCTCTGGCTGTCACCAGAAACAGCTGTTGTCGGAGCATCCGGCGCGATCTTCGGCCTGCTGGGTGCCTTCTTCGTCATTCAGCGACGATTCGGCGGAGCGAGCGTGCAACTCGTCGTGATCATCGCCATCAACCTCGGCCTCGGATTCCTCGTACCGGGCGTGTCATGGCAGGCCCACATCGGCGGAATGGTCGTCGGCGGAGTATGTGCCGCTCTCATGCTTCGCACTCGTCGCGCCGATCAGCAACGGCAACAAGCGTGGCTCTTGGCGATGGTCGGAGGCGTACTTGTTATCGCGACGGTCGCGAGGTACACGCTGGTCTAGCGGCAGACCCCATCGAAGTTATCCACAGCTGATTCCACAGTGGGGATAATCACATCGATGTAGTTTCGGAAAAGCCCCGGTCAGCGCCACCGCGTGGTCATCAGGAAGCCGATGAACATGATGCCGAAGCCAACCATGATGTTCCACGGGCCAAGACTCGGCACCGGCCAGGAGGCTTGGCTGACGTAGTAGACGAGAATCCAGACGAGCCCGACAAGCATGAAACCGAACATCACTGGCTTGAACCAGACGGGGTTCGGGGCGTCGTTGCCGCGAGGGCTGTCGGGGTTGTCGGCGTTGCGCGAGGTTGACCGGGCCATGTGCTGAAGTCTAGTCTGACCAAACTCCAAGCGCCTGCCCGTACAATAACCGGGTGATCGAGAACGCTGGGCAACCCGACGAGCCCACGCCGCCCACGCCGCCGGCGACGCGGCGAGAGGCGCGCGAGCGTGAGCTTGCCGCTCGATCGTCGAGCCGCCGGAAGACGGCGAGCCCTCAACCAGCGTCGAGCACGGGCGAGCAGCCCACCGTTACCGCACGACCGCGCGTGAGCGTGGTCGGCGTCATGGGAGAACTGCTCATTACCGCGGGCGTCGTTGTCATGCTGTTTCTCGGGTGGTACATCTGGCTCGACGACATCGTCTCGGGCACCGAGCAGCAGATCGCCGCGGTCGAGGTTCAGCAGCAATGGCAGAGCGAGTGGGAACGCGCCGAGGCCGTGACCGAACGCCCCGCGGTTGATCCGGGCGAACCCGTCGTCGCCGAGCCCGCCGAGGCGGGAGAAGTGTTTGCGACCCTGATTGTGCCGCGTTTCGGCGAGGACTACGTTCGCAAGATCGCCGGCGGAATCGACCTGGCCACCGTGCTCAACAATCGACAGATCGGCATCGGGCACTACCTCGACACTCAGATGCCGGGCGAGATGGGCAACTTCGCAATCGCCGCTCACCGCACGACCTACGGCGCGCCGTTTGCGGACATTGGCGAGTTGCGCGTGGGCGACATGCTCTATGTTGAGACCGCTGACGGGTGGTACGAATACGCTTTCCGCGGCCTCGAGTATGTCTGGCCGACGTATGTCTCGGTGCTCGAACCGGTTCCTCGTCAGCCAGAGGTTGCCGCGTCCGATCGTTTTCTGACCCTGACCAGCTGCAACCCGCGGTTCTCCTCCGCCGAGCGCATCATCGCCTATGCGGTGATGGAGAACTGGTACCCGCGCGCGGGTGGTCCTCCCGCAGCGCTGAACGGTATCGTCGAAGCCGCTGGTTCGTGAGATAGGCGAGAGACGACATGTATGCGGCGTTGTGGCGAGTTCTTCCTGGCCCGGTATGGGTGCGCGTGCTGATTCTGGTGGTCGCGGCTGCACTCCTGCTCGCCGTGCTCGTCGAGTGGGTCTTTCCGTGGGCGTCGAGCACGCTCTTGCCGCAAGAATCCACGATTGACGGCTAGGCCTATGCGCGTACTCGTGATCGACAACTACGACAGCTTCGTCTACACCCTTGATGGCTACCTTCAGCAACTGGGTGCAGAAACGACCGTCGTGCGCAACGATGTCGTCGAGGCCGGCGCGGCCCCAGAGCTCATTGCTGACTACGACGCCGTGCTGGTCTCCCCCGGCCCCGGTAACCCGGCGTCAGCGGGAATCTCGATCGCCGTGGTCCACGCGGCCCTGGCAAGCGGAATGCCGTTGCTCGGCGTGTGCCTCGGCCACCAGGCGATCGCCGAAGCGCTGGGCGCGACGGTGACACACGCTGACGAACTCATGCACGGCAAGACCTCCCTCATCGAGCACGATGCGAGCCCCTTCTTCGAGGGAGTTCCGCAGCCGTTCCGGGCGACGAGGTACCACAGCCTCGCCATCGTCGACTCAACCGTGCCCGACGAGCTCATCGTGACCGCGCGCACCGAGGGTGGCGTGATCATGGGCGTTCGGCACCGTGAGGCGAACATCCACGGCGTTCAATTTCATCCCGAATCGGTCCTCACGGAAGGCGGCTACCGGATGCTCGGCAATTGGCTCGCTGATTCGGGGCTGCCGAGCGCGCGCGAGGCAGCCGTCGGGCTGAGCCCGCTCGTAACCCCCACCTCGCACGCCTGAGGCGCCGACCTCTCGCCCGGCTTAGGCCGGAGGGCTACCGCTGCAGTACCGCAGCGTCACCGCTGAACCCTGCGGGCGATCGCCCGGCTGCAACGACTGGGCCGTGACCGTTTGGCCTTCACAGCCAGCGTCACCTTCCACCGAGACGAGCAGGCCAAGGGCCGTGAGCTGTGACGAGGCTTCGCCGATGAGCAGGTTGCGAACATCGGGAACACGAACGAGCCCGGTCGAGACCACGATGTTGACGGTCTCGCCCGCTCGAAGCTCGGTACCGGCCTCGGGGTCAGACCGAATCACGACGTCTTTCGCTACCGACGAGGAGTTCTCGGCCGTCACGGTTCCGAGAACGAGGCCGCGGGACTCGATCGCAGCGGTCGCTTCGGCGAGAGTCAACAGCGTCACGCTCGGAACATCGATGCGCTCCGGGCCGGCAGAGACCACGACCACGATCACCTGGCCGGGTGAGACGGTGATACCCGCACTTGGATCAGTGCTGATGATCTGGCCCTCGGGAATGTCGGGGTCGGTCACCGTCGTCGGCTGCGGCTGCAGCTCGGCGTCGAGAAGAATCTGGCCGCCTTCTTCATACGCCAGGCCGACGACGTCAGGCACCGGAACAGCGACCGAGCCGACAAGCGGGGTGCGCTCGAGCGAAAACGCCCAGAAAAGCACAGCCACGACGATCGCGAGCATGACAAGAATTCCGGCCCAGATCCACGCGACAGGAGGGCGAGCCTGCGTCCGCGTGCGACGTTCTTCATCGTCGTCAACGCTCAACTGGCGCATGGCCGCTTCCGTGTTCGCAGTGGCGGCCGGATCGATTCCGAAGAGCGTCGCAGTGAACTCCGAACTGGCTTCTGTGCGCAGGGGAACCGCGAGGCCTGCGGCGGCCGCCGTGACATCGGTGCGGAAGTCGCTGGCCGACTGGAAACGCGCGTAGCGGTCTTTCGCCAGAGCGTGCAGCACGACGGCGTCCATCGCGGCGGGAACCTGGGGAGCGACTGAGCTGGGTGCCGGGGGCAACTCGCTGACGTGCTGGTACGCCACGGCAACGGCCGACTCTGCCTCGAAGAGCGGCCGACCCGTGAGCATCTCGAAGAGCACCACGCCGGTGGCGTAGAGGTCGGTGCGAGCATCGACCGTCTCGCCACGTGCTTGTTCGGGTGAGAAGTACTGGGCGGTTCCGAGAATCGAACTGGTTTGCGCCACCGTCGCCGCCGAGTCAGAGATCGCCCGGGCGATGCCGAAGTCCATGACCTTGACCTGACCGGTCGCGGTGATCATCACGTTGCCCGGCTTAATGTCGCGGTGCACGACGCCCGCACGGTGTGAGTATTCCAGGGCCGTGAGAATGCCTTCGGCGATGCGCGCAGCTTCTGCGACGGGGAGCGGGCCATCGTCGATAACCGCTCGAAGGAGCCGGCCCTCGACGTGCTCCATGACGATGAAGGGCACAACCGACTCGTCGCCTGAAGGCTCGCGAACGATCTCTTCTCCGGCGTCAAAGACCCGAACGATCGTGGGGTGAGCCATCCGCGCGGCAGCCTGTGCTTCATGGCGGAACCGCGTGCGGAAAACGGGGTCGTTCGCGAGGCCAGACTTCAAGAGCTTGATCGCCACGCGTCGTCCGAGCTTGGCGTCGGTCGCGAGATAGACGTCGCTCATTCCACCGCGCCCAATGAGCGGCCCGAGTTCATAGCGCCCAGCGATCACGCGCGCGCTCTGTGCGACCCCGTCCATCGCCCCCTCGGCTCTCTCCATCAGGCTGGTGTTCTTAGTGCCAGTGTAGGCCGTCGAGCGCCCCTCACTTGGGCAGAGCTAGGGCTCGATCGTGATCGCGAGCTCGTTCGAGCGCTGTGACTGCAGTGTGCCGCACAACGCAACGTACGTCACGCGCAACTGGCCGCTTGCTGCGAGAGTCACCGCCATGTTCGTCGCGGATGGCGGCAGAGGGCTCGACTCTGCCGGCGTGCCGCCAACGATCGTGAAGTTGTAGCCCGACAACGAGAAGCCCGCGGGGCACTCGTTGTACGTCGGCCAGTTCAAGACGACCTCGCTTCCGCCGGGGTACGGGCCAGCCCCGGGGTCGATCGCGAGGTTGGCGGGTTGCGGTGGCGTCGGGATCTCGGCGTAGAAGAACACCGTGATGACCGCATTGGCTTGAACAAGCCCGCTGCGGGGATTGATTTGGTACGACAGTCCGACTTGCGCGGGGGTGGGTGCGGCGTTTCCTTCGACGGGGTCAAGGCGCAAGCCGAGTTCGGCGACCTTGGCATCGATGGCCGCGCGCGTTCGGCCCAACCACTCTTCTTCGACGATCTGCACCGTGTCAATCGTCGGTTCGGGTGTCGGAGAGTCAGACGGCGTCGGCTCGACAGTGGGGGTGTCGCTCGGCTCGGGCTCGGGCTGGCTCGGCTGGGCGAAGACCGCGATGAGCGCGCTCACGAGCAAGACCACAAGAATTCCGATGAGGGCCACGAGTGGCCAGGTCCAGGGGCTTCGACGTGTTTCGGTCGGAGCCGTAGGCGTCTCCGGCATGCTCGGCAACACTCGTGTCGTCTCGTCGCTCGCGGCGGGAGCCATGACGCGAGTCGCCGCGGTCGCAGCATCACCCGATGCGACGGCGGGTACGATCGCGGCAGCTGCCCCGACATCGCCCCGGCGAAGCGCCTCGGCAGCACGCGCGAACAATTGCGCCGATGCCGGTCGACCCGCGGGCTTCTTGGCGATTGCCGCGAAGACGAGATTGCGCACAGGTTCCGCGACCGTGATCGGCAACTCAGGCGGCGCCTCGTTGATTTGCGCCATCGCGATTGCCACTTGTGACTCGCCCGTGAAGGGGCGCCGCCCGGCGAGGGCTTCGTAGGCAACGATGCCGAGTGAATACACGTCGGTGGACGGCGATGCAGGATGCCCGCTCGCCTGTTCCGGAGACAAATACTGCACCGTTCCCATGACCTGACCGGTCGCGGTCAGCGGCACCTGATCGGCGATGCGTGCGATGCCAAAGTCGGTGATCTTGACGCGTCGGTCAGGAGTGATCAGCAGGTTGCCCGGCTTGATGTCGCGGTGCACGAGCCCCGCTTGGTGGGCGGCGTGGAGCGCGTACGCAGTTTGCGCCACGATGTCGAGAACCTGATCGGCGGGGAGCACGCGTTCGCGCTCGAGAATCGTCGAGAGCGCTTCGCCCGGAACGAGCTCCATGACCAAGAAGGCGCTGCCTTCTTCCTCGCCGTAGTCGTAGACGTTGGCAATGCCCTCGTGGTTGACGAGTGCAGCGTGCCGGGCTTCGGCACGGAATCGCTCGAGGAAGCCGGGGTCGCCGAGGTACTCCTCCTTGAGGATCTTGATCGCCACCGTGCGGCCGATCACGAGGTCGGTGGCCTGCCAGACCTCGCCCATGCCGCCGATCGCTACGCGCGAGAGCAACTGGTAGCGCCCGCCGAATGTCACACCGCTTGTGGGTCTCATCTGCTCAGCACCGCCTCAAGCACTCTCTTCGCGATCGGCGCCGCGATCTGGTTTCCTGACCCGTCTTGCCCGCGCCCGCCGCCGTCTTCCACGACGACAGCAATCGCCACTTGTGGATTCTCGGCCGGCGCGAATCCGGTGAACCACAGGGTGTACGGCAGGTCGACGCCGTTCTCTGCGGTGCCCGTCTTTCCTGCCACGCTGACGCCTTCTATTCTGGCATTAGAGGCGACGCCATTCGAGACTCCGTCGACCATCATTCGTGACAGGGTCTCGGCCGTCGTGCGAGTGATCGGCTGGCTGACGAGCACCGGCTCGGGCTGCTGCACGATCGAGAGGTCGGGCGCGATGATGCGATCGAGCAGGGTGGGTTGCATCAGGTTTCCCCCATTGGCGATGGCGGCGCTGATGAGCGCCATCTGAAGCGGCGTGACGCGTGTGTCGTATTGGCCGAACGACGAGAGCATGAGCTGAGCGTCATCCATGTCTTGCGGGTACGTCGAAGGCGTGGCCGTCATCGGCACCTCAAAAGCGGTGCCGAAGCCGAACGCCGTCGTGTATCGGTCGATCGTCTCCTGGCCGAGGGCGAGCCCAAGCTCGGCGAAGGGAATGTTGCAGCTCAAGCGCAACGCGGTTTCGATCGAGACCGTCGGAGTGCCGCCGCACGTGCTCCCGCCCGAGTTTCTGATCACTCGTGTGCTGAGCGGTAACTGCAGCTGAGACGGGTTGGGAAGCACGTCGGTCGACGCGTATGCCCCCGAATCGATGGCGGCGGCAGCGACCACGAGCTTGAACGTGGAACCGGGGAAGTAGAGGTCGCCGGCGATCGTGCGATTGATGAGTGGTTCGTTCGGGTCGGCGAGCAACTCGTCGTAGGCCTCGAGCACGCTTGTCGTGCTGTGCGACGACAACCGGTTGGGGTCGAAGCTCGGCGTCGAGACCATCGCCAGAATGCGGCCGGTTGCCGGTTCAATCGCGATGACGGCGCCCTTCAGGTCGCCCATCGCCTCGGCCGCGGCCTGCTGCACGACCGGGTCGATCGTGAGCTGAACGGCGGCACCCTGTGGGCGCTGGCCCGTCACGAGCGCACCGAGCTGGTCGAGGAACTGCTCGTTGGCCGTGCCCGTGAGGAAGTCGTTGAACTCGCCCTCGATGCCCGTGTTGCCCTGATTGAGAGTGAAGTACCCGGTGACCGATGCATAGAGCTCGGGTTCGGGGTAGACCCGCAAGAACTCGAAGACCGAATCGACCGCAAGCGATTCGGCAATCGGGTCGCCCGCGAGCAGAATCGGCCCCCGTTCGGCGGAGTAGCTCTCGTACAGCGTGCGAACGTTGCGGGGGTCGGCCCGCAGCTCATCGACCGCAAAGACCTGGATCACGCTCGTCGACACGAACAAGGTAAGGAACATCGCGAGGGTCACGATGCTGATGCGCCTGAGTTCCTTGTTCATGAGTTGTCCACCACGAGTCGCGGCTGGTGCCGGACGGTGTCACTGAGTCGCAGCAAGAGGGCGGCGATGATCCAGTTGGCGAGCAGGGCCGAGCCACCCGCGGCAAGAAACGGGGTCGTGAGACCCGTGAGCGGAATGACGCGCGTGACGCCGCCGATGACGATGAAGACCTGGAGCCCGACGACGAAGGCGAGCCCGACCGCGAGCAATCGACCGAAGTCATCCGTGCCGTTGAAACCGATACGGAACCCCCGTGCAACGAACAGCAGGTAGAGGCCGAGAATCGCGAAGAGCCCGACGAGCCCGAGCTCTTCGCCGAGGCTGGCCATGATGAAGTCGCTCTCGGCGAGCGGAACAACGTCGGGTCGCCCCTGGCCAAGCCCGGTGCCGATGAGCCCGCCATTGGCAAGGCCGAAGAGCCCTTGCACGAGTTGATAGCTCCCGCCGACGGCGTCGTAGTTCTCTTGCTCGAAGGCGCCGAGCCACGCAGCGAATCGGCCGTTGACGTAACTGAGCGACTGGGCGGCCAAGAGGGCGCCACCGAAGAAGAGACCGAGCCCCAAGAGAACCCAGCTGAGTCGACCGGTTGCCACGTAGATCATCACGAGAAAGAGACCGAAGTAGAGCAGCGAGGTGCCGAGGTCGCGTTGGAAGACCAAGACGGCCATCGCCGCGAGCCACACCACGAGAATCGGGCCGAGGTCACGCCCGCGGGGCAGGCGCATTCCGAGAAACGTGCGTCCCACCATCGACAGCGACTCGCGCGCGGTCATGAGGTAGCCGGCGAAGAAAACCGCGAGCGCGATCTTGC
Source organism: Gulosibacter massiliensis (assembly GCA_943369205.1). GTDB lineage: Bacteria > Actinomycetota > Actinomycetes > Actinomycetales > Microbacteriaceae > Microcella > Microcella massiliensis_A. Next base: position 4,439 of record CALRMP020000037.1, on the reverse strand, counting down.
CGATCTCACCCGGTTGAAACGAGAACGGCCCGAGTTGAATCCACAGTCGCGCACCGTTGATCGTCTGCCCGATGCCCGGGAGCATGGGCAACAACAGCAGCGCGATGCCGACCAGCATCGCCACGTAGCGGTAGCGGGCGAGCATGCGGTGGTTGCGCACGATGAGAAGCACAGCGAGAGCGATCGCCATGGCGATCGCCGTCCAGACCATTTGACGTACCCCGGCCATGTCCCAGCCCACGTAGCCTTCGGCAAGGTCGAGCCGATAGATCATCGCGACCCCGAGACCGTTGAGCGTCACGATGATCGGCAGGATGAACGGGTCGGCGTCGGGGGCGGTGAGGCGGAGGGCGACGTGCATGCCGAGAGCGAGCATCCCGAGGCCGGCGCCATAGCCGATGATGGTCAGGTCGAGTTCACCGAGCGCGCCGAGCTGGACGAGAACAACGGCCGCGCCTGTGATGCCGATCGCGAAGACGAGCAAGAGCAGTTCGAGGTTGCGCAGCTTCGCGGGCGTGCGCAACCGAATGGTGATCGCCTCGGTCATGGTCACGCGCGGCGCGGCGAGCTCGACCGCGGGCCCGTGACCGTCACTCGAGCTCATTGCGCAGCCGTTCAACGATAGAGCGAGCGTCGTCGAGGTCGTCGGCGTTGATCGTCGACTCGACGCGCTGGCGCGAGAAGGGCGAGAGGTCGTCGAGAGCTACCTCACTCTCGAAGTAGACACTCGAGAGCGAAAAGGGGCCGATTCCTTGCTGCACGCCTTGGAAGATCGCGACGTTTCCGTTGGATTCCCCCACGAAGTAGCGCGACTGGGTCCACTGGTAACCGGCGACGAGCGCCGATACAACGAGCGCGATGACGAGCACGAGGCCGACGGACCACGTGATGCGCCGACGCACCTTGCGGCGCGCGTCCTCGGCGATGAGCTCGCGCAAGAACTCTTCCGACTCGGGCTCGAAGTGTTCGTCTTCGGGCACCGTCGAGGCCTTAAGCGGGTGCAACAGCATCGCCGGAAGCCGCACACTGCGCTTGGGGGTCTTGGCCGCGAACGTCAGCGGCTGGGCTGCGGCCCCGACCATCATCGTCACGGGCGCAGAACTCGTGGGCGATTCGTCGATGCCGACGATGACGACCGTCACGTTGTCGGGCGCACCTTCATCGAGACTCTCGTCGATGAGTGCTTCAACCGCTGCGCCCGCATCGGGAAATTCATCGAGCAGCTCGCTGACGCGCTCGTCTGAGACGAAGCCGCTCAAGCCGTCGGAGCACAACAGCCACCGGTCACCCGGCCGGGTCTCCACGATCTCGGTGTCGATTTCGGGGTTGAGGTCGACGTCGCCGAGAACACGCATGAGCACCGAGCGGCGTGGGTGCACCGCCGCCTCTTCAGCGGTAATGCGGCCGCTATCGACCAATCTCTGAACGAACGTGTGGTCTTTCGTGATCTGGGTCAGCACGCCATCACGCCAGCGATAGATGCGGCTATCGCCGATGTGCGCGAGAGCGAGTCGGTCGCCCACGCGAACGACACCGCTGACGGTCGTGCCCATTCCGGTGAGTTCGGGATGCTGGAACACCGCGTCGGCGAGCTCGCCGTTGGCCTCCAGCAACGCCGCCCGCAAAGCGCTCTCGGCCTCATCGACCGAGTCGAACTCGCGGTCGACCTGTGTGATCGATCGAATCGCGAGGGCACTCGCCACGTCGCCACCCGCGTGCCCGCCCATGCCGTCGGCAACGACAAACAAGTGCGCTCCGGCGTAGCCGGAGTCTTGGTTGTTCGACCGCACTTTGCCGGCGTGCGACCCAGCAGACGAGAGAGTCACCACGCCGTTACCGCCGCAGTTCGAACGTCGTCGTGCCGATACTCACCGGAGTATTGGGAGGAACCGCCGTGGGGGTACCCACCTTTTTTCCCTTGATGAAGCTGCCGTTCGTCGAGTCGAGGTCTTGCAGCATCCACACGTCGTCCCAGAGCATGAGCCGCGCGTGATGGGTCGAGGTGTAGTCATCGCGGATAACGAGCCCCGAATCGGCCGATCGACCAATCGTGAGTTGGTCGCCCTCAAGGGCAAGCTCCAGGCCTTCTTTGGCGCCCGAGGTGATGACCAGCCGGCGGGCTGGTGGGCCGCTTGCGGCGGAGGCGGAGCTCGATGCGCGCGCGGCCGCGGCCGGCGGCGCTGCCGGAACGGGCAGACTCGCGGCGGCGGGGCTGGCGGAGGGCATCCGTCGAACACGGGTTCCGAACAAATCCGACCGGAGTGCGTAGACGATCGCGAAGACGAACGCCCACATGAGAATGAGAAACCCGATGCGGAGCAGCAGCAGGGTCAGCTCGCTCATCGGCCTCCTCCTCGGGGCTGGTGTCGGGGGTCAGCCACCGCGCCGCGCTGGGCGAGAACGCGGAACTGCATTCGGGTTCGCCCAATTTCGATCACGCTATCGGGCGGGAGCACGACGCGAGTGATTGGCTCACCGTTGAGCAAGGTTCCGTTCGTGCTGCCGAGATCGCTCAACTGAGCGCGCTCGCCGTCCCACAGAATCTCGATGTGCTTGCGGCTCGTGCCCGAGTCGTCGAGCGTGATGTCGGCCTCACTGCCGCGACCGATGATCGTGCGCGAGCGAGTGAGTGGGTGACGTACTCCGCCGATGTCGAGAACGGGACTCCAGACCACCTGCCCCTTAACCGACTGCGAGCTCACCGAGACGACGCCTTCGGCGACCGAACTGTCGCTCTCGAGAGCAATGCTGATGCCACCCGGGAACGTGTAGCCCTGGGCGGTTCCGTGCCGCCGCACGAGCAGCGTGAGCTCATCGATGAGCGACTCGCCGAGGCTGCTCATGCGAGTGAAGTCAGGAGGAGCAAGACGGACGTGCAACTCGTTGGGCACGAGAATGCGATCGCGCGAAACCACGGCAGCCTTCGTGTCGAGTTCGCGACGCAGGGCCGCCGCGATCTCGAGCGGCTGAACCCCACTCTTGAACGTCTTCGCGAACGCACCACCGACGGCGCGTTCGAGGCCACGCTCGAAGCTATCGAGAAGCCCCACCTGCGTCCTCCCTCGGCCGATGACCCTCTGATGGTAGTCGGCCCAGCCCACCAACACCGCACTGTGGGCTGGGTGCGCTGTGCTAATCTCGCTGAGTTGGCGGGCCGCAAGGCGCGTCGCGCGCGAGTGGCGGAATGGCAGACGCGCTGGCTTCAGGTGCCAGTGCCCGTAAGGGCGTGGGGGTTCAAGTCCCCCCTCGCGCACCAGGTTCTCATCTGGTGCGGGTTTCTCGCTGTGTACGAGCAAACCATGGCGCGGGCTAGGCTCGGGCCTCATGGCAGCTGGCGCAGTGGTGTACACGTTCGCGGGGTCGCTCGCCGACATCGACCGGGGCGTCTACGACGAGCTCAACCTGCGCGTCGCGCGTCACCCGAGCGAGACCGACGCCTACATGATGACGCGCGTCGTGGCCTACTGCCTTGAGTTCGACGAGGGCATTGCGTTCAGCGAAGGCGTCTCGTCGACCGACGAGCCGGCCGTGATCGTGCGCGACCGCACGGGTCGCCTCACCGCCTGGATCGAGGTGGGGGCTCCGGATGCTGAGCGCCTGCACCACGGAAGCAAGAAGGCCGACCGCACAACGATCTACACGCATCGCGACCCCGCCAAGGTGCTTGCCTTGTGGGCCGGCAAGAAGATTCACGAGTCCGACCGCATCGTGCTGCACAGCTTCGACCCCGGCTTCATCGACGCGACGGTCGCCGTTCTTGAGCGCCGCAACACCATCACGGTCTCGGTGACCGAGCGGCAGGTGTATCTCGATTTCAACGGGGTGACCCTGAGTTCAGTCGTGCACGATCACCCGCTGGATTGAGCCATCGCGATGACACAGCAGTACCCCCGGGGGGTTTGCTAGCATCGCGGCATGGAGACTTCGCAGACCAGCCGCCTCAACTTGCTCACGGGAGCATCCGTCACCGAATCGTCCGCCGATGAGGGCGGATGCTGTGGCGGAGGTTCGTGTGCGTGCAGCAGCGGCGCCGCCGCGAGTGCGGAGTTCGACCTCGCTGGCAGTCGCGGCCTCGTGACGTCGACCCAGAAGTCGGACGCGCCGATGGCGCCAGCCGGTGAGACTGCGTTTCTTGTCACCGGCATGACGTGCGGCCACTGCGTGGCGAGCGTCAAGGAAGAAGTGGGCGCGATCGCCGGCGTGGACGCCGTCGAGGTCGTGCTCAAGAAGGGCGGCGCCTCACGGGTGACCGTCACCTCGGTAGCCCCTGTCGACGCCGACGCTGTGCGCGCCGCGGTCGAAGAGGCCGGCTACCAGCTCGTCTAGCTGTAGTGCCCAGGCAGGTTGTTCAATCTGCTGATCGGTGGGACCTTGCCGATGGCCGTGTGTAGCCGATGGTGATTGTAGTGATGCAACCACGCAGGCAAGGCGGCTCGGCG
>CALRMP020000036.1:0-28951 GCA_943369205.1 Gulosibacter massiliensis | reverse complement strand
ACCCGACAGCGTGCAACGCGCGCGCTGTCGGGTCGCGCGTTTGACCGGTCGGTCATGTGCTGCGTGCCCGCGCGGCTGCCTACCCGTGCGATGGCGGGCTGCCTCTCATGATTGCGCGGCCTGTCGGCACCGCTCGCGCTCGTGCCAGGGCGCATGCTTGAGGCATGCACGAGCGAGCATCACGGTTGCGCGAGGTCATCGCGCTCTACCTGCGCTCGCTCGAGCTCGAGCGCGGGGTCAGCGTTCACACGCTGCGCGCCTACGGGGTCGATCTCGGCACCCTCACCGACTTCGCGGAGGAGCGCGGTGCGGCCGACGACCCCACCCTGTGGGATCTCGAACTGCTCCGCGACTGGGTCTGGCAGCAGAACGAACACGGCCTCGCGGCGTCGACGCTCGCGCGACGAACCTCGAGTGTGCGCGGGTTGACAGCGTGGCTCGCTCGCTCGGGTCACACGAGCGCCGACATCGGCGTTCGCCTGAAAGCCCCGCGCGGCGAGCGGCGGCTTCCGCGCGTGCTCACCCGATCGCAAATTGATGGGGTGCTGGATGCTCTCGACACCCGCGCTGAGGCCAACGCCCCTGAAGCACTGCGTGATCGCCTCATCGTCGAATTGCTCTACGCAAGTGCCCTCCGCGTGAGTGAGCTCGTGGGGCTCGATCTGGGGAGTATCGACGAACACCGGCGCGTCGTGCGGGTGCTCGGCAAGGGGGCGAAGGAACGCGTTGTGCCTTTTGGTCTTCCCGCGCAACGCGCGCTCCGGGCGTATCTCGAGCGAGGTCGACCGGCGCTTGAGGCAGAGAAGTCCGGTGCTGCTCTGCTGCTGGGGCCGAAGGGCGCGCGGGTCTCAACGCGCTCGGTCTACGGGCTCGTCGCGGGTTTGCTCGCCGAACTGCCGGGCTCCGGGCCGTCTGGTCCGCACACGCTGCGCCACACGGCCGCGACACACTTGCTCGATGGCGGAGCCGATCTGCGCGCGGTGCAAGAGATTCTGGGCCACGCGAGCCTTGGCACGACGCAGATCTACACGCACGTGAGTGCTGAACGTTTGGCATCGGTCTACCGCACAGCACACCCGCGCGCCTGAGGCCATGCGTCATGACCGTCGCTCGTTCATGGGAAGCAGCACGGCTCGCCGCAGACCACCGAGCCACAGCAAGGGCGAGACGTACTCGCCGGCCACGCGAACTCCGAGATGCACGCACGCACGAGCACAGTGACCCGCCTGGAGCACTCCGATGATGTCTCCCGCCTGCACGACGTCTCCGATAGCGACGAGCGGATCAACGGGTTCAACGGTGGCCAACACCTGGCCCTGACGCACGGTGATCACGGGCCGGTCGACGACAACCCCGGCAAAGTGCACGACTCCGCTCATGACGGCGACAACGGTTTCTCCGTGTGCGGGCGCACTCAGGTCGACTCCGCGATGGCCCGGGCCGTAGGCGGTGGAGGGAGCGACGAAGGGGCGAAGCACGACGCGCGGGCCGCTGACGGGCCACACCCACGCCTCCGCTGACAGGACAGCGCTCGCGGCATGCCCCGACAGGGCAGCCCTCGCGACATGCGGCGACTCTGCTGGCCTGTGTGCGGGCTGCCCTGCGACGAGCAGAGTCACGATCATGAGTGCGATGACGCGCATGCCGACAGCATCACGGACGGCAGTGCATCCCGAGCGAATCGCGACCCTGCGGGGGAGAGGCTGCTGCGCCGATCAGGGCTGGGGGGAGCGGTGATATGCTGGGCGACGCAGTCGTGCGCGTCACGGCTGACTTCGCGTGTCCATTTCATGGCGCATATCCCCATCAGTCCCGCACGTCGGCCGAGAAATCGGCGGGCCGTCGGGTCGGGGCCAGCGTCGGGCACCAGGGCCCCTTCCGTCGGGAGGGGCGACAACTGAGAACAAAGGAGTACGGCCATGGCCGTCGTCACTATTCGCCAGCTGCTCGACAGCGGCGTGCACTTCGGGCACCAGACCCGCCGGTGGAACCCGAAAGTCAAGCGCTTTATCCTCACCGAGCGCAGTGGAATCCACATCATCGACCTGCAGCAGTCGCTCGCCTACATCGACAAGGCCTACGACTTCGCCAAGGAGACGGTTGCCCACGGCGGCACGATTCTCTTCGTCGGCACCAAGAAGCAGGCGCAAGAGTCGATCGCCGAGCAGGCCACGCGTGTTGGCCAGCCCTACGTCAACCAGCGCTGGCTGGGTGGTCTGCTGACCAACTTCCAGACCGTGTCGAAGCGCCTGCAGCGCATGAAGGAACTCGAAGAGATCGACTTCGACGACACGACGCAGGGCTACACCAAGAAAGAGCTGCTGATCAAGAAGCGCGAGCTCGACAAGCTGCACAAGTCGCTCGGCGGTATCCGCAACCTGACGAAGACCCCGAGCGCCATGTGGGTCGTTGACCCCAAGCGCGAGCACCTCGCCATCGACGAGGCCAAGAAGCTGGGCATCCCGGTGATCGGCATCCTCGACACGAACGCCGACCCCGATGAGCTCGCCTACCCGATTCCGGGCAACGACGACGCGATTCGTTCGGTTGCGCTCTTGACCCGCATCATCGCGGATGCTGCTGCCGAAGGTCTGATCCAGAAGCACCAGAAGCCCGAAGCAGAGGGCAACGTCTCGGCTGTCGAGCCTCTCGCTGAGTGGGAGCGTGAGCTTCTCGAGCAGGGTGCCGCCGCTGAGGGCGCTGCTGCCGAGGCCACCGCTGCCGAGGCTCCCGCTGCCGACGACGCTGCCGACGAGAAGCCGGCCGCGAAGAAGGCTCCGGCCAAGAAGGCTGCTGCTGAAGAAGCCGTGGCCGACGAGGCTGCTGCCGATGAGGCCGTCGCTGACGATGCTGCTGCCGAGTCGGAAGCGGCTCCCGCTGCCAAGAAGCCCGCGGCCAAGAAGCCTGCCGCCAAGAAGCCCGCCGCCGAGGCCGACGCCCCGGCTGCCGAGACCGAGTAAGGACACCTCTATGGCGAACGTCAGCCTGGAAGACATCAAGACCCTGCGTGACCGTCTCGGTACCGGCATGGTCGACACGAAGAACGCTCTTGTTGAAGCAGACGGTGACCTCGAGAAGGCCACCGAGATCCTGCGCCTCAAGGGTGCCAAGGGCAACGCGAAGCGCGCCGACCGCTCGACGAGCGAGGGCCTCATCGCCGCGCACGAAGGAACCGACGCCACCACGATGATCGAGCTCGCGTGCGAGACCGACTTCGTCGCGAAGGGCGAGAAGTTCGTCGCCCTCGGCGAGCGCGTGCTCGCCGCGGTCGTGGCTGCTGGTGCCGCAACCGTCGAGGCCGCACTTGCGGCGCCGATCGACGGCTCGACCGTCGCTGCGGCGATCGACGCTGAGGCGGCGATCATCGGTGAGAAGTTCGAACTGCGTCGTATCTCGCGCATCGAGGGCTCGCAGTTCGCTGTGTACCTCCACCGCACCAACAAAGACCTGCCTCCGCAGGTCGGCGTGGTCGTGGCCTACGAGGGCTCTGACGCCGAGACCGCGCGCAGCATCGCGCAGCACATCTCGTTCGCTGACCCGCAGTACCTCACGCGCGACGAGGTTCCGGCTGCAGCGGTCGAGACCGAGCGTCGCATCGTCGAAGAGATCTCGCGCAACGAGGGCAAGCCCGAGGCAGCCCTGCCGAAGATCGTCGAAGGCCGCGTTGGCGCGTTCTTCAAGCAGGTCGCCCTGCTCGAGCAGGACTACGCGCGTGACAACAAGCTCACGGTCGCGACGGTTCTCAAGGACGCCGGTTTGACCGTGACGGGGTTCGCCCGATTCAAGGTCGGCGCCTAGTTTCCCGCGTTCGAACGCCCCGGGTCTGGTTCAGGCCCGGGGCGTTCGTCGTTGATCAGGACATTGTTCGCGCGTGCTCGCGCAGAGCTCCCACACCACGGTCACGTGGTCACACGACTGTCACTCCCAAACGGTGAGCAGTCCATCCGCAAGCGCATCGATCGGAAGGTCAGTGCCGTTGCACAACAGGCTCATGACGGTCGAGCGGTCCGCCGAGACCCAGAACAGGGTCACGAAGCCTGCCCAACCGCCGCTGTGGCCGAGATTGCCGTCGGTGTCGATGCCGATTCCCGCGCCGTACTGCCCTCCCGCGTCGTCATCCACGGCACCGTCGGTCATGGCGCGCACGGCCGGGTCGCTCGCGTCGGCGTAAATCGTTCCCCACTGCGCCACCTCGGTTGCTGTAGCAACGACCGACCCGTCGCCGACCTGGAGCCACGCCACGCGCGCCTCCGAGTCGCCCTCATACGAGAGCGCCACGTCGTCGGCGGTTGACGCCGGTTCGAGCCTCATCGCCGTACCGGGATACGCCTCGCGGGCAAGAATCGTGGCGAAGTCGGTGCCGCTCGCTACCTCAGCGATCGAGGCGAGCAGTACGTAGTTCGAGTTCGAGTAGGAGAACCCATCGCCGGGTTCGAACTCGAGCTCCGTGTTCTCGATGACGTTGAGCGCGTCGTCCTGAGCGCTCTCGTCGTCGACATCGAACCCGGCATCGATGAGCAGGTCGGTGTAGTCAGGAATGCCGCTGGTGTGGTGCAGCAAGTCGTTGATCGTCACGACATCGGCCCATGACGCGTCGAGCTCGAGCACGTCGGCCACGGTGTCCGTGATTGAGAACACACCCTGCTCAGCAAGCCGCAGCACCGCGAGCCCCGTGAATTGCTTCGAGACGGATGCGATGTCGAAGCGCGTCGAGGCGTCGATCGGGCTCCCCGCGTCGACATCGGCGAGCCCCGCTTCACCCGCCCACGCGAGTTCGTCGTCGATCACGACGGCGCTCGCGCAGCCGGGGCCGTCGCTCGCAATCACGCGTGCCAGCAGCGCATCAGACTGCGCAGCGCCGTCGGCGACCGACGTTCGCGGCGTCGTGCCAGCGTCGAGGGCAAAGCACGCGGTCAGCATCGTGGCCAGCACGATGACGCCGAGCGTGGCGGCCGGGTGACGCAGGCGGCTACCCCGCATCACGCGCCCGCTCATCGCGCTGCCTCGTGTCGTGTGTCCCCGCGTGGCGCTGCCTCGGGTCGTGCTGCCTCGGGTCGCGTTGCCTCGTGCCGGGCTGCCACCTATCGCGCGCCCGCTCATCGCGCTGCCTCGGCGGTCGCGGCGGCGATGAGCGCGCCGCGGTCAATGCCGAGCTGGTCGAGCACTCGTGCGGCCGTTCCGTGCTCGCGCTCGGCGATGGCGATGAGCACGTGCGCCGCGCGAAGTCCGGTGGGTGACCGGTGCGCGAGCGACTTCGCGCGCTGGAAAACCTCCTGTGTGCTCACCCGACTTCGGTAGACGCCGTGAGCGGGCGGCAGGGCAGACGGGATCGACGAGTCGATGACGTCAGCGGCGGCGAGTGCGGTGGCGTGCACGGTGCGGAGGGCATCCCGAGCCGCCGGGGCATCGACGCCAAGAGCCGTGCGCGCTGAATCGTCATCGAGCATCAGGGCGGCCACCAGCAGGTGTTCGGCCCCGGGTTCGGGGTCGCCGAGCGCGAGTGCTTCCGACTCGGCGCGCGTGAGGAGGTCAGCAATCAGCTGAATGTCATGGCGGGCGGTTCTCAGGGGCACGGGAGTTCCTTTTGGTGGATGCGCGGACGTGCAGCTGTGTGCCGAAGGCGATCAGCGGGCTGAGCGGCGCGATGGAGCAAGGCGTTTGTGCGCAGCTTGGGCGGTCATGTCGAGTGCGTGCCCGATCTCGACCCAGGTCCAGTGGGCCTCGAGAGCACGGTCGACGGCGTCGCGTTCGAGAGCCGCAGCGCGACGGCGAAGGGCGATGACGGCCGCGAATGCTTCGGCGGGGTCGTCGGGGGAGGGAACGCGAATGCTTTCGGGCATGGCATCAACTTAGGTTGATAGCGGCGATCTGTCAACATAAGTTGATGGATCGCGCCGCGCGTCAGGCGCGGAACGGCCTACGCTGGAGACACCGCTTGACCTGAAGGAGCTCACTGTGGCCGACAAGAAACGACGCGTTCTGCTGAAGCTCTCGGGTGAGGCATTCGGAGGCGGTTCACTCGGCGTCAACCCAGATGTCGTGAGCGAGATCGCCCGTGAGATTGCCGACGCGGCGAAAGACGTCGAAGTTGCGATCGTCGTCGGCGGCGGCAACTTCTTTCGGGGCGCCGAGCTCAGCCAGCGGGGAATGGACCGCGGCCGAGCCGACTACATGGGCATGCTCGGCACCGTGATGAACGCCCTTGCCTTGCAGGACTTTCTCGAGCAGGCCGGGGCGCCGGTCCGGGTGCAATCGGCTATCCAGATGACTCAAGTGGCTGAGCCCTACATTCCGTTGCGTGCCGAACGTCATCTCGAGAAGGGCCGCGTCGTCATCTTCGGTGCCGGAGCTGGCCTTCCGTACTTCTCGACCGACACGGTCGCTGCGCAGCGCGCTCTCGAGATCAGCGCACTCGAGGTGCTCGTCGCGAAGAACGGGGTCGACGGGGTCTACAGCGCCGACCCGCGACACGACCCGACCGCCCACAAGCTCGACTCGCTGACCTACCAAGACGCTCTCGTGAAGGGCCTCAAGGTTGTCGACTCGACCGCGTTCTCGCTCTGCATGGACAACGGCATGCCGATGGTCGTCTTTGGCATGGAGCCGAGCGGCAACATCGCCAAGGCCATTCGCGGCGAACACATCGGCACGCGCGTCTCGAACTGACCGGCTACGCCCGTGACACGAGACTCTCGGTGAGCATCACCGGGCTGCGCGTCGCCCGCCTCGGGTGTCGTTCGTGATCGTCGCCCTGCTCATCGCGGGTGCCGCGATCGCCCACGCCGCCTGGAACATCGCGCTCAAGCGGGCCGGCGCGAGCGGGCCAGCCTTTATCGCTCTCACGCTCGTCGTCGGTGTTGTCGCCTTTGCGCCATTCGGGGTGCCTGCCCTCATTGCCCGGCCGCTTGACCTCGGCACCGTGGGCCTCCTCGTGCTGGGCAGCGCACTGCTGCAGGTGGCCTACTTCCTCGTGCTTCAACGCGCCTATCGCATTGCCGACGTCGGTGTTGTCTACCCGCTTGCTCGGGGCACAGGGCCGCTCCTGAGCGTTGTTGGGGCCGTGCTGCTGCTGGGGGAGCGGCCCGGAATCGTCACCCTTGCGGGGGCGGGGCTCGTCGTCGCGGGCGTGGTCATCATCGGCATGGCTGGCGCACGCGCGAGTGAGGGTGCCGCAGGGGACTCCGCGCGGCGGTGGCGAGGAATTCGGTACGGATCGGCGGTGGGCGTCATCATCGCCGCATACACGCTGTGGGATGCGGCCGCCGTGACGCGCGCGGAACTAGGGCCCGTTGGCTACTACTGGGCGAGCATGGTCGTGCAGGTGGCCGTGCTTCTGCCACTCGCGCTGCGCGAGCGCGGGGCGCTCGCGCGAACAGCGCGTGAGCATCCGTTCGCCGTCGGCATCGTCGGCGTGCTGTCGCCGCTCGCCTACGTTGCCGTGCTCGCTGCCTACCAACTCGCGCCCGTGTCGATCGTGGCGCCAGCGCGTGAGGTGAGCGTCGTGCTTATCGCGCTCGCAGGCTGGCTGATCTTTCACGAGCCCCACCCGGTACGGCGCATCATCGGTAGCGTCGTTGTGCTCGCGGGCATCGCGCTGCTCGCCCTCGGCTGAGCCCGCGCCCGCTAGACTCGGGGGCGACCCACCGAAGGAGCCGCACGTGATCGCCGATGTTCTGGCTGAAGCCACCGACAAGATGACCAAGGCCGTCGAGGTCGCGAAAGAAGACTTCGCGACGGTGCGAACCGGCCGGGCCAACCCGCAGCTCTTTCAGAAGATTCTCGTCGAGTACTACGGCACGCCCACGCCGCTCGCGCAGCTCGCGAGCCTGCAGAACCCCGAGGCCCGCACGATTCTCATCACCCCCTATGACAAGAGCGCGCTGAAAGACATCGAGAAGGCGATCGTCAACTTTCCCAACCTCGGCGCGAGCCCCAACAACGATGGCGAGATCATTCGGGTGACAATGCCCGAGCTCACGGAAGACCGCCGCAAAGAGTACGTGAAGATCGTCAAGGCGAAGGCGGAAGACTGCAAGGTCGCCATTCGCAATGTGCGGCGCAAGGCTAAAGAAGACCTCGACAAGCTCAAGACTGAGGTGGGTGACGACGAGGTCGCTCGGGCCGAGAAAGAACTCGAGGCGATCACAAAGCGGGCAACCGATGCCGCTGACGACGCGCTGAAGAAGAAGGAAGCCGAGTTGCTCGAGGTCTAGATGGCCGAGTCACGCGAATCCACTGACGACTCCGGCCCCGACGCCGCAGTCGACGAACAGCCTGCACGGTCGGGCTTCTGGCGTCGGCGGCGGGGCGCATCGGCGCGCGAAGAAGTCGAGGCAGCACTGCACGACATCGAGTCGAAGGTGCACGATCTCGAGGCGAAAGCGCGCGAGATGGATGCTCGCATCGAGGCGCGCGCCGGCCGCAACCTGCCCAAGGCGATCTTCTTCGGCCTCGTGCTCGGATTCGCGCTGCTCTTCAGCCTGATCGTGGTCAAAGAAGTGTTCATGCTCTTCGCGGGGGCTCTCGTCGCGTTCACGGTCTACGAGCTCGCGAGCGCGCTGCGATTCGCGGGCCGGGATATTCCGCGTATTCCGCTCGTCATCACCGCGGTTGGCATGATTCCCGCTGCGTTCTACGGGGGCGCGGGCGGCCTCTGGTGGGCGTTCCTCGCCGCCGTGCTGCTCATCAGCCTGTGGCGCGTGGTCGAGGGAATCCGGCCCTCGATGCGCACGGGGGGAAAGTCGCTGGCGACAGATCTCGCCGCTGGCGTGTTCGTTCTCGCTTACGTGCCGCTGCTCGCCGGCTTCGCGGTCGTCATGACTGCACAGCCCGGCGGCGAGTGGTGGGTGCTTGCCTACCTCATCATCGTGATCGCGATCGACACGGGCGCCTATGCCGCAGGTGTGCTCTTCGGCAAGCACCCGATGGCCCCCAAGATCAGCCCCAAAAAGACCTGGGAAGGCTTCGCGGGCTCGGTCCTGGCCGCAACCATTGCCGGGGTGCTGCTGGCGATTCTCATGATCGGAACAACCGGCTGGGTTGGCCTCGTGCTCGCTCTCGCCCTCGTCGGTGCCGCTACCTTGGGCGACCTGACCGAGTCGCTTATCAAGCGTGATCTCGGCATCAAGGACATTTCGACCTGGCTACCGGGCCACGGCGGGTTCCTCGACCGACTCGACTCGATGCTGCCCTCGACCGTCGTTGCCTACCTCGTGTTCAGCATCGTCACGGGCTAGAGCGGCGCCATCATGGGGCAGCCCGCGTCGGCCCGTGGCACATCGTGGTGTCAAGCCTGGGGCAGAATAGGGCCGTGACACCTACCTTTCCGCTGGCTCGTTCCGGCAAACCGGGCTATGACGTGGCAGAGGTCGATTCGTTTCTCGAACGCGCTCGCGCCGCGTATTCGCTTCCCCCCGGTCACCCCGAGGGGCTTTCGAGCCTTGAGATCAGGCGCGTCGCGTTTCGCGTCGTGCGCAAGAACGGTTACTCCGCGCGCCATGTGGATGCTGCGCTTGAGCGCCTCGATGAGGCCTTTGCCGCGCGTGAGCGCGAACAAGAGGTCGCTCTGCAGGGCTCGGAGTCGTACTACCAGGGCGTGCGTGCCACCGCTCAAGAGATCATCAACCGACTCGCTCGCGGCGACGGCAAGCGGTTTCGCCGGGTCGGAGTCTTCACCCGCGGCTATCACCCCGACGACGTCGACGCCTTCTCGCGCTTGATCTCGGCTTACTTCGAGCAAGGCCGCGCGCTGCCCGTCGAAACCGTGCGCACGATCGCATTCCGGTCGAAGTACCGGGGCTACCACGAGGCCCAGGTCGACCTGCTTCTCGATGCCGTTGTCGAGCTCATGCTGGCGGTTCGCTGAGCGAGGAGGAGCTCTCGGGTAGACTCGTCGGACTGTGGAACGGTTTGCAGCGACAACGGCGCGCTCCACTGCAGTGAGGGGCGACTCGATCGCCACTGGCGCGGGGGGCGCTGATTATCGACCCCTCCCGAGCGAACGCCACGTGCGCGCACCGTGGTCACTGCCGATCTTCGCCTCGATCGCGAGCCTTGCCCTGGTGCTGACAACCATCGTCGACCCCACCTCGTCGACGGCGACCACGCCGGTGACAATGGCCCCGGCAGTGGAGCACTCGCCCCAAGTGTTCGCATCGAGTGATCACTACGTCAGCGGCATTGAGCGAGGGACGTGGAAGACCTCGCAGGTCGTGACCTACGGGGTTGCCCCCGCCGTCGGCACTCCTGACCCGGGCACGGCGCAAGCGATTGCGGCTGGCATGGTCGCCGCTCGAGGCTGGGACACCTCGGAATACAACTGCCTCTACGCTCTGTGGGCCAAAGAGTCAGGCTGGAACGTCTACGCCCACAACAAGAGGTCGGGCGCGTACGGAATCCCCCAATCGTTGCCTGGGAACAAGATGGCTAGCGCCGGGGCTGACTGGGCGACGAATCCCACAACCCAAATCACGTGGGGCTTGGGTTACATCGCGGGTCGCTACGGCACGCCCTGCGGCGCGTGGGCGCACAGCCAGCGCGTCGGCTGGTACTAGGGGCTGAACATCCATGCCCCGCAGTAATCGGCCGCGTTCGCGGCGCACGACGGATCGTGCCTACGACGATGCCGATGACACCCTCGATCTCGACCGCGTGCGTACCGGGCTGCGCCGCACCGAGTCGAAGAAGTCGGGCACGTACTCGGTGCAGTCGGTCTCGGCGGCCTCGGCGGTCAAGGTCTATGTCTGCCCCGGGTGCCGCACCGACGTGCCCGTTGGCCAAGCGCACATCGTGGCCTGGCGCGCCGATGGCCCCATGAGCGACGACGCCGAACTGGCGTCGAGGCGGCATTGGCACTCGTATTGCTGGAGGATGGAACCGTGACCGAACTCGTGCGCGCGGCGACGCTGTTGCCGGCCGTTCGACGTGACATCGAACTTCATACCGCAGATGGGCTCACCCTGGTTGGGGAGCTTGCGGTGCCCGAGTCGCACGATCCGATCGCCACTCTCGTGTGCTTGCACCCGCTGCCGACGGCGGGCGGGTTCATGGATTCGCACATTCTGCGCAAGGCCGCCGCTCGGCTGCCAGCGATGGCCGATGTCGCGGTGCTGCGGTTCAACTTTCGCGGGGTGAGCTCGCCGCGCGGAACGAGTGACGGTGTCTTCGGCCATGGCGACGATGAGCGATTCGATCTCGACGCGGCCATGGCTTTCGTCGCCCAGGCGTCGCTTCCTGATCCGTGGTTGCTGGGGTGGTCGTTCGGTACCGAGGTCGCACTCAAACACGGCCTAGAGCACCCGATCGTCGGGGCCATTCTGTTGTCACCGCCCCTGCATCGCACCGAACCGGTTGAGCTCGCTGCGTGGGCGGGCAGTGGCAAGAGACTGGTTGCCGTGATTCCTGAGCTCGATGATTACTTGCGCCCCGCCGAAGCGGCAGCGCGGTTCGCCGCGGTTCCGGAGTGCGAACTCGTGGCGGTCGAGGGCGGAAAGCACTTGTGGGTCGGCGAGAACCAGACCTACCGCGTGCTCAGCGAGATCGTGGAGCGACTCAACCCCGCGGTGCTGCCGTTGCCCGCCGAGTGGCCGTAGCGCGCGCTTCTGACCGTTGCGCCGACGAGTGGCCGGAGAGCGCTCGCGACTAACCGTTGCGCCGCCGAGCGCTCGAGACTGACCGTTGCGCCGCCGAGCGGCAGTAATGCGGTCGCGACTGGCCTTCCCCGCGCTCGCGGGTGTGACACGGGGAGGCGTCGCTACTTCTCTTCGAGCTTCGGCACGATCACTTGGTCGATGACGATGAGAATCGACGCGGCGACGGGAATCGCGATGAGGGCCCCGAGAATGCCGAGCAAGGTGCCGCCGATGAGGGCAGCAATCACGACGACAACGCCCGGCACCTTGACGGCACGATTCATGATGTTCGGGCTCAGAACGTAGGCCTCGACTTGCATGTAGACCAAGTAGTAGATGCCCGCGACAATCACCGTGATCGTCGATTCGGGGTTCACCAGAAGTTGGGTCAGCACGATGATGATCGACCCGGTTAGCGTACCGACGAGCGGAACCAGCGAGAACAAGAAGGCGATGAAGGCGAAGAGCGCGGGGTAGGCGGCTCCGATGATGCTCAAGAAGATGAAGCTCAAGACGCCATTGATAAAGGCGAGTGAGACCTGGCCCACGACGTAGCGCCCAACGGCGTGAGACACCTGCTCGGCGATGTGGATGAACTGCTCGCGACGCGACCGCGGTACGAGGCGGTAGAGCGCTCGCTTGATGTTCGCAATCGAGGCCGTGAAGTAGAGCGTCAGAATGAGGATGATCAGGGCGCCGAAGATTCCGGCCGCGATCGAGATGCCGACCGAGAACACCCCGCCGCCGATTTGGCCGAGGTTATCGGGGTCAGTCAGGTACGCCAGGGCGTCTTCCGCCGCCTGGCGAACATCGAGAATCTCGATCGGAATCAGGGCCTGAATCTGGGCGAAGAACTCGTCGAGCGACTCAATACTGCGGACGTAGTCGGAGGCCTGATTCACGAGTTTCGTGGACTGCTCGATGACGACCGGGATGATTGCGAACACGAGCCCGGCAAAAAGCCCGAGTACGCCCACGAGCACGGTCAGGATTGCTGACCAACGGGGCCACTTGCGTTGCTCGAGCCACGTCACGAGCGGGTCGAGGCCCAGTGCGATGAAGATCGCGGCCCCAATGTAGGTGAGGATCGTCGCAAGCGAGGCGAACGCGCCACCAATGAGCACGGCGATGAGCACACCGAGGCCGCCGAACACACCCAAGCGGAACGCGTTCTGAATCTTCACGGTGATTTCCTTCGACGGGGTCGTGCGGGCGTCACGGCTCGCGCTTGGTCAACGTCTCAGCCTGGGAGAGCACTCCTTGCAGGCCTTCGAAGTAACCCGCGACGGCGTCGCGCTCGACCCGGATACGTTCGAGGCGCTCTTCGGCGTCAGCAATGAGAGCAGCAGAGCGGGCCTCAGCCTCACGCTGCAGCGTTGCAGCACGCGTCTCGGCGTT
The DNA here is from genome assembly GCA_943369205.1 of Gulosibacter massiliensis. Lineage (GTDB taxonomy): Bacteria > Actinomycetota > Actinomycetes > Actinomycetales > Microbacteriaceae > Microcella > Microcella massiliensis_A. The sequence goes on along the minus strand of CALRMP020000036.1, from coordinate 15,923 downwards.
CTCCAGCACGGAGCGTGCGGTCGCGTCAGCGGCGGCACGCGTGGCCTGGGCTTGGTCTTTCGCGGAGCGTGCGAGCTGGTCGGCTTCGGCGCGAACTGCCGCGGCGCGCTCCTGCGCCTCGGTCAACTGCGCGGTTGCCTCATCGAGGTAACGCTGGGTTTGCGCGACGGCATCTTGCTGACGCGTGAGGTACTCGCGCTCCGCTTCGTCGCGACGAGCCGTGAGCTCAACGTCGAGGTCGACGCGCGCCTGTTCCGCGTCGCGCGTGAGGCGAGCCCGGTGCTCGTCGTAGTCATGCTGCAACTGCGCAGTCGCGCGGGCGGCTTCATCGGCCAAGGTACGCCGTTGCGTTTCCGCGTCGCGCTCCAGAGTCGCGCGTTGTTGCGCGGTGGCGGCCTCGTGTGCCGACCGTGCGTCGGCGATCTCCCGCTCGAGCTCAGCGCGTTGCAGCGCGATCTGTTGCTCGGCGACGCGGCGAGCGTCGCTCACCTCGTCGGCGAGTGCCGTGCGCGTGCTCGACACCTCGTGTTCGAGCGCCGTGCGTGCCGAAGCTAGTTCCTGAGCCAGCGACGCGCGAGCCGCGGAGATCTCTTTCTCGAGTGCCGAACGCGACCGCGTCTCGAGCTGTTCGAGTTCCGTGCGCCGCCGCGTCTCTTCGGCGTTCCAGTCGCTTTCGCGGCGGGCGAGCTCGGTCTCGGTCGCCTCGCGCTGGTGAGCGAGCTCGGCAGCAAGTGCGTCACGCGCGTGACGGATGTCGCCGTCGAGTTGTGCGCGTCGCGTCGCGTCGTCGCTCTCGAAGGTGGCCCTCGCCTGCTCCGTCTCGCGCGCGAGTGCCCCGGCTGCCTCGCGTGCCTCGGAGACCTCGCGATCGGTGACGACCCGCAGTTCGGCAAGCTCACGCTCTGTTTCGGCGCGCAATGCGGCGGCTTCCCGCTTGGCGGTGGCGCGCGCCTCAGCGGCTTCCGTGGCCACAGCTCCGCGAATCGCTGCAGCTTCGCGCGTCGCCTCCTCAATGAGCGCGTCGGCCTCGGTACGAGCCTTGGCGACGGTCTCCTGAGCCTCGCGCGTGGCCGATTCGGTCAGCTCCGTTGCCCGCTGTGATGCCTCGGCCACCATGCGCTCGGTGCGCTCGGCGGTCTCTGCTTGCAGGCGTTGTGCTTCGGCTTGCGCGGCCGAGCGCAGCTTCTCGGCGTCGATATCGGCTTGGCTGATGAGTCGGGTTGACTGCTCTTCGGCGACACGAAGCGTCTGCTCGAGCTTGGTGCCGAGGCCCGAGTAGGTGGGGCGCCCAACCTCGTCGAGCTCTGCCTGCAGATCGTCGATAACCGCTTGCAGTCGCCCTACCTCTTTGGCCGCGTCGGCGCGATCGGTGTTGGCCTTGATGAGCTCGCGCCGAATCTCTTGCAAGGCGCGATCGACGTCGTCGCGCTTGTAGCCGCGCATCTCTGATCCGAAGTCGTACTCGGTGTCTGCCACGTGAGTCTCCGCTGTTTATCGAGGGGGAACGGGTTCGAGTGTAGTCGTCGGTCGTTGCTCGTGAACCGCTGAGGGCCTGCAGGGGCACCCGCCCAGACTCGGCACGAATGGGCCGTTGGGCGAGCATCCGCTATTCTGGAATGTCGTTGTTCTGCTGGTCGACCGTCGTCTCGACGGTTTTCGCCCGATGTCGAGCGTGGGGGAGCGGTGCATTCGCACCGTTGACGCCCCTCCCGCCGAATGATCGTGGCCCGCGATCTCTCGATCGCGTCGAACCAGCACGAGAGGAGTTACCCGTGCGATTCATTGTCGCGATCGTCTTCTTCGTCATCGCCGTCGTCGGCGTGGGTCTCGGAGTCGCACAGCGCACGATTCTCGCTCCACCTGACCGCGTGACGTCGAGCATTGACCTTGAGAGCACTGCGGCGGTCACGGTCGTTGACGGCAGCGCCCTCAACGCCTATGAGGGTCGCCAGACGATCACGATCACGGGGGGCGTCGTCGCTGCTCCGGTTCCCGAACCCGAGCCGTCGGATACTCCGGTGATCGACCCTTCCCCGTCGCCCTCCCCGACGACCGAGGGCGAAGCGGTGACCGAGACGGATGCCATTGCGGCCGCGTACGGCCGAACGAGCGACGTTATTGCCTGGGTTGGCCCCGCGACGTACACCTTGGTGACCTTTGACGCCGAGCTCGGCGAACTGGTCAGCGAAACCGTCGTCGGCACCGAGTCGACTGTGCCCGACCCGTTCGGAGGCGACCTGTGGTTCGCCGACTACGCGGGCGAGGCAGAGCTGGGCCTTACCATCAACGTGCCCGAGAACGTGTCGCTCTTGATCGTGTCTGACGGAACGCTGCCGGCACCCCAACAGTTCTCCGTCACCTGGCCGCTCGATGCCAGCACGCCGTTCTCAACCGTCTTGATCTTGGGTGGCGTCGCGTCGCTCATCATCGGTCTGCTGTTCTTGCTGTGGGCGTTGCTGCACCTTCGTCGGCAGCGTGGTCCGCGCCGCAAGTCGCCCAAGATGCCGAAGGTGCCCAAGCCGTCTCGCTACCGCTTGCCGATCGGGCGCACGCGCCTCGGGCGGCCCAAGGGTCGTCGCGTGGCTGCGCGCGCTGCCCTGATTCCGGTGGTCCTCGTCTCGTCGCTCGCCCTCGGGGCGTGCACGACCGGGAGCGCGACTCTCGCCGGTGATACACCGACCCCGACGCCGACTGCGGGCGCTGAGACTCCTGCCGTCGCGGTGACTGAGAATCAACTCGAGCGAATCATCGCTCGCGTGGCTGCGACGGTCGCCCAAGCCGACACGGACACCGATGCGGTGCTCGCGGAAACGCGCCTCGCGGGGCCAGCGTTGGTGCTGAGACAAGCAAGTTACGAGATTCGCGGAAGCGAAGCGGACTTCGCCATTGTGCCCGTAATCCCCGAGGGCGACGTTCAGGTCACTCTGCCGCAGCGCCTGCCCGAAGAAGGCGACACGTGGCCGCGCTCGGTGTTCGCGATCGTGCTGGCGCCGCCCACCGTCAACGCAGAGGGCGTCGAGACCGCGACTCCGCCACTCGCGATGGTGCTCGTCCAAGACGACCCGCGCAGTCAATACAAGGTCTACTACGCGATCACGGTCACTCTTCCCGTAGACGCCGAGCGTCCGGAGGTTGCCCCCGCAGCGCTCGGAACCCCGGTGCTCCAAAGCGACACCCCACTGCTCGCCGTCACGCCCGCCGATGTGGCCGCCGGCTACTCAGATGTGCTCTTGGCTGGCGAAGAGAGCGAGTCGTACCCCCTCTTCCAGATCGAAGGCGACACGCTCATCGAGCAGATCGGTCTGGCCGCGAAGATTGCACGCCGCGACGCGTTGCCTGACACGGCCGCGATCGCCTTCAGCGGAGCCGTCGGAGAAGCTGACATCGTCTCGTTCGTCACGAACGACGGTGGCGCCCTTGTCGCGCTCTACCTCACCGAGACTGAACGCGTGACTCCGACGCAACCAGGGGCCGCAATCAACGCACCACCGCCCGTCGCAGCGCTCGCGGGCCGCGCGCAGAGCACGCGCGGCATCGCGGCGACCTACGGAATCCAGGTGCTGTTCTACGTTCCGCCTGTCGGTAGCGGAGATCTCATCGTGCAGCTCGGGTACACGCAAGGGCTCATCGACGCGGCGGAGGTATCGTGACCGACCCTCGCCTGGCTGGGTCGTCGCTGCGCGGAGCGGTCGACCTCTCGTCGCTCGTTCGCGCCGCGCAGGCTCCTGCCGCACCGGTGGGTCAGCCCCCGGCTGGCCGGTCCTCCGCGATTGTGCGCGAGGTCGATGAGACGTCGTTCGGCGACGTCGTCGAGCTCTCGCGCACGGTGCCGGTCATCGTCGAGTTCTATGCCGACGGTATTGCTCCCGTGCTCGGAGGGCTCGTTGCGTCGTACGGAGGCCGGTTGGCGCTCGCGACGGTCGACGGCAACCGCAGCCCTCAGATCGCCCAGGCCTTCCAGATTCAGCAGGTGCCCGCCGTCGTCGCGCTCGTTGGTGGCAGGCCGCTGCCGCTCTTCGTCGGAATTCCGAGCGAACCCGAGGTCCGCGAGGTGTTCGATCAGGTTCTCGAGGTCGCGACCCAGAACGGCGTGACGGGGACACTCTCGACCGACGGCGCAGATGCTCCCGAGGCGGAGGCGGAACCCCCCTTGCCGCCTCTGCACCAGCGAGCCTTCGACGCGATCAGTGCCGGTGATTACGCTGACGCCGCTGCCGCCTATCGCACCGCGATCGCTCAGAACCCGCGCGACCAGCTCGCCGTCGCCGGGCTTGCCCAGGTCTCGCTCCTGCAACGACTCGACGGTCTCGACGCTGCCGAGGTGCGCGCCGCGGCCGCCGCAGACCCCGCGAACCTGGATGCTCAACTGACGGTCGCCGACCTCGACCTCAGCGGTGGGCACGTCGACGACGCGTTCGCCCGATTGCTGCGCGTCTTTCCGACGTGCGACGCCGAGGGCAAGACGGCCGTGCGCACGCGCCTGCTCGACTTCTTCGAGATCGTCGGGGCAGACGACGAACGCACGATCGCCGCGCGTCGCGCGCTCACCGCACTGCTGTTCTGAGCCGTCGCGCCCGTCACTCGGGCTGCAGCCGTCGCGCCCGCTACTCGGGCTGCAAGTACAGGGCCGCGAGCGGCGGCAGGGTGAGTTCGACCGAGGCGGGTCGCCCGCCCCACGGTGTCGCGGTGGCCTCAACGCTGCCGTAGTTGCCCACGCCCGAACCGCCGAACTCGGCGGCGTCGGTGTTGATGACCTCGCGCCAGCGGCCAGCGCGGGGCAGGGGCAACCGGTATCCGCCGACGGGGTTGCCGCTGAAGTTCACGACGGCGACGATCGGTGCACCGTGGGCATCACGCCGCTCGAATGCGATGACGTTGTTGCCCGCGTCGCCTCCCTCGAGCCACTCGAAGCCAGCGGGGGAGTTGTCGAGCTCCCAGAACGCTGGCGTCTCGCGGTAGACCCGGTTGAGCTGACCAACCAGGCGGTGAAGCCCTTGGTGCACGGGCTGGTCGAGAATCCACCAGTCGAGTCCGCGCTCTTCGCTCCACTCACTCGGCTGACCAAACTCTTGCCCCATGAAGAGCAATTGCTTCCCGGGGTGCGCCCACATAAAGGCGAGATACGCGCGCACGTTGGCGAGCTTTTGCCATTGGTCACCGGGCATCTTCCCGAGCAGTGAGCCCTTGCCGTGCACGACCTCGTCGTGGCTGATCGGCAGCAGGAAGTTCTCGCTGAAGGCATACAGAAAGCTGAAGGTGATCTCGCCGTGGTGGTGCGAGCGCCACATGGGGTTGCGCGCCATGTAGGAGAGGGTGTCGTGCATCCACCCCATGTTCCATTTCATGCCGAAGCCGAGCCCGCCCTCGCTCGTGGGCTTCGTGACTCCGGGCCACGAGGTCGACTCTTCCGCGATCATGACGATGCCCGGGGCGCGCTTGTACGCCGTGGCGGTCACCTCCTGCAAGAAACTGATCGCCTCGAGGTTCTCGCGGCCGCCGCGCTCGTTCGGCAGCCATTGGCCTTCTGATCGCGAGTAGTCGAGGTAGAGCATGCTCGCGACGGCGTCGACGCGCAGGCCGTCGATGTGAAACTCTTCGAGCCAATAGAGCGCGTTGGCGACGAGGAAGTTACGCACTTGGCTGCGGCCGAGGTCGAAAATGTAGGTGCCCCAGTCGGGATGCTCTCCGCGACGCGGGTCGGAGTGCTCATAGAGCGGCTCTCCGTCGAACCGCCCGAGCGCCCACTCGTCTTTCGGAAAGTGCGCGGGTACCCAGTCCATGATGACGCCGATGCCGGCCTGGTGGAGGCGGTCGATGAGGTAGCGGAGATCATCCGGATGCCCGAATCGCGACGTCGGCGCGAAGTACCCGGTGACCTGATAACCCCAGGAGGGGCCATAGGGATGCTCGGCGAGGGGCATGAACTCGATGTGGGTGAATCCGAGCTGGGTGACGTACTCGATAAGCGGGTCGGCGATGTCACGGTAGCCGAGGCCGGGCCGCCACGAGCCGAGGTGCATTTCGTAGACGCTCATGGCCGAGTCGTGGGGGTTGCTCGCCGCGCGGCGAGCCATCCAGTCGCCGTCGTTCCAGTCGTAGTGCGTGTTGCCGACAACCGATGCCGTCGCCGGAGGAGTCTCGGTGTAGCGCGCCATCGGGTCGGCGCGCGTCACCCACGTGCCGTTGGCCGACAGCAGCTCGAACTTGTAGGGAGAGCCGGCTCCGAGGCCGGGCACGAAGAGTTCCCAGACCCCGTTGTCGTCGAGTCGGCGCATGGCGTGGCCGAGGCCGCTCCAGGTGTTGAAGTCGCCGATGACGCGCGCAGCCTGGGCGTGCGGGGCCCAGACGCTGAAGCTCGTGCCCTCGACGCCTTCGTGCGGTCGGTGGTGAGCGCCGAGCACCTGCCAGACCTGCTCGTGGCGGCCTTCGGCCCACAGGTAGAGGTCGACTTCGCCGACGCTCGGCACGAAGCGGTAGGGGTCGTCGGTCTGCCAGTCGGGGCCACCGTCGTAGGTCGTCGTGACGGTGTAGGCCTGGCCGTCGGCGGGGCCGCCCGGAAGCAGCCCGTGCCAGAGTCCGTCGGCATCGTGGGCGAGGGGGTGGTTCGTGCCGTCGGCGCGCACGATCGTCACGGTCGCGGCGAGGGGCCGAACAACGCGCACGAGCCAGCCGCCGTCGTCGACGTGCTGCCCGAGTGCGTCGTGGGGCCGCGGGTGACGACCTTCGACGAGCGCCCGCCGGTGGTCGGGGTGCAGCACGGGGATCAACGGCGCAGCGGCCGCGTCAGCAGCTTTCGGCGTGCTCTTCTTCTCAGCCACTAGACGCCCTTCGGGTAGTCGATGCGCAGAATGTGCACGGGCTCGACGAAGGCGTCGAGCCGAACGTAGTTGTCGGCTCCCCAGCGGAACCGTTCGCCCGTGATGAGGTCTTTCACGTCGAACGTTGTGCCCCACGCGAGCCCGAGGGCCTCGAGGTCGAGGTGCACAGTCGTTTCGCGCGCCGAGTGCGGGTCGACGTTCGCGACGACGATGATGCCGTCGGTTCGGCCACTGCGCACGAAGCGCCCGGGCAACACTTTCGAGTAGACGAGAATCGCCTCGTCGTCGCTGCGGTGCACCGTGAGGTTGCGCAGCTGTCGCAGCGCGGGGTGCTGCGCCCGGATACCGTTGAGGGTCGTCAGGTACGGCGCAATCGTCGTGCCCGCCTTTTCGGCTGCGGCCCAGTCGCGGGCCTTGTACTCGTACTTCTCGTTGTCGATGTTCTCTTCGCTGCCCGGCCGCGCAACGTTCTCGATCAACTCGTAGCCGCTGTAGACACCCCAGGTCGGGCTGGAGGTCGCTGCGATCGCGGCACGAATCTTGTAGGCCGGCACTCCACCAAACTGCAGGTACTCGGTGAGGATGTCGTGAGTGTTGACGAAGAGGTTCGGGCGCATGAAGGCGCTGGTCTCGTGGCTGAGCTCGGTGAGGTACTCCTCCAGCTCGCGCTTGGAGTTGCGCCACGTGAAGTAGGTGTACGACTGCTGGAAGCCCACGGCGGCGAGAACCTGCATCATTGCCGGGCGCGTGAAGGCCTCGGCGAGGAAGATGACATCAGGGTGCTGGACGCGTACCTCGTGCAGCAGCCACTCCCAGAAGTGCACGGGTTTGGTGTGGGGGTTGTCGACGCGGAAGATGCGAACACCTCGCTCGATCCACAGCAAGGCAATGCGGAGCACTTCCCGACTCAGGCCCTCGTAGTCGTTGTCGAAGTTGAGCGGGTAGATGTCTTGATACTTCTTCGGCGGGTTCTCGGCGTACTGAATCGAGCCGTCGGGCAAGGTTGTGAACCACTCGGGGTGCTCGGTCACCCACGGGTGATCGGGCGCGCACTGCAAGGCGAGGTCGAGCGCAAGCTCCAAACCGTTCTTGGCCGCCTCCTGTACGAAAGCGACGAAGTCGTCAACGGTTCCCAGATCGGGGTGGATCGCGTCGTGGCCACCGTCGCTCGACCCGATCGCGTAAGGGCTGCCGGGGTCATTGGGCCCGGCAGTGAGAGTGTTGTTGGGCCCTTTGCGGTTGAGCGTTCCGATGGGGTGTACCGGCGGGATGTACACCACATCGAAACCCATCGCGGCGACAGCCGGGAGCCGCTTGGCGGCGGTGGCAAACGTGCCGCTCTGCCACGACCCGTCGCGCTTCTTCTTGGCCCCTTCTGAGCGCGGGAAGAACTCGTACCAACTGCCGACCGCGGCGCGCGTGCGCTCGACGCGGATCACGAGCGGGTCGCTCTGCGTGTGCAGGCTCGTCGGGCGGTGCTCGGCGAGGGCGGCCGTGAGGCGAGCGTCAGTAGCGACCGCGAGACGCGCGCTGGGCGTCAGCGTCATTTTGCGCATCGCGGTGCGGGCATCCGTCAACACGGCAGCGGCGGGACAGGATGCCGCATCGGCGATCGCGCGCTCGAGCAGTTGAGCGCCCGCAATGAGCATGAGTTCGACATCAATGCCGGCGGCGATCTTGACGGTCGCCGCGTGCAACCACGTTGCCCAGTCGTCGGCGTAGGCCTCGACGTGCCAGCTCCAGTCGCCGGGTTGCTCGAGCAACACCTCGGCGTGCCAGCGGTCGGTGCCGGGCATGCCGGCCACCATCGCGGTGCGGGTGACGGTCGCGTCAGGGGCGGTAAGCACAAGATCTGCTCCGAGGAGGTCATGGCCTTCTCGAAACACGGTCGCTGCGAACGGCACCACTTCGCCGACGAATGCGGTGCTCGGCCAGCGATTCTCGGGCTGGACGGGGGTCAGATGACGAATCGGGATGCGCCCGATGCGGTGGGGGAAGGGGAAACGTTGCGTCGTGGCCACCCCCCGACCCTACGCCGGGCGGCCCGGCCGTGGGCAGTCACGCCGCGCACGGGTTCCGGGTGTCGGCCAAAAGGAGGACAAAATGTACCCCGGCCGGGGTACGCGAACATTTATCAAGACCTGGTCAGAAAGCCCGAGCGCCCCTACAGTAAGCGCGAGTCACCGACCCCGTGGGCTACCCGAACCCGTGAGCGACGTGAGTCACGAACCACTGGAGCCGACCCGAACGGCTCGCTGAAAACAGGACCGCGTCTTGCCCCCCGTGCGAGACCGGTCCTGTTTTGCGTGGTGGGGCGGTAGCGGCGGCTGTCGGAGGTGTGTTCACCGCGGTTTCTGGAACCGGTTGCGGAATGTGCCCCTGACGCGCCTAGAGTGGGAGGTCGGGGTACTTCCACCCGCCCCGCTGTCAAGGAGTGATGACCGTGAAGGCGATCCGCCGCTTCACTGTGCGTACTGTTCTGCCCGAGTCGCTTAATGCCGTCACGGCGCTCGCGGCTAACCTGCGCTGGTCGTGGCATGAGCCCACGAAGCAGCTCTTCGCCCGCATTGACCCCGATCGGTGGGACGCGCTCGACCACGACCCCATCGCCCTTCTGGGCGCGGTCGAACCAGCTCGTCTCGCCGAGCTCGCGCACGATGAGCAGTTCATCGCTGACGCTGAAGCCTTGCGCGCTGATCTCGTCGCGTACCTGGAGCAGCCCCGGTGGTATCAGCAGCTGAGCGACGCCCCCGCGCGCATCGCGTACTTCTCGCCCGAGTTCGGCATCGCATCAGCGATTCCGCAGTACTCGGGCGGGCTCGGAATTCTTGCGGGCGACCACCTCAAGAGCGCGAGTGACCTCGGGGTTCCGCTCATCGGGGTCGGTCTGTTCTATCGGGCGGGCTACTTCCGTCAGGCGATCGACCGCGATGGTTGGCAGAAAGAGACCTACCCGGTTCTTGACCCGGATGGCCTGCCGATGCAGATGCTCCGCGAGCACGACGGCAGTGCCGTGCGCATCTCGCTCACGCTGCCGAGCGGCGACGCCTTGCATGCGCGCGTCTGGCAGATGACCGTCGGACGCGTCGTGCTGCTGCTGCTCGACACCGACATTCACGACAACGGTGACGATCTCCGCGGCGTGACCGATCGCCTCTATGGCGGCGGTGGTGAACACCGTCTGTTGCAAGAGCTGCTGCTCGGCATCGGCGGGGTGCGCGCGATCAAGCGCTACGTCGACATCTCGCAGACCCCGGCGCCCGAGGTCTTTCACACCAACGAAGGCCACGCGGGCTTCCTCGGCCTCGAGCGCATTAGCGACCTCATCTCTGACGGTCTCTCGTTCGCCGAGGCACTGCAGGTTGTGCGGGCGGGCACCCTCTTCACGACCCACACCCCCGTGCCGGCCGGCATCGACCGCTTCGATGTCGAAATGATCGAGCGCTACTTCTCGACCGCCCTTCTGCCCGGTGTCAGCGCGCCCGACGTGCTCGCTCTGGGCACCGAAGACTACGAGGGCGGCGACCCCGCGGTGTTCAACATGGCCGTCATGGGCCTGCGTCTCGCGCAGCGCGCCAACGGGGTGTCGAAACTGCACGGCGACGTCTCGCGCGGCATGTTCGGAGCGCTCTGGGAGGGCTTCGATCAGGATGACGTGCCGATCACCTCGGTGACGAACGGGGTGCACGCTCCCACGTGGACCGACCCGCTCATGGTCTCGCTCGCGAAAGAGAAGTTGGGCACCTACTCCACCGACTCGTGCGACTGGAACTCTGACGCCGTGACCGACGTCGACCTGTGGGGCGTGCGTCGCTCCATGCGCGAGCAACTCGTGCACGATGCGCGCGCGCGCACGATCGCGGCCTGGTCAGAGCAGAACCCCGGAATCGGGGCGCCGAGCTGGATGAACGAGCTGCTCGACCCCGATGTGCTCACGATCGGGTTTGCCCGCCGGGTGCCGACCTACAAGCGCTTGACGCTTATGCTGCACGACCAAGACCGACTGCGTGCGCTGCTCACCGACCCGGAACGACCGGTGCAGCTCGTGATCGCCGGCAAGTCGCACCCCGCTGACGACAGCGGCAAGGCGCTCATTCAGAAGCTCGTGCAGTTCGCGGCCGACCCGGCAGTGCGTCGCCGCATCGTCTTCTTGCCCAACTACGACATCGGCATGGCTCGCGTGCTCTACCCGGGCACCGACATCTGGTTGAACAACCCGTTGCGTCCGCTCGAGGCGTGCGGAACATCCGGAATGAAAGCGGCCCTCAACGGCTCGCTCAACCTGTCGATTCTTGATGGCTGGTGGAACGAGTACTACGACGGTGAAAACGGCTGGGCGATTCCGACCGCGGATGCTGCGGGCGACGGTGCCGAGCGCGACAAGCTCGAGGCCGAGGCCATGTACGACCTCATCGAACACCAGATCGCACCGCGCTTCTACGACCGCGATGCCGAGGGCCTGCCGAAGCGCTGGCTGCAGAGTATCCGTCACACGCTCTCGACCCTGTCGCCCGAGCTGTCGGCCGACCGCATGGTGCGTGAGTATGTCGAGCGTCTCTATGTGCCGGCGGCTCACGCCGAGCGTGCGATCACGACCGACGACTACCGGCCCGCTCGCGAGCTCTCGGCGTGGAAGTCGCGCGTCGCTCACGAGTGGCCGAACGTGGCCGTGACGCACGTGGAGTCGGGGGGAGTGCAATCACCCCAGGTTGGCGACGACCTGACGGTTCGGGCACACGTTCAGCTTGCCGGGCTCAGCGCCGATGACGTGCTGGTCGAGGTGGCGTTCGGTCGGGCCCGCAACGGCGACGACTTGCTCGATGTTCGTCGGCAGCCGCTCGAGCTCGTGCAGCACGAACTCGGGCAGCCTGCGGCCTTCGCTGGAACGGTGCAGCTCGAACGATCGGGGGCATTCGGCTACACGGTTCGCGTGACCCCGAAGCACGCCCTGCTGGCGAACCCGGCAGAGCTCGGCTTGATCGCGGTCGCGCAGTAGCGCGGGGCGTAGCGCCGCCACAGACCGGGGCCTCTGACCTCGGTCGCAGCGGTCGCGCGGTCAGCGCGCGATGTCGCCGAGCTGACCGCGCGTGATCGCGAGCAGGTCGTCGGGCGCGAGTTCGAGGTCGCAGCCGCGGCGTCCGCCCGAGACGAAGATCGTGGGCCACAGCACGGCGGTTTCGTCGAGCACCGTCGGCAGGGCGACCTTCTGACCGATGGGGGAGATGCCGCCGACGACGTATCCCGTTTTGCGCTCGGCCACGGCCGGGTCGGCCATGACAGCACGTTTGGCGCCCACGGCTGCTGCGAGTGACTTGAGATCGAGCATCCCGGTGACCGGAACAATGCCGACGCACAGAAGGCTCTCGGCGTCCGCGAGCAACGTCTTGAAGACGCGGTCGGGGTCGAGGCCGAGCGCGGTCGCGGCCTCGAGTCCGTAATTGGTCGTCGCCGGGTCGTGCGTGTAGGTGTGCATCGTGAACGGGATGCCCGCCGCCGTGAGCGCGACCGTGGCAGGCGTCATCGGCCCGCCGTGGGCCGCGGCCTTAGCCACGGCGGTCACTCCGACCCGCGCACCCCTCAGCCATGAGCTCGGAGGAGAAGCATCGATGTCGGCCCGATCGTGAGGGTGTCTCCCGGCGCGTGGTCAGGCTCGAGGGTGGAAATGTCATCATGCGAGCTGTCCCACAACACGGTGTAGCCGACGACGCCCTCGTGCGTGGGCAGGGTCACCTCGACGTCTGATTCGAGGCCGTGCACGATGAGCAGAATGCGGTTGAACTCTTCGAACTCGGGGGTCGACGCCGCGAGGTATTGCAGCGTGCGTTCGTCGGGCGAATCCCAGTCCTCCATGGTCATCGCTTCGCCGTCTTTGTTGTACCAGTCCATTTGCGTGGCGTTCGGCACGGTCTCGCCCCAGCGCCCGAAGCGCAACGGCCGCAGCGCGGGGTTCTCGCGTCGCAACTGCAGCAGTCGACGCGTCACGCGGAACAGGTCTTCTTGCCAGCCCTCGTGGTGCCAGTCGAGCCAGGTGAGTTCGCTGTCGTGGCAGTAGGCGTTGTTATTGCCGCGCTGGCTGCGACCGATCTCATCGCCCGCCGCGATCATGGGCATTCCCGCGCTCAGTAACAGGGTGCCCATGAGGTTGCGCATGGCCTTGCGCCGCTGCGTCGTGATCGTCGCATCGTCGGTGAGGCCTTCGACGCCGTGGTTGAACGAGCGATTGTTGTCGGTGCCGTCGCGGTTGTTCTCGCCGTTACCGAGGTTGTGCTTGGCGTTGAACGACACGAGGTCGGCCATCGTGAAACCGTCGTGGGCGGTGATGAAGTTGACGCCCGCGAGGGGTCCGCGTTCTTCGGCGAACACGTGTGCGCTGCCGGTGATGCGCCGGGCGAGCGAGCCGATGCCTTCGGGCGCCTTGCCGTGGGCGCGATCGGTTCCGACGTCGGTGAGCCAGAAGGCGCGGGCGCGATCACGGAAGCCGTCGTTCCACTCGTGGTAGCCCGACGGGAAGTTGCCGACTTGCCAGCCACCCATGCCGACATCCCAGGGCTCCGAGATCATCTTCACGCCCTGCAGTTCCGGGTCGTCGAGAATCGCCCTGAGCAGGGGGTGTGCGGGGTCGAACTCGGCGTTCTCGTCGCGCCCGAGAGTGGCCATGAGGTCGAACCGGAAGCCATCGATCTGCACGTCGTTCGCCCAGTACCGCAGCGAGTCGAGCACGAGCCGCTGGGCGGCGGGTGTGGCGAAGTTGACGGTGTTGCCGCAACCCGTGGTGTCGATGTAGTGGCCCTCGGGTGTGTGGCGGTAGTAGGAGGCGTTGTCGATACCGCGCAGGCTCGTCGTTGGCCCCTCGTAACCTTCTTCTGCCGTGTGGTTGAAGACAACATCGAGAACGACCTCGAGCCCTGCCTCGTGCAGCAGCTTGACCATGCCCTTGAACTCGCGCAGCACGGCTCCGGTGCCGCCGAATTGCGCATCGCGCGTGGCGTAGGCGGCGTGCGGGGTGAAGAAGTTGAGGGTGTTGTAGCCCCAGTAGTTGATGAGGCCCTGCCCTTGGAGCCGTTGCTCACTCACGAACTGGTGCACCGGCAACAGTTCGACCGTCGTGATGCCGAGGTCTTTCAGGTGGGCGATCGTGGCGGGATGCGCGAGGCCGGCATACGTGCCCCGCAGGTTGTCGGGCACTTCCGGAGCAAGCTTCGTCAGGCCCTTGACGTGCGCTTCATAGAGCACCGTGTGATCGAGCGGAACGCGGGGCTTCTGCACTCCACTCCAGTCGAACTCGTCATCTTGAACGTAGGCGCGCCAATCGCCGTCTGGCGTTCGAGCGAGGCCTCGTGCATAGGGGTCGAGCAACAGGCGCTCGGGGTCGAAAGCGTGGGTCGGGCCGTCGGGGCCGTCGACGCGCAGGGCATACCGCGTTCCGGGAGTGAGTGATCGGGTTGTTGTGCGCCACACCCCGAAACGGTTGCGTTGGAGGTCGTGGGTCTCGGTGATCCACGTGGGGTCGTCCGTCGCGAAGATGCACAGCTGCATGGCCGTCGCGTTGGCGCTGAAGACCCGCAGCTCTCCGCCACGGGCGGTCTGGCGCACCCCGAGGTGCCCGAGCGAATCCATCGAGGCCATGCGTCTTAGGCTAGGTCAACGACGAGCGAGCGCTGTTCACGGCTCGAGAGGAGGCCCGCGTGATCTATCTGGACCACGCCGCCACGTCGCCCATGCCCCCGGCAGTGCGATCGGTGTACCTCGACGCTCTCGCCCTGGTCGGCAACCCGTCGTCGATCCACTCGGCTGGTCAGGGTGCCCGCGCGATGGTCGATGAGGCTCGCGTGCGCATCGCGGCGACTCTTGGTGTCGACGCGATCGAGGTCACCTTCACCGGCGGTGGCACCGAAGCCGTCAATCTGGCGGTGAAAGGGATGTTCTGGGCGCGCAACCCGGCAGCCTCGAGTGCGGGCGGCGCGGGTACGGTGGGCGCGTCGGGCGGCGCTGGCCCTGCGGGCTCGGCGGGAGGCGCTGGCACGGCGAGCTCGCGCGTTCGACGTGCGCGCATTCTTGTGCCGCGCGCCGAACACCACGCCACGCTCGACGCGGTCGAGTGGCTCGTACAGCACGAGGGAGCCGAGCTGGTCTGGCTCGAGGTCGACGAGCTCGGCGCGCTCCGGCTCGACACCCTCGCCGAGGCGCTCGGCGACGGTTCTGACGTTGCTCTGCTCACGATGCTCGCGGCGAACAACGAGGTCGGCACGCTGCAGCCGGTAGCCCAGGCTGCCGCGCTCGCCGCGGCCGTCGGCGTGCCGGTGCACGTCGACGCGATCGCGGCCTACGGGCAAGTGCGGTGTGACCCACTGCCGCACGGAGTGTCGGCCGTCTCGATCTCCGCCCACAAGATTGGTGGCCCCGTGGGGGTCGGGGCGCTCGTGCTGCGCCGCTCGGCTGAGGTTGTGCCGCTGCTGCACGGTGGTTCGCAACAGCGCGGTCGTTCCGGAACCATGGATGCCGCCGGTGCCGCCGCCTTCGCCGCCGCGGCCGAGCTCGCGTACGCCGAGCTCGAGACACGTGCGGCACACAAGCGTGCTCTGCGCGATCGGCTCGCGGCGGGCATCCGTCAATCAGTGCCTCAGGCGGTACTGAGTGGCATGCTCGGCCATCACGAGAATGCTGCCGATCTCGACGCCCTCACTCTTCCCGGCACGGTGCACCTCACGGTGCCGGGCGCCGAAGGCGACTCGCTGCTCATGCTGCTCGACGCGGCGGGCATCGCGGTGTCGACCGGGTCGGCGTGCCAGGCCGGGGTTCCTGAGCCGAGCCACGTGCTGCTCGCCATGGGGCTCAGCGAAGCGGATGCTCGCGGCGCCCTCCGCGTGACCCTCGGCCCGGCGACCACGGTCGGCGAGATCGACGCGCTGCTGGCCGCGCTACCGGCCGCGGTCGAGCGCGCTCAGGCTGCGGGTCTTGCGGCTCAGGTTCCGCGCCTCGGGCGCTAAGCGGCCTCGCCCTCCCGCACCGGCCCGCTCACCGCGCGGCCGTGCGGAGCCCCACCCGCTCCGCACCCGCTCGACCACCGCCCCGCCCTCCCGCACCGGCCCGCTCACCGCGCGGCCG
>CALRMP020000035.1:0-29061 GCA_943369205.1 Gulosibacter massiliensis | reverse complement strand
CAACCGAGTTGACCTACGGCACGCTGCGGCGCCGCGGCCACTACGACCGCGTCATCGCCCTCGCCGCGGGGCGCAGCGTCGAGGCGATCGATGCGGTGGCGCTTGACGTGTTGCGGTTGGGGGCGCACCAGTTGCTCGGCATGAGCACTCCGGCTCACGCCGCGGTCGGCGAGACGGTCGAGCTCACGCGTCGTGCGCGCGCCGCCCGCACCACGGGTTTTGTCAACGCCGTGCTCCGCACGATCTCACGCGACGACGATGCGACCTGGACGACGCGACTCCTCGAGGGCGTCACCGACGACGACGAACGAGCGGGCATCGAGTTCGCGCATCCCACCTGGGTGGTCACGGCCGTGCGCGGCGCTCTCGCCCGTGAAGGTCGGGAACACGAACTGGAGGCCTTGCTCGCGGCCGACAACGTCGCCCCGCGTGTCACTCTCGTCGCCCTGACCGGGCTGAGCGAGCCCGAGCGCCTCGGTGACCGCACCCCGTATTCACCGCTTGGTGCGGTCTCCGCCGCGGGTGATCCGGCAGCGCATGACGATGTCGCGGCGGGGAGAGCCCGCGTGCAAGACGAAGGTTCGCAGCTCGCTGCCCTCGTGCTTGCTCGCGCACGACCGGTGGTGGCCGGTGAGCGCTGGCTCGACGTGTGTGCGGGGCCAGGCGGCAAAGCCGCGTTGCTTGCTGCCGAGGCGCGAGCGGCCGGTGCCAGCTTGAGCGCGAACGAGGTCGTTCCCGCCCGCGCAGAACTCGTGCGACGAGCGTTGCACGCCGTCGACCCGACGGTTGGGGTGCGCGTGAGCGACGGCCGAGAGCTCGGCGCTAGCGAGCCGAGCACCTACGACCGGATTCTGCTCGACGCGCCCTGCACGGGGCTCGGCGCACTGCGTCGTCGCCCCGAGGCGCGCTGGCGGAAGACCGCGGCCGACGTCGCCCCGCTCGCCGCGCTGCAGGGCGAACTGCTCCGCAGCGCCGTCACCGCACTCAAGCCCGGGGGAGTGCTCGCGTACGTCACGTGCTCGCCACACCCCGACGAGACAACGGCCGTCGTGGATGCCCTCCTCGCCGAGCACGCCCACGAGGTTGCCCCGCTCGACGCCCGGGCCGTGCTCGCCGGCATCACGCGCACCCCGCTCGACCTCGGCGACCTCGCGCACGGAGCCGCGCAACTCTGGCCGCACCGACACGGAACCGATGCGATGTTCATCCAACTCCTGACGCGCCGGTGAGCGGCCCGGGCGGTCACCCGACGGTCATGAGTACGCTGGCGAGGTGACCGTGCGCATCAACCCGAGCATTCTCTCGGCCGACTTCGTCAATCTGCAGCGTGACGTCGAGCGCATCGCGAGCGCTGACTTCGTGCACGTCGATGTGATGGACAACCACTTCGTGCCGAATCTCACCTTTGGTCCGCAGATGGTCGGTCGGCTTCAGGCGATCGCGCCGGTTCCGCTCGACGTCCACCTCATGATCAGCGACGCTGATCGTTGGGCGCCGGGGTACGCCGAGCTCGGCGCCTTCTCGGTCACGTTCCACGCCGAGGCCGCGAGCGATGTGGTCGCCACCGCACGGGCCCTTCGCGAACGCGGGAGCCGGGCGGGCCTCGCCGTCAAGCCCGGAACCTCCATTGAGCCCTACCTCGAGCTGCTGCCGGAGTTCGACCAAGTGCTCGTCATGACGGTCGAACCGGGCTTCGGAGGTCAATCGTTCATGGCCGAGACGATGCCGAAGCTTCGAACTCTGCGCGCGGCTGTCGAGGCTCACGGACTCGACGTCTGGCTGCAGGTCGACGGCGGCATTGCGCTCGACACGATCGGCATCGCGGCCGAAGCAGGTGCCGACACGTTCGTTGCCGGATCAGCCGTTTACGGCGCCGAGAGCATCGAAGCGGCGATTGCTGACTTGCGCGCCGCAGCTCTCGCTCACCAGCACTGAGCGCGGTCGCACGAGTGCTGCTCGCCGGTCTGGTTGGATGGACTCATGAGTCAGAACACGAAGCCTGAGATCGACTTCTTCGAGGGCCCCGCTCCTGCGGACCTCGTTATCACCGACCTCGTGGTCGGCACGGGCGCCGAAGCCGCACCCGGCTCCACCGTCGACGTGCACTACGTCGGCGTGGAGTTCGAGACGGGCGAGGAGTTCGACGCCTCGTGGAACCGCGGGTCGTCGATCAACTTCCCGCTCGGAAGCCTCATCGCTGGCTGGCAGAAGGGGATCCCCGGCATGAAGGTCGGCGGCCGTCGCCAGCTTGTCTGCCCGCCGCACCTCGCCTACGGCCCGGCCGGTGGTGGCCATCGACTCTCGGGCAAGACCCTCGTCTTCGTGATCGACCTGCTGGGCGTTTCTTAGTTCTCTCGAAGAACGCACTGCGCCAGGCCGGTACCCTGGGGCGGTGAAGACTTTTGACGGCCTGTTCGCTGAGCTGAGCGAGAAGGCGCGCTTGCGCCCCGAGGGGTCTGGCACCGTTGCGCAGCTTGATGCGGGCATCCATGCGATCGGCAAAAAGATCGTCGAAGAGGCCGCCGAGGTCTGGATGGCCGCCGAGTATGAAAGCAACGAGTCGACGGCCGAAGAGGTTTCGCAGTTGCTGTACCACCTGCAGGTGTTGCTCGTCGCGAAGGGGCTCACCCTCGACGACGTCTACAAGCACCTGTAGGCCCCGCCACCACGACCCGCTCCCGCGAGGGCGCACTGTTCACGAAGAGACCACGCCATGCTGAGAATCGCGGTACCCAATAAGGGTTCGCTCTCCGAGACCGCCGTCGAGATGCTCGTCGAGGCGGGCTATGCGGGGCGCCGCGATCCGCGCGCGCTCACGGTTGCCGACCCCCGCAATGGCGTCGAGTTCTTTTACTTGCGCCCGCGCGACATCGCGACCTACGTCGGGTCGGGTGCGCTCGACGTCGGCATTACGGGCCGCGACCTGCTGCTCGACTCGGGCTCGGCTGCGGTGGAGATTCAGTCGCTCGACTTCGGCGACTCAACATTCCGCTTCGCGGCGCCTCCCGGAACGGTGTCGACTCTCGCCGACCTCGCGGGCCTGCGCGTCGCAACGAGCTACCCGGGCCTCGTAGGGGCATTCCTCGAACGCAACGGCGTCACCGCTGACCTCATTCGCCTTGATGGTGCGGTCGAATCGGCGGTGCGATTGGGCGTTGCGGATGCTGTTGCCGACGTCGTCTCGACCGGGTCAACCTTGCGCGCTCAGGGTCTCGAGATCGTCGGCCCCGTGATTCTCGAATCGACCGCGGTGCTCATCAGCGCGCAACCGGAACGCGCTGGCATCTCGACCCTTCAGCGCCGCCTCCAGGGTGTGCTCGTCGCGCGCCAGTACGTGCTCATGGACTACGACTTGCCCCGCACCCTCCTCGAGAAGGCGCAGGCCATCACGCCCGGCCTCGAATCGCCGACCGTCTCGCCGCTCGCTGACGGCTCGTGGGTCGCGGTTCGGGCCATGGTACCGCGCGACGAGACGAACCACGTCATGGACGAGCTCTACGAGCTGGGCGCTCGGGCGATTCTCGTCAGCTCGATCCACGCTGCTCGCATCTGATGGCTGTCGCTGTGCGGGTTATCCCGTGTTTGGATGTCGCGGCCGGCCGCGTGGTCAAGGGCGTCAACTTTCTCGACCTTCGCGATGCGGGCGACCCGATTGAGCTCGCACGCACCTACTACGAGCAAGGTGCCGACGAAATCACGTTCCTTGACGTGAAGGCCACCGTCGACAACCGCGAGACGATGTTCGAGCTCGTGAGTGCGACCGCAGAACAAGTGTTCATTCCGCTCACGGTTGGTGGGGGAGTGCGCACGGTTGACGATGTTGCTCGGTTGCTCGCGCACGGCGCCGACAAAATTGGCGTCAACAGTGCGGCGATACGTCGCCCGGCCCTCATCGATGAGATTGCCGACCGTTTCGGTGCGCAAGTGTGCGTGCTGTCGCTCGATGTCACTCGCGACAGCGCCGCGCCGAGTGGCTTTGTCGTGACGACCCACGGCGGCCGTGAGCGCACCGAGATTGACGCGGTGACCTGGGCTCGCGAGGCCATCGGTCGCGGGGCGGGCGAGTTGCTCGTGAACTCCATCGATGCCGATGGCACCAAGCAGGGCTTCGACCTCGAACTCATCACCGCGATTAAGGCAATCTCGACGGTTCCCGTGATCGCCTCAGGCGGTGCAGGGGCCCTGGAGCACTTCGCGCCGGCCGTGACGGCGGGAGCCGATGCTTTGCTCGCGGCGAGCGTCTTTCACACCGCAGAGTTGACCGTCGGAGATGTCAAGGGCGCCTTGCGCGCCGAAGGGATAAGCGTGCGATGACCCTTTCTGGTGCCGACGGTACGACTGCCGTAATCGACCGTGCTCGCTTTGACGGGGCCGGACTGCTCACCGCCGTGATTCAGCAGCACGACACGCGCGAAGTACTCATGGTTGGCTGGATGGACGCCGAAGCATTGCGGCGCACGTTGACGGAAGGCCGCGTCACGTTCTGGAGCCGCTCTCGCCAGGAGTACTGGCGCAAGGGCGACACGAGCGGTCACGTGCAGTTTGTGCGCGGCGCCGCACTCGATTGCGACGGCGACACCCTTCTGGTGCAGGTTGAGCAAGTTGGGGTCGCGTGCCACACGGGAGCTCGATCGTGCTTCGACGTCGACCCGCTCACACCCGTCATCGGAGACGCCCCGTGACCGCGACAACGCGCGCCGAGTTCACGAATCAACTCGCGAGCGCGCAGGTCGTACCGGTTATTCGCACCTTGTTTGCCGACGCCTTGACGCCCGTCGGGCTCTACCGTTCGCTGGGCGAGGGCCGGCCAGGAACCTTCCTGCTCGAGTCAGCGGAGCAGGGCGGAATCTGGTCGCGCTACTCATTCGTCGGCGTGCAATCGTTTGGCGTCTTGACAGAGCAGTCCGGCACCGCTGTGTGGCTCCCGGGCACTCTCGACGCCGAGCGGGCGTTTGGCGGGCCTGTACCCGAGTCGACGCTCGCGGCGCTCGATGCGCTGTACGCCCGCTGGCGTTCGCCTGAGCATCCCGATCATCCCCCTCTCACGGGCGGTCTCGTCGGCTTCATCGGGTGGGACGCCGTTCGCCAGGTCGAGCTTCTTCCCGATGCACCGCCGAGCGACTTTGGGTGCCCCGAGCTCGCCATGGCCTTTGTGAGCGAACTCATCGTCATGGACCACCGTCAGGGCACGGTGTCGCTGATCGCGAGCGCTCTCGCCGACGGCATCGACGACGATGAGGCGCTGTGGACGGATGCTCAACGCCGGCTCGATGCGCTCGAAGCAGCGCTGTCTCGCCCCGCCGAGCCCGACGTGGCTCACATCGACCTTGATGCCCACCCGACTCCGCATCACCGATCGACCCCCGCAGAGTTCCTCGCTGCTGTCGAGAAGTCAAAGGGGTTCATTCGCGACGGTGACGTCTTCCAGGTGGTCATCGGCCAACGGTTCGACCACGAGCTGACAGCGAGCCCTCTCGATGTGTACCGCGTTCTTCGCGCGCTCAACCCCTCGCCCTACATGTACGCCCTGTCGTTGCAGACCGCCGAGGGTGCCCCCTATGCGATTGTCGGCTCGTCTCCCGAAGCACTCGTCAAGGTGACCGACGGGCGGGTCTACACGCATCCGATCGCGGGTTCGCGGCCGCGCGGAGACACTCCCGAGCGCGACGGTGAACTGGCCGACGAGTTGCTTGCCGATCGCAAAGAGCAGGCAGAGCACCTCATGCTCGTCGACCTCGGGCGCAATGACATCTCCAAGGTCTGCCGCGCGGGCACCGTCGAGGTCACTGAGTTCATGCAGGTCGAACGGTTCAGCCACATCATGCACTTGGTGTCGAGCGTCGAAGGCGACCTGCGCGAGGGCATCTCACCCATTGACGTGTTCCGAGCGACGTTCCCTGCGGGAACCTTGAGCGGAGCACCCAAGCCGCGAGCACTGCAGATCATTGACGAGCTCGAGCCCGCCCGCCGTGGCGTCTACGGAGGGGTCGTCGGCTACTTCGCGTTCTCGGGCGACCTCGATCTCGCGATCGCGATTCGCACGGCCTACTTGGCCGACGGCATCGCGCGAGTCCAGGCGGGTGCGGGTCTCGTGGCCGACTCGGTTCCTGAGGTCGAGTTTCAAGAGACGGTCTCGAAAGCGGCCGCTCCGCTCCGTGCGATCGCGATCGCGAACGCGCTGTCCCGGAGAGAATCATGACGGGGGCACGGCGACGGATGCTCGCCATCGTCTTGCCGATCGTGTCGAGTTCGATCGCCTTCCTTGCTTGGTCGCAAGTGTGGGTGACGGTCACGCTCACGGATGGGCGCACGCTGGCGGCGAGCGGCGACGTTGCCGCGCCGGCGATCCCGCCCCTCGCTATCGCGGCGCTCGCTCTGGTCGGAGCGCTCGCGCTTGCCGGTCTTGTCTTCCGTGTCATCCTGGGGGTGCTCCAGGCACTCCTCGGTCTGGGAATCGCTGCTTCGGGGGTGCTGACGCTCATCGATCCCGTGGGCTCCGCGATCGCCACGATCACGGCTGCCACGGGTGTGGAGGGCCTTGACTCTTTGCGACTCCTCGTCGACTCCTCGAGCACCACGGTGTGGCCCGCCGTCGCGGTAGCCGCCGGAATCTTTGCCGTCGTCGTGGGCATCGGAATCTCGGCAACGGCATCCCGCTGGCCCGCGCGCACGCGACGCTATGACGCGGTGCGGTGGGCAGAGGGTGACGCCCCCAGCACCGAATCGAGCACCGATCGCCTCGACACGTGGGACGCACTGAGCGACGGCAACGACCCGACGGCACGATAGAGTGAGTTCACTCGACCGCACATTCTAGGAGTGATGATGAACGCGCAGAACGACCCCGGCCACGGACACTCTCCCGCAGCCTGGACGGCCGTCACGATCATGCTCATCGCGGTCACCGTGGGAACCGTCGCCTTCTTCTTCGACCTCGCGTGGCTCGTGTGGGCCAGCTTCGGCGTGATGATTCTCGGCTGGATCATCGGCGGCGTCATGGCGAAGGCGGGCTACGGCGTCAAGGGCCCGCGATTCGTTCCCAAGGCGCACAGCTAGGTGCTCGACGGCCTGGTCTCCGGGGCCCTCGCTGACGCGGCTCGACGCCGCGAGTCTCGTCCGCTCGCTTCCGTCGAAGCGGCCGCGGTGTCTGTTGCCCCGGCTCTCGACGCTCGCGCGGCGTTGCGGCGTGGCGACACGGTCAAGGTCATCGCCGAGGTCAAGCGGGCGAGCCCGTCGCGAGGGCAACTTGCGGCCATCACCGACCCGGCGGCGCTGGCGCGACAGTACGCAACCGGAGGCGCCAGCGCGATCAGTGTGCTCACGGAGGAACGCCGATTCGGCGGGAGCCTCGATGACCTCCTCGCCGTTCGGGCGGCGGTGTCGATTCCAGTGTTGCGCAAAGACTTCATCGCCGAGCCGTACCAGGTGTTCGAGGCGCGCGCAGCGGGCGCCGACCTCGTGTTGTTGATCGTTGCCGCTCTTGACGACGCTCTCTTGAGGAGTCTGCACGCGCTCATCATTGAGCTCGGAATGACGCCGCTCGTTGAAACCCATGATGCCGACGAAGTGCGACGGGCTGTCGACCTCGGCGCGTCGGTGATCGGCGTCAATGCGCGCGACTTGAGCACGTTCGAACTCGACCGTGACCTGTTCGGCAGGCTCGCCCCGATGATCCCTGACAAGACGATTCGCATTGCCGAGTCAGCGGTCAGCGGAGTCGCAGATGTCACGCACTACCGTCGAGCAGGAGCCGATGTCGTACTGATCGGCGAAGCACTGGTCACCGGAGGCGATCCTGTCGCCTCCCTGAATGAGTTCTTGGCGGTCTCATGAATCTGCGCGAACACGTCGGGCCGTACTTCGGTGAGTTCGGAGGGCGCTTTGTCCCCGAATCCCTCATTGCCGCCCTTGATGAACTCGATGCCGCCTACCAAGCGGCGCGCGTCGACCCGGCCTTTGCTGCCGAACTCGCCGAACTGCACCGCACCTACACGGGTCGGCCATCGATCATCACCGAAGCGAAGAGGTTCTCCGAGCACGCCGGGGGCGCGCGCATCATCCTCAAGCGCGAAGACCTTAACCACACCGGTAGCCACAAGATCAACAATGTGTTGGGCCAGACCCTGCTCGCGAAGCGCCTCGGCAAGACTCGGATCATCGCCGAGACCGGTGCTGGCCAGCACGGTGTCGCGAGCGCCACGGCTGCCGCGCTGTTTGGTCTCGAGTGCGTCGTCTACATGGGCGAAGTCGACACCGAGCGCCAGGCCCTCAACGTCGCGCGCATGAAGCTCTTAGGAGCCGAGGTGGTCCCCGTGACGGTCGGTTCTCGCACGCTGAAAGACGCGATCAACGAGGCTTTGCGCGACTGGGTCGCCAACGTCGAGAACACGCACTACCTGCTCGGTACCGTGGCGGGTCCGCACCCGTTCCCGACGATGGTGCGCGACTTCCACTCGGTCATTGGTGTTGAGGCGCGTGAGCAAGTGCTCGCGCTGACGGGCCGGCTTCCCGACGCGGTGGTCGCGTGCGTGGGTGGCGGAAGCAACGCCATGGGCATCTTCCACGCGTTCCTCGATGATGAGAGCGTGCGCCTTGTCGGCAACGAGGCAGCCGGAGACGGCGTTGACACGCTCTATCACGCGGCCACGATCACGATGGGTCGACCCGGTGTCCTCCACGGCGCGCGCAGCCTGATGCTGCAAGATGACGACGGCCAGACGATGGAGTCGCACTCGATCTCTGCGGGCCTTGACTACCCCGGAGTCGGCCCTGAGCACGCGTGGTTGTCGTCGATCGGTCGTGCCGAGTATCGCCCCGTCACCGATGCCCAGGCGATGGATGCTCTGCGCCTGTTGAGCCGCACCGAGGGCATCATCCCCGCCATCGAAACGGCGCACGCCCTTCACGGTGCGATCGAGCTCGGTCGCGAGCTCGGGCCGGAGGGCATCGTGCTCGTGTCCCTCAGCGGCCGTGGCGACAAAGACATGGAAACCGCGGCTCGTTACTTCGGGTTGCTCGACGCCGCAGCGGAAGGCACCTCGTGAGTTCTGTCGCCGACACCATCCGCACCCGCAACGATGAGGCGTCTGGTGCGCTCATCGGGTACCTGCCGGTGGGCTTTCCGAGCCTCGACGCAAGCGTCGACGCCGCTGTCGCCCTGGTCGAGAACGGCGTCGACATTGTCGAACTCGGCTTGCCGTACAGCGATCCGGTCATGGACGGCCTGACGATTCAGCGCGCGACGCAAACCGCTTTGCGCAATGGCTTCCGCTTGCGACACGGGTTCGAAGCGGTCGAACGTATTCGTGCCCGCGTCGATGCACCGTTGCTCGTCATGACCTATTGGAACCCGGTGGTGCAGTACGGCGTCGAGCGTTTCGCGACCGATCTTCAGAACGCCGGGGGAGCGGGTCTGATTACGCCCGACCTCATCCCCGATGAAGCCGCCGAGTGGATGGCCGCCTCGACTTCTCACGATCTCGACCGCGTGTTTCTCGCCGCTCCGTCCTCCAGCGACGCACGCATGAAGCAAGCAGTCGATTCGAGCAGGGGCTTCGTCTACGCGGTCTCCACCATGGGAATCACGGGTGCTCGCGACGACGTCGACAAGGCAGCTCGCAGCGTCGTCAGCCGTCTGCGCGACGCTGGTTCGACCAGCGCGTGTGTCGGCCTCGGCATCTCGACGCCCGACCAGGTTGCCGATGTGCTGAGTTACGCCGATGGAGCGATCGTTGGCTCCCGACTCGTCGCTGCACTCGAGCACGGCGGTGTCGCGGAAGTCGCAGCAGTCGCTGCTGAACTCTCCGCGGGTACACGCTAGTTGCACAGCGAGCAGCCCTCGTTCCTCTGTCCCACGTCGACCCGCCGTCACTTCGCTAGGCTGACGATGCCCACTGAGAAAGGTCCTTCACCGTGATCCAGCCCCTGAGCATTCCGAGCCCACCGCCTGAGTGGCAGGTCTTCAACCTGGGCCAGTGGCTGCGTGACATCGGCCTGACGTGGTTCGCCTTCGACATCAACATCTATGCCTACGCCCTCTGCATTCTCGCGGGCATCGTCGCGGCCGTCTGGCTGACGAATCGTCGATTGACGGCGCGAGGGGCCGAGCCGTGGATCACTCTCGACATCGCCCTCTTCGCGGTGCCCTTCGGCATCATCGGTGGCCGGGTTTACCACGTGCTCACGCACCCTGACGACTACTTCTTCGAGGGCGCCAACCTGCTCCGCACTCTCTACATCTGGGAAGGCGGCATGGCGATCTTCGGCGCACTCATCGGTGGTGCTCTCGGTGCCTGGATCGGTTGCCGCGTCACCGGTGTGCGGTTCTGGTCGTTCGCCGACGCCCTCGCTCCCGGCCTTCTGCTTGCGCAGGCGTTCGGGCGTCTCGGCAACTGGTTCAACCAAGAACTGTTCGGCCTTCCGACTGACCTGCCCTGGGGTCTTGAGATCGATCGCCCGAACGACGCGATCCCCGTTGGGCTCCCCGAGGACACGCTGTTCCACCCGACCTTCCTGTACGAGATCATCTGGAACCTCGCCGGTGTCGCGGTGATCTTGTTGCTCGACAAGCGCCTTCAGTTGCAGTGGGGCAAGCTGCTCGGCGTCTACCTCATCTGGTACGGCGCTGGTCGAAGCGTGTTCGAGACCATTCGCCTTGATCCGAGCGAACTCTTCCTCGGCATTCGCGTGAATGTCTGGGGTGCGTGGATCGCGGTGCTCATCGGTATCGCCATCATCGTGATTCAGTCGCGCCGTCATCCGGGGCTCGAACCGTCGCCCTACGTTGCCGGTCGAGAGTGGTCGCCTGAGGCTCCTGTAGACTCCGAAGACACCTACACCGACGCCGACGTTGAGGGCAATGACGCTCTCGCCGACGCCGGCGCTTCCGGTTCGACCGACGCCACAAGCGGGTCCGCCGCGAAACCGTAGCAGTCCGACATCGTCAGCTCGCCGTGCGAGACTGACGACGGATGCTCGCCCGATCGCCACCACACCGATTCGGCATCTGCGGCGCGCTGTGCGCGCATCCATCTCAGGGCCAGAGACGTCCCGCACGGTATTCGTAACCACGTGAGGACGGTTCCGCCATGGACTCTGCATCGCCGATGCAACGCTTCTCGCTGACGCCTGCCGCTCAGGGCATGTACAACCCTGACCGCGAGCGTGACGCGTGTGGCCTTGCCATGGTCGCGACCCTTCGCGGTACGGCCGGCCACGACATCATCCACACCGCACTTGAGGCCCTCCGCAACCTGGAGCACCGCGGCGCTGTGGGCTCCGACGCGGGCACAGGCGATGGTGCCGGCATCGTGACACAAGTGCCCGACGCGTTTCTCCGGGCCGTCGTCGACTTCGAGCTGCCCCCGGTCGGAAGCTATGCGGTCGGGACAGCATTCCTGCCTGTCAATGATGTCGATCGCGAACGCGAGAAGAGCGGCATCGAAGCGATCGCTGAACAAGAGGGCCTTACGGTCATCGGGTGGCGTCCGGTTCCCACCGATGCATCTCTCATCGGCAACCTGGCGCGTGCAGCAATGCCGGTCTTCGAACAGCTCTTCGTGCGATCGAGCCGCTCAGACGAGAGCGGAGCCCCTCTCGTCGGCGTTGCGCTCGATCGCCAGACCTTCCGCGCACGCAAGCGGGCCGAACGAGAGCTCGGCTCCTACTTCCCGTCGTTGTCGTGTCGCACGCTGGTCTACAAGGGCATGGTCACGACGCTCCAGCTCGAGCCGTTCTACCCCGACCTGAGCGACGACCGTTTCGCATCGACACTCGCTCTCGTGCACTCGCGCTATTCCACGAACACCTTCCCCTCGTGGCCGTTGGCCCAGCCCTTCCGCATGATCGCCCACAACGGCGAAATCAACACCGTTCAGGGCAACCGCAACTGGATGCGCGCGCGCCAGTCACAGTTGCGGTCCGAGCTTCTCGGCGACCTGCGCGATGTCTTCCCGATCGTCACCCCAGGAGCCAGTGACTCAGCGTCGTTCGACGAAGTGGTCGAGCTACTGACCCTCGGCGGCCGCTCGCTGCCCCACGCGATCATGATGATGGTGCCCGAGGCGTGGGAGAACCAGACCGACCTTGATCCCGCGCTCCGCGACTTCTACGAGTACCACGGCATGCTCATGGAGCCGTGGGACGGCCCCGCTGCCTTGGTGTTCACCGACGGCTCTCTCGTCGGCGCAACGCTCGACCGCAACGGACTCCGCCCGGGGCGCTTCGTCGTCACCGACGACGGCCTCGTCGTGCTGGCGAGTGAAATCGGTGTTCTTGACATCGACCCGAGTCGCATCGTTCGGAAGGGCCGCTTGCGGCCGGGCAAGATGTTCTTGGTCGACACGGCTGACGGTCGCTTGATCGAAGACGATGAAATCAAGGCGCAACTGGCCGGACTCGAACCGTGGGGGGAGTGGCTCGAGGGGCAGCGCATCAACTTGAACGACCTGCCCGAGCGTGAGCACATCGTGCACACGCCTGCCTCGATCGTGCGTCGTCAACGCACCTTTGGCTACACCGAGGAAGAGGTGCGGGTCTTGCTCGCCCCGATGGCGAAGGCGGGCACCGAGCCGCTCGGGGCGATGGGCTCGGACACTCCGATCGCTGTGCTGTCGGATCGACCGCGACTGCTGTTCGATTACTTCACGCAACAGTTTGCCCAGGTCACCAACCCACCGCTCGACTCCATTCGCGAAGAGGTCGTGACTTCGATGCGTCTCGGCCTCGGCCCCGAACGCAACCTGCTGCACGCGACCCCGCGCCACGCGCGGCAAGTCGTGCTCGACTTCCCGATCATCGACAACGATGAGCTGGCGAAGATCCAGCACATCGACCCTCGACCGGGCAGTTCGCTGACCACCACGGTCAAGGGCCTCTATCGCGTCGACAAGGGGCCGAAGGCACTCGAAAAGCGCATTGCCGCGATGTGCGACGAAGTTGACGAGGCGATTGCCGACGGTGCCGAGTTCATCGTGTTGAGCGACCGTGACTCGACAGCCGATCTCGCGCCCGTGCCGTCGTTGCTCATGCTGGCAGCCGTGCACCACCACCTGATTCGCACCGAGAAGCGCATGCAAGTGGGCCTCATCGTCGAAGCGGGAGACGTGCGCGAAGTGCACCACTGCGCCGTGTTGATCGGCTACGGAGCCTCCGCGATCAACCCCTACCTGGCGATGGAGACCGTCGAGAACCTCGTGCGGTCGGGCCTCATCATCGGCATCACTCCCGAGAAGGCTGTGAGCAACGTCATCAAGGCGCTTGGCAAGGGCGTGTTGAAGATCATGTCGAAGATGGGCATTTCGACGGTGGGGTCGTATGCCGGTGCCCAGGCGTTCGAGGCCGTGGGCCTGAGCCAAGAGTTCGTTGATCGCTACTTCACCGGCACCTCCAGCGTGCTGGGCGGAGTTGGCATCGACATCGTCGCCGCCGAGAACGCTGCGCGACACGCCTTTGCCTACCCCGGTGCGACACCCGTGAACCCGCACGAGCGGCTGCAAAACGGCGGCGAATACCAATGGCGCCGAGAGGGGCCGCCTCACCTCTTCAACCCCGAGACGGTCTTCCGGCTCCAGCACGCCACGCGGTCGAAGCGGTACGACATCTTCCGTGAGTACACGCGTGCGGTCGATGAACAGGCCGAGAACCTCATGACGCTACGAGGTCTCTTCCGGCTCAAGACCGAGGCGCAGGCGCCCGTGCCACTCGACGAAGTCGAGTCGGTGGAGTCGATCATCCGGAGATTCACGACCGGTGCGATGAGCATGGGGGCGATCAGTCCGGAGATGCACGAGACGCTCGCCATTGCGATGAACCGCATCGGCGGTCGCAGCAACACGGGCGAAGGCGGCGAGAGCCCGGAACGCTTGCTCGACCCCGAGAAGCGCAGCGCGATCAAGCAGGTGGCCTCCGGCCGCTTCGGCGTCACGAGCCTCTACTTGACGCACGCCGATGACATCCAGATCAAGATGGCGCAAGGCGCGAAGCCCGGCGAGGGCGGACAGCTTCCGGCCAACAAGGTCTACCCGTGGATCGCACGGTTGCGTCACGGCACCCCCGGCGTCGGACTCATCTCACCGCCGCCGCATCACGACATTTACTCGATCGAAGACCTCAAGCAGCTCATCTTCGATCTCAAGCGTGCCAACCCTCTGGCGCGGGTGCACGTGAAGCTCGTCAGCCAGTCGGGCATTGGGGCTGTTGCTGCTGGAGTGGCTAAGGCCAAGGCAGACGTGATCTTGATCTCCGGTCACGACGGTGGCACGGGTGCGAGTCCGCTCAACTCGCTCAAGCACGCGGGCACGCCGTGGGAGCTGGGCCTCGCCGAGGCTCAGCAGACGCTCATGCTCAACGACATGCGCGGGCGCGTCACGGTGCAGGCTGACGGACAGATGAAGACCGGTCGCGATGTCATCATTGCGGCTCTGCTGGGCGCCGAAGAGTACGGATTCGCAACAGCACCGATGGTCGTGTCTGGCTGCATCCTCATGCGCGTCTGCCATCTCGACACCTGCCCGGTCGGCGTCGCGACGCAGAACCCTGAGCTCCGCAAGCGGTTCACGGGCACTCCCGAGTTCGTGATCACCTTCATGGAGTTCCTGGCGCAAGAAGTGCGTGAGTACCTCGCCGCGCTCGGCTTCCGCAGCCTCGAAGAGGCTGTCGGTCGCACCGACCTGCTCGACGTCGACCGCGCGGTGCAGCACTGGAAGGCCGACGGGCTCGACCTCTCGCCGATTCTGCATGGCCCGGAGTTCTCTGACGATGCGCCGCGTACGCACCGCGAGAACCAAGACCACGAGCTTGAGCAGCACTTCGACAACGAATTGATTCGACTGAGCGCTGATGCTCTCAACCACGGAGCACCGGTCCGGATCGATCTGCCCGTGCGCAACACTGAGCGGGCGGTCGGCACGATGCTGGGCAACCAGGTCACGCTTCGGCACGGAGAGCACGGTCTCGCGCCGGACACGATTGACGTCACGCTCACCGGGTCTGCGGGCCAGAGTCTCGGTGCGTTCATGCCGCGCGGCATCACGCTCCGGCTATATGGCGACAGCAACGACTACGTGGGGAAGGGGCTCTCCGGCGGTCGCGTGATCGTTCGTCCGAGTCGTGATTCCGTGTTCCACGCTGAACGCAATGTGATCGCGGGCAACGTCATTGGCTACGGGGCTACCGGCGGGGAACTGTTCATTCGCGGCATCGTCGGTGAACGTTTCCTCGTCCGCAACTCCGGAGCTACCGCGGTCGTCGAAGGCGTCGGCGATCACGCCCTCGAGTACATGACCGGTGGCGTCGCGATGATTCTCGGCTCGACCGGGCGCAATCTCGGCGCAGGCATGTCCGGTGGTGTCGCGTACGTCTACGACCTGCGACCTCAGCGCATGAATGCTGACGCCCTCGAATCGGGCGAGCTCTCGCTCGTGCCGCTGGATGCGGATGACCGCGAGCTGGTCAGTGACCTGCTGCGGCGTCACCTCGATGAGACCGAGTCGGCCCTCGCTGCTCGCTTGGTCGCCGATGGCGATGCCGCGCTCGATCGATTCGTCAAGATTCTGCCGCGCGACTACGCGGCGGTTATGGCAACCCGGCAGACCGCCGTTGACGAGGGCCTTGACCCCGACGGCGACGTTGTCTGGGGCCGTATTTTGGAGGTGACCGGTGGCTGATCCCCGTGGGTTCATCACAGTTCCTGAGCGCGAGCTTCCGCCGCGCCGGCCTGTGCCGTTGCGCCTCATGGACTGGAAAGAGGTCTACGAGCAGGGCGACCCCGGCGTGCTGCGCCGCCAGGCCGGCCGTTGCATGGACTGCGGCATTCCGTTCTGTCACCAAGGGTGCCCGCTCGGCAACCTGATCCCCGAGTGGAACGACCTCACGTGGCGTGGCGAGGGCCGTCAGGCAATCGAGCGTTTGCACGCGACCAACAACTTCCCCGAGTTCACCGGCAAGCTGTGTCCCGCTCCGTGCGAGTCGTCGTGCGTCTTGGCGATCAACCAGCCCGCCGTCACGATCAAGCAGGTCGAAGCCTCGATCATCGAGCAGGCGTGGAACAACGGGTGGGTGCAACCGATGCCGCCCGAACGTCTGACGGGCAAAACGGTCGCGGTGGTCGGTTCCGGGCCGGCCGGGCTCGCTGCCGCCCAACAGCTGACTCGCGTTGGGCACACCGTCGCGGTGTTCGAAAAGGACGACCGTATCGGCGGTTTGCTGCGGTACGGCATCCCTGATTTCAAGATGGAAAAGCGGCATCTGGATGCCCGTCTCACGCAAATGCAGGCCGAAGGCACTCGCTTCCGCGCGGGAGTCGAGATCGGCGTCGACATCAGCTGGGACGAACTCCGCACTCGGTACGACGCGGTCGTCGTGGCCATTGGCGCTCCGGTGCCGCGCGACCTCCCGATTCCGGGTCGCGATGCGCTCGGCATCCACTTCGCGATGGACTACCTCGTGCAGTCGAACCGCGTCCAGGCCGGTGATGCGGTCGACAACCAGATCACGGCGGAAGGCAAGCACGTGGTGGTCTTGGGCGGGGCAGACACCGGCGCGGACTGCATCGGTACGGCCCACCGTCAGGGTGCTCTTTCGGTGACCAATCTCGCAATCGGCAAGCAGCCTCCGCACGAGCGGCCGGAGTCGCAGCCCTGGCCGGTGCAACCCACTCTCTTCGAAGTGCAAAGCGCGCACGAAGAGGGCGGAGATCGCGTGTATCTCGCGTCAACGGTCGAGTTCCTGACGAATGAGGCGGGTGAAGTCCGTGCGATCCGCGTTGCCGAGACGGAATACCTCAACGGCACGCGCGTTCCCAAGGCAGGCACCGAGCGGGAGATTCCGGCTGACCTCATCTTGCTCGCCCTTGGCTTCACTGGTGCACACAGTGACGCGCTCACGGATCAGCTCAGCGTGCCCCTCGCGTCATCGGGGGCTGTTGACCGCGAAGCCGACTACTCAACGAACGAGCCGGGAGTATTCGTGGCCGGCGACGCCGGGCGCGGGGCGTCGCTCATCGTGTGGGCGATCGCGGAAGGTCGTGCCGCTGCGGCCTCCGTCGACGCCTACTTGCAAGGCGTGAGCGAACTTCCGTCGCCGGTGCGCGCGACTGATCGGCCGCTCGCCGTATAGTCGGCACGTTGCGCGTGAGCGCTCACACCTGCCCCATCACGTTCCACCCCTACCACCACCACCACGTGAGGAAGACATGAGACGCGCAAAGATCGTCGCCACCCTTGGGCCGGCGACATCCAGTTATGAGAACATCCGGGCGATCATCGAGGCGGGTGTCAACGTCGCCCGCATGAACCTCAGCCACGGCACCTATGACGTGCACGAGGAGATCTACCGCACTGTGCGTCGAGCGGCAGACGATGCGAAGCGGCCGGTAGCCATTCTGGTCGACTTGCAGGGGCCGAAGATTCGTCTCGGCAAGTTCGCTGATGGCCCTCACGAGCTCGCTGAGGGTGACATCTTCACGATCACGACGGAAGACATCCCGGGCACGCGCGAGATCTGCAGCACGACCTACAAGGGCCTCCCTGCCGACGTCAACCCGGGCGACTTCCTGCTCATCGACGACGGCAAGGTTCGCGTCCGCGTGGTCAGCAGCGATGGCGTTCGCGTGCGCACCGAGGTCGTCGTGGCCGGCGCGGTCTCGAACAACAAGGGCATCAACCTCCCGGGTGTCGCGGTCAACGTGCCCGCGCTGTCGGAGAAGGACGAGGATGACCTGCGCTGGGGCCTCAAGTTGGGTGCCGACTACATCGCGCTCTCGTTCGTGCGAAACGCGTCCGACGTGAACCGCGTGCACCAGATCATGCGCGAAGAAGGCCGCACGATTCCGGTCATCGCGAAGATCGAGAAGCCTCAGGCTGTCGATGCCCTCGAAGAGATTGTTGACGCGTTCGACGGCATCATGGTCGCGCGAGGCGACCTCGGTGTCGAACTGCCTCTCGAAGCGGTCCCGATCGTGCAAAAGCGCGCCGTCGAGCTCGCGCGTCGGATGGCCAAGCCTGTCATCGTCGCAACGCAAATGCTCGAGTCGATGATCAGCAGCCCGATTCCGACCCGTGCTGAGACGAGCGACGTCGCGAACGCCGTGCTCGATGGCGCCGATGCGGTCATGCTGAGCGGTGAAACGAGCGTTGGTGAGTTCCCCGTGATCACGGTGTCGACGATGGCGCGCATTATCGCCTCGACCGAAGAGCATGGTCTCGAGCGCATTCCGCCGCTCGGCACCAAGCCGCGCACCCAGGGCGGGGCGATCACGCTTGCTGCAGCCGAAGTCGCCGACTTCGTCGACGCGAAGTTCGTGTGCGTCTTCACCGAGTCGGGTGATTCGGCTCGCCGCATGTCGCGCCTGCGATTCCGGATCCCCATGAAGGCATTCACTCCCTACGAGTCGATTGCACGACGCATGTCACTCACCTGGGGTATCGAGTCTTTCCTGGTCGACAAAGTGACGCACACCGACGAGATGTATCGCCAGGTCGACACGGTCTTGCTGCGCGAGGGACTCGCCGACGAAGGAGACAAGGTCGTCGTGATCTCGGGTTCCCCTCCCGGAATCTCGGGGTCAACGAACGACCTCCGTGTTCACATTGTCGGCGACGCCATCAACGCCAAGGCACCGGCGTGGGAAGACGGCGTCTACGCCGACTAAGTTGAGCGGTCAGCCGGCGGTAGGAGCCTGGTCGACCGGCCGTCGTGAGAAGCTGAACTCGGGGTCGTTGGCCAGCCATTCGCTGGCGAGAAGCTCGAACGGAAGAGTCTCGACAAGCACTCGGACACGATCATCATTGTCTCCGTCGAATCGCAACTCGAACTCGGCCCCCTCGAGTGATCCGCCAATGGCGGCGTAGCGAGCCGATCGTGACTGCAGCCACTCGACCGCTTGCGCATCCCATCGCGAACCGGTGAAGACGGCGGCACGGTAGTCGTGTGTACGAGAGGTGTACACATCGACGTGCGCCCAATCACCAGTCTCGCACGCGACCGAGAGCCGGCGCGGGAGTTCCCGCATCATGAGTGCTGATTGCTGCGCCGAGCAGAACCGTTCGGCGGGTGCGAGCAGGTGCGAGCCGTCAGGCGAGTCCAACACGGATGAGAGCTGGGGGAGCCAGGTCGGTGTTGAGTCGCTCAGCGCTCGGGTCGCTGCGGCGGCGCGCGCAAGTTCATCAGCGGCCTTGCTTCCGACGGTGAGCCCCAGCAGACGCTCGAGCACCACGATCGTGTGGCGGTAGCTCCGACTCGCGGCACCACTCACCTCCACCTCAGCGTGGAGCGGGCTTACCGCATCGGCTATCGCCGTGAGGGGGGAATCGGCCGTGTTCGTGACGGCGATCAAGCGGCCTGTTCCGGCATAGCGCTCGACTGCGGCGAGGACCTCGGGGCTCGTGCCGGACGCCGACACGGCGATGACGAGAAGGTCAGGTGCTGCTGGTGGAAGGTCCACAACGCTTGCCCAGTCGTCGGCAACGTTCGCGCCGCGCGCACGGGCCGCGCGAGCGACCCGGCCGGCGGCGTAGCGGCTTGAACCCATGCCGAGAATGAGAACTCGGTCGTACTGCAGGCTCGCCATGAACTCGGCGCCAGGGTCCGGTTCAGCGAGAGCCCCGGCGAGGCGGCCGTATTGCTCGGCGATCCTGGTCAGATCGTCGCGGAATCGGGAGGTGTCCATGGGTAATCCTTCAGGTCGGGGGCGGCCTCATACCGATGAGTGACAGCCCAATCAGATGAGTAGCCCCAGCGCGGCAAGTAGTCGCGCGCATAGGTGAACTCGCGAATTACTCGTCGAGCGTGGAGACCGGGAAGGCGGCTCTCGTCCAGCAAGAACGGTACTCCGAGCCGGGCGGCCGCTTCTCGGTAGCCATTGAGCAGGCCGGCACGAGCGTCATCGCACCACGCGAGAATTCGGGGGTCGTCGGCGCCGAGCCGCTTGGCGACCACTGCTCCGACCATGTCAAGCGACATCATCAGGTGCGCGAGGTCAACCGCCGCGTCTGCGTGCTCGGAGTCGACCCCTCCTTGAGGATCACCGTCGAAATCGATCAGCTTCATTGCCCCCGAGCGGTCGCGGAGGACCTGGCCCATGTGCAGATCGCCGTGAATCTCGAACGTCGGGGCAGTGGTTGCCGGAAGCGACTGGAGAGCCGACCGGAGCGCATGCTGCCGCGCACGCAATCGAGGGGAGACATCGTCGTCGTCCAGCAAGGCCCGCAGCTCGTCAACCGCTGACCGGCCACCTTCCGTCGCGCGAGGCGGCTCACTCGCGGTCTCGCGGTAGAGAGCATGGTGCGTCGCAGCAACGAGCGCTCCGAGCTCTGCCGGCCATACCGACGGCGTCCCACTCTCGAGGGCCTGAAGCGCATCGTCGACCATCCAGGTCCAACCGTCGACGCTTCCGGGAAGGAACTCGGTCACGATCGCGACGACGTGGGGGCCATGGGAGGTCGTTATCTCAATAGTGCCGTGGAGTGCCGGCACGGCGTGCGGAGCGTGACCGAGAACGCTGCGCATCAGTCGTGCCGCGCGATCGCCGCTGCCCAGACGGCGCACAACCTTCACGATCAGTCTGTTGTCGACGACGACGTTCCAATTCAACATGTCGACGTCGTCACCGAGACCGCTCTCCACTCCGGTGAACGCGGTGATGGGGCTTTCTGGCCGGGCGATGAGGAGACCACTCGAGACCGGCTCGTCACAGAGGAGTGCGACCAGATCTGCTGCGACACCGTCGCCGGGCACGGCAGGGTCACCGTGAGGAGTGTGGATGCTCAGCTCGCCGTCGGCCGACCAGGACAGTCGCCCGTGCGCGAGCTCGACGCTTCCGGCCGAGTACTCAGGCGCTTCGGTCATCGGAGCCCGAGCGAGACATCGCTATACCTGAGCGCCAAAGACCCACTCCTGTCGCTGTTCTGTCATCGACGTATGCCCGATGTCGGGAGCAGAAATTGGTCTTACGCGCACCGGGACTTCGTGATAATTTCGGTCAACTGTACAACATGTCCAGTGCAACCGTACGGCCGATGAAACGGAGACCGCAATGACGAGCCCGCTCACATTCCTGTTCATGCCTGAGAGTGCCTACGGGCCGACGAACAATTCGATCGGCATCGCGAAGCTCCTCTTGGAGCGCGGTCACCGTGTGGTTTTCGCCGCTGAGGCATCGTGGGAGGGCAAGCTCGCCCCGCTCGGATTCGAGGAAGACCTCGTTCAACTCGAGCCTCCCGCCGAAGACGGCGAAGAAGTTGATGCAGGAAAGTTCTGGACGGACTACATCAACGAAATGAGCCCGCAGTTCCGTCGGACCTTGGAAGAGCAGCTCGAAACGGTCATTGCCCCCATTTGGCAGGCTCTCATCGATGGTGTGAAGTATTGCGCGCCCCAACTGAAAGAGATCGTCGATCGCACCCAGCCTGACGTGATCGTGGTCGACAACGTCGTGAGCTTCCCCGCCATCATCACGGCGGGCGTTCCCTTCGTGCGCGTCATGTCGTGCAACCCGCTGGAGATGCGGGGGCCCGGTGTTGCACCGGTGTTCTCGGGCCTGCCGGAGACGCCGAGCCCGGCGTGGGACGAGTTCCGCGCTGCCTACGACCGCATCCATCGTCCCATGTGGACCGAGTTCAACGAGTGGTTGCAGTCCCAGGGCACCCCGCCACTGCCCGACCTCGACTTCAACCACTCCGGCGCTCTGAACCTCTACACGTATCCCGAAGAGCTCGACTACACCGACGCTCGGCCCCTGGACGACACCTGGCTTCGCCTGGACTCATCAGTGCGACAGACGGATGTTGAGCCGGAGATCCCCGCGGAGTTCCTGGCTCTTCCCGGCCCCCTCATTTACTTCAGCCTCGGCTCGCTGTGCAGCTGTGACGTCGACCTGATGCACTCGTTGATCGCGGCGATGGCAGACCAGCCCTATCGGGTGATCGTCTCGAAGGGCCCCCGGCACGACGAGATCAAACTCGCCGACAACATGTGGGGCGCCCAGTTCTTGCCGCAGACCAAGATCCTGCCCCTGGTCGATCTCGTCATCACTCACGGCGGCAACAACACCACAACCGAGGCGATGCACTTTGGCAAGCCCATGGTGCTGCTGCCGCTCTTCTGGGATCAGCACGACAATGCACAGCGCGTGCACGAGAAGGGCTATGGCCGCCGCCTCGCGCCCTACACGTTCAAGCCCGAAGAGTTGCGCGCAGCGATCAATGAACAGCTCGGAGACGCCGCACACGTCGAAAAGCTCCGCACGGTTGGTGAAGCGATCCGTTCGCGTTCTGGGCTCCAGCGTGCAGCCGACCGTCTCGAGGCTCTCGGACGCGAGCGAGCTCGGTGACCTTAGCCGCGCCGGCGTCTCTTCGCGAGACGATCCGCGCGCCGTACTGGACCGACCGGCCCGACGCGCCTCCGCGTCGGGCCCCGGTCGAGGATGGTGATGAGTGCGACCTGCTCGTCATTGGCGCAGGCTTCACCGGCCTCTGGACGGCATGGCGTGCGCTGGCACGTGAGCCCCAACGGTCGGTGCTGGTTGTCGACGCCGAGAGCGTCGGCTATGGCGCAACGGGGCGCAATGGCGGCTTCGTCTCTGCCTCTCTCACACACGGGTATGCGCACGGCGACGCCTTGTGGCCCGCCGACATGGCGTCGATCACGCGGGAGGGTCATGCCAATCTGCAGGGCATCGCTGATGATCTCGCGAGCGCGGGCATTGAGTGCGGGTTCCGCATGGTCGGAAAGACGGCTGTGGCATTCGAGGAGTGGCAGGTCGACGGCCTCCGCGCTGCGCATGCCCTCGCCGAGCGGTATGGCGCACGAGTGGAGTGGCAGGACCGAGATGAGGTACAAGCAGACGTTCAGTCGCCGACGTACCTCGCCGGTGTGCGCGATCGCAGTAGTAACGCCCTCGTTGATCCGGCGCTCATGGCGTGGGGCATGGCGGCGCACCTTGAGCAGCGCGGAGTGCGGCTCCGTGATGACTCCCGCGTCGTGAGACTCACTCGCGAGGGCAGCGACGTGATCGCTCGCGCGAGTGGCGGAGCCCGGGTTCGCGCTCGTCAGGCGGTTATTGCGACGGCGGCGTACCCCTCGCCGCTTCGGCGACTGGGCGGCTACATCATGCCTCTCTACGACCACGTGCTCATGACCGAACCTCTCACCGCCGAGCAACGTGCATCGATCGGATGGCACGAGGGGCAAGGCCTCACAGACA
Source organism: Gulosibacter massiliensis (assembly GCA_943369205.1). Classification (GTDB taxonomy): domain Bacteria; phylum Actinomycetota; class Actinomycetes; order Actinomycetales; family Microbacteriaceae; genus Microcella; species Microcella massiliensis_A. The sequence goes on along the minus strand of CALRMP020000035.1, from coordinate 5,861 downwards.
CCGGGAACCAGTTTCACTACTACCGCCCCACCGATGACGGCCGCATCTTGTGGGGAGGGTGGGACGCTGTCTACCATCGCGGCGGTCGGGTCGACGACCGGCTGAGTTATGCGGGAGATTCGCACGCTGTGCTCGCCGAGCACTTTGTCCAGACGTTCCCGCAATTGCGCGAGGTGCGCTTTAGCCACATGTGGGCAGGTCCGATCGACTCGACAACACGCTTCACGGCTGCCTACGGCAGGGCGCTCGGCGGCCGTGTTGCTTATGCGGTTGGGCACACGGGGCTGGGCGTCGGTGCAGCCCGCTTCTCCGCGGACGTCGCGCTTGACCTGCTCGACAATGCCGACTCCGCACGGCGGCGCTACGGGATCGTTCGACGTCGTCCCGTACCGATCGCGCCAGAACCCTTCCGCAATGGAATCATCCAATTCACGCGACGTTCGATCATCGAATCCGATGCGAAAGCAGGTCGGCGCAATCTCTGGTTGCGCGTCCTGGATCGTTTCGGTCTCGGTTTCAACTCGTGATGTCCGCGCCCGACGAGAGAGGTCACTACTGATGGAGAATTCGAGCGTTATTGGGGGAGTTCCTGAAGCGGGGCGCGGTGAGCGAATTGAGCTCATCGACCCGGCCGATGGCACCGAGTCTGCCAGCTTCGCCCAATCAAGCCCTGCGCAAGCAGAGCTCGCTGTCGCCGCGGCGCGCGCCGCGCAGCCGGCCTGGGCCGCACTGACACCGTCGGCGCGCTCGTCGGCGCTCTTGCGCTGGGCAGACGCCATCGAGGGCGATGTCGAGCATCTCGCGGCCCTGGAAGTGAGCGACACGGGCAAGCCCGTGACCGTCACGCGCGACGGAGAGATACCGTTCGCCGTCGACAACCTTCGGTTCTTCGCAGGAGCAGCGAGGAGCCTGGAAGGGACGGGCGCGGGGTCGCTCAGCGATGGCTACACCTCCATGATCACGCGGCGACCGATCGGCGTTGTCGCCGGCATCACGCCGTGGAACTTCCCGCTCATCATGGCGATCTGGAAAGCGGGCCCCGCGCTTGCGGCAGGAAACAGCATTGTGGTGAAGCCGGCCCCCACAACCCCGCGCACGACTCTCCGGCTTGCCGAGCTCGCACGCGAGGCAGGCCTCCCCGACGGCATCATCAACGTCGTGACCGGCGGCGGGGACATCGGGGAGACCCTGGTGCGGCATCCCGACGTCGACATGATCAGCGTCACCGGTTCGACGGCTACCGGTCGCTCGGTGATGGCCGGGGCGGTCGATCGGGTCAAGCGTGTGCACTTGGAACTCGGCGGCAAGGCGCCTGCGTTGGTCTTCGACGATGCAGACCTCGACGCCATGGCACACGCGGTGGCGCTCGGGGCCACCTATAACTCCGGCCAGGACTGCACCGCCGCGACGCGCGTGTACGCGCAACGCGCCGTGTATGACCGGGTTGTGGAGGCCCTTCGTGAACGGCTTTCCTCGGTGAAGGTGGGGCACCCGCTCGACCCGACGACCGACATTGGCCCCCTGGTCTCTGAACGGCACCGTTCCGCCGTGCTCGGGTTCATCGAGCGCGCGAAGGGGGCGGGCGCCGAGGTGCTCACGGGGGGAACGGCGCTCGAGCTGCCGGGCTTCTATCTGTCTCCGGCGCTTGTCGTCGGAGCCGATCAGCGCTCGGAGATCGTCCAGGGGGAGGTCTTCGGGCCGGTCCTCGTGGTGCTGCCGTTCGACGGCGAAGACGAAGCTGTGCACCTCGCCAACGACAGCGCGTACGGCTTGGCATCGTCGGTCTGGACGATCGACATCGCACGCGCGCTCCGGGTGAGCTCGCGACTCGATGTCGGTGTCACCTGGGTCAACGACCACCTACCGATTGCCTCGGAGGCTCCTCATGGCGGTGTGAAACAGTCGGGTTTCGGCAAAGACATGAGCATCGAGCCACTGCTCGAATACTCGGTGAGCCGACACCTCATGATTCGTCACGCGCCGCCCCCGGAAACCACGGGGTTCAGGCCAGCCTGATCGTCAATCCTGTTGTACCGGCTGTGGGGCTCGAACCCCGCGACGCATCGCGTCGGCGCACCGGGCTAAGCCCGAGCAGAGTTTCTTCTATCGCGTACCGGCTGTGGGGCTCGAACCCACACGTCCTCTCGGACAACGCATTTTGAGTGCGCCGCGTCTACCATTCCGCCAAGCCGGCTCGGGCGAGTGCAACCCGTCGAGGACGACGATACCGTAGGCTCTCCCGCGTGAGTGACCAGGATCAAAGCGCAATTGCCCCTCGTCGAGTCGTCGTTGCTGAGGACGAGTCGCTGATTCGCATGGACATCGTCGAGATTCTTCGCGACAACGGTTTTGACGTTGTCGGTGAAGCCGGCGATGGAGAGACCGCCGTCGCGCTCGCGACCGAGTTGCGCCCCGATCTCGTGATCATGGACATCCGTATGCCGCAGCTCGATGGCATCGAAGCGGCGAAGCGGCTCAGCGAGAATCACATCGCTCCCGTCGTGTTGCTGACCGCCTTCAGCCAGAAAGAACTGGTCGAGCAGGCAGTTGAAGCGGGCGCGCTTGCCTACGTCGTGAAGCCCTTTACCCCCAACGACCTGCTCCCCGCCATCGAGGTGGCGCTCAGCCGCTACCAGCAGATTCTGACCCTTGAGGCAGAGGTCGCAGATCTTGTTGAGCGGTTCGAAACGCGCAAGCTCGTTGACCGCGCTAAAGGTCTGCTCAACGAGCGCATGGGCTTGTCTGAGCCGGAGGCCTTCCGCTGGATCCAGAAGGCGTCGATGGACCGCCGGACGACGATGCAAGCGGTCGCGCAGGCGATCATCGATCAGCTTGCCTCGAAGAAGGATGCTCCGAAGAAGTCAGCCGCAACGGCAAGCGATTCGGGCGCGACGACCGACGACTAGCTCGAGCGACTGGGTCGGACTGCCTAGCGGTCGCGCAGCATGTTCGTCATGCGCACGGTCGAGAGCCGGCGGCCCTCCTCATCGGTGATGACAATCTCGTGAGTGCAGAGCGTTCGTCCGAGCACGAGTGCCGTACACGTCGCCGTTACGACTCCCTCGGTGACCGATCGGCTGTGCGACGCATTGATCTCGATGCCCACGGCATAGCGGCCCGGCCCCGCGTGAATGGCTGACGAAATCGATCCGAGGCTCTCCCCAAGGACGACGTGCGCTCCGCCGTGAAGGAGCCCGATGACTTGCGTATTCCCGAGAACCGGCATGGTGGCGACCGAGCGTTCGGCGCTGAGCTCGAGGAACTCCATGCCCATCTTCTGGCAGAGCGCGCCACCCCGGGTACCGACGAGACGTTCGACAAGCTCCGGGTCGAGGTCAGGGGGCAGAATCGTCATCGGTCGTCCTCGGCAGTTGTGGTCAACGTCATCGGTTCCGCGTCGTGGTGCCTCGCTAGGCTGACCTACGTGACCGACTCCGCACAGCCTACCCTTCTGCTCATCGACGGCCACTCGCTGGCATTTCGCGCCTTCTACGCCTTGCCGATCGACAGTTTCGTCACACGCGACGGCCAACACACGAACGCAATCCATGGCTTCTTGTCGATGTTCCTAAGCCTTCTCGCGAAGGAGAAGCCCACCCACGCTGCTGTCGCTTTCGACATTTCTCGCTACTCCTTCCGCACCCGCGAGTACCCCGAATACAAGGGCACGCGCGGCGAGACGCCGCCGGAGTTCAAGGGGCAGGTGCCGCTACTGCAAGAGGCGCTTGCGGCCATGAGCATCCCCACCATCACGAAGGAAGACTTCGAGGCCGACGACATTCTCGCCACTCTCGCGACCCAGGGTGCCGCACAGGGTTTCCGGGTGCTCGTCGTCTCGGGCGACCGCGACACCATCCAGCTCGTGACGGACGACGTCACTCTGCTGTACCCGAACGCGCGCGGAGTCGCCGAGCTCAAGCGTTACGACCCCGAGGCCGTTCGCGAGCGCTACGGAATCAACCCGGAGCAGTACCCCGAGATTGCCGCACTCGTGGGGGAGACGAGCGACAACCTCCCGGGTATCGACAAGGTGGGCGAGAAGACGGCCGTCAAGTGGATCACTCAGTACGGTTCGCTCGAGGGGCTCTGGGAGCACATCGACGAAATCGGGGGAGTGGTCGGCACCAACTTGCGCGAGCAGCGCGACCGCGCGGAACGAAACCGTCGCTTGAATCGCCTCGTCACCGATCTTGAGCTGCCGGTCGGCCCGCACGACCTCGACCGTCGACCCATGGACGTTCCCGCCGTCAAGCAGGTCTTCGAGCGTTTGCAGTTCCGCACCCTGACCGAGCGCGTGCTCAAGATTGCGGAGGCCGAGGGCGCCGACATGGGCGAGCCTACCGAAGCCACCCCCCGCACCGACCTTCCGATCGTGCGCACTCTCGTCGACGAAGAGCTCGCGACGTGGCTGGAGTCGACCCCCGGCAACGACGTCGCGGTGATTGTGGATGCTCCTCACGGCCACCTCGCCGCGTTCGGTCTCGCGACCGCGAGTAAGACGGTGCAGGTCAACTGGGCCGCGCACCGACCCGACTATGCAGCCCTCGAAGCCTGGCTCGGCAGCGACAGCCCCAAGCTGCTCGCCGACTCGAAGCAGGCAGCGAGCGTGCTCGGCGCGCTCGACATCGCCCTCAACGGTGTTGTCTGGGACACCCGGCTTGCCGCGTGGCTCGAACGACCGGGCGCGAAGTCCTACGACCTCGTCGACCTCGTGCACGACGTGCTCGGCGAATCGATGCCGCAGGCAGACCCCAACCAGCTCGTCCCCGATACCGAGGCGATCAGCCCGGCAACCGTTGCGTGGTTCGTTCAGCGACTTGTCGCAGCACAGCGCGAGTCGCTCCCGGGCACGAGCGAGAGCGTGCTCGCCGAGATCGACCTGCCGAGCGCCCCCGTGCTTGCGCTCATGCAGCGCACAGGCATCACGGTCAACCGCGCTGCGCTCGATCTGCTCAACGCCGAGCTGGGTGAGACGACTGCAGAACTCGCGACGAAGGCGTACGCCGAGATTGGTCGTGAGGTCAATCTCGGGTCGCCCAAGCAGCTGCAAGAGGTCCTATTCGATGAGCTCGGCATGCCCAAGACGCGTGCGACGAAGACGGGCTACTCGACCGACGCCGCAGCCCTGGCTGATCTGCAAGAGGCGCATCCCCACCCCTTCTTAGGCCTCTTGCTCCAGCACCGCGACGCGACCAAGCTGCGACAGATCGTCGAGACGCTCTCAGCCGCAATCGCGAGTGACGGCCGGATCCACACCACCTACGACCAAACGGGCACGACCACAGGGCGCATCTCGTCGACCGACCCCAACTTGCAGAACATCCCCGTACGCACGGAGGTTGGTCAGCGTATCCGCGCAGCATTCACGGCTGGCGAGGGCTTCGAGGGTCTGTTGACCGCCGACTACTCACAAATCGAGATGCGCATCATGGCGCACCTCTCGGGAGACGAAGGGCTCATCGAAGCGTTCCGATCGGGGGAAGACCTGCACCGTTTCGTGGGCGCCCGTATTTTCGGGGTGGAGCCCGCCGACGTCACGAGCGACATGCGCACAAAGGTCAAGGCCATGAGCTACGGCCTTGCCTATGGTCTCAGTGCTTTCGGGCTGAGCAAGCAGCTGCGCATCGAGACAGCTGAAGCGAAGCAACTCATGAGCGACTACTTCGCGCGATTCGGTGCGGTGCGCGAGTACTTGCGCAGCGTCGTCGCGCAGGCACGCGAAGACGGCTACACCGAGACGCTCTTCGGCCGCCGCCGCCCCTTCCCCGACCTCAAGAGCCCGAACCGTGTGTTGCGCGAGAACGCCGAACGACAGGCGCTCAACGCGCCCATTCAAGGCACCGCTGCCGACATCATGAAGA
>CALRMP020000034.1:0-30427 GCA_943369205.1 Gulosibacter massiliensis | reverse complement strand
AGCCACCGGGCAGCGAGCAACACGCCGACGACGGCCAGGGAGACGAGGGTGATCGTGGCGGCGAGGCCGAGCATCCACCCGGGCCACTCCAGCCCACCCGGAATGAGCGCGGTGATCGCGATCGACACGATCATCGTCGCAAGCAGGGCCACTTGCCCGGCGAAGCGCTCGACGACGACGGCTTGCGCGGCCACCGTGAGCCCGGCCTGGTCGCGACTGCGCACGGCGCGGCCGGCGTCGCCGACGACTCCGCCGGGCACGGTCGAGTTGACGAGTTGCGCGAGGTAGTACTCGCGCAGCGCGTGCCAACGCCCGAGACTCAGCCCGAGCGCGCCGGCCGTGAGGCGCCAGCGTTCGGCAGCGAGCACGGTGTGCAGGGTGAGAGCCACGAGGGCCGCGCCCACCCACCACAGGTTGACGCCCAGCAACACCGCAAGAGCATCGGCACCGTCGGCAACCTGCCACAGCAGCACGAGCAGGGCGATCGTGACGACCGCCTGCGCGGTGACGATGAGCGCCCGGCGACCTACGCCTTGCGCCGCCACAGCCACACGATGTCGCGACCGAACGACCAGCCGAGCGCGGCGAGCACGCCGATGACGAGCACGGCGGCCAGGGGTGTCGGCACCCACGGCGACTGCAGCACGATGAGCGTGATCATCTGAATGACCGCGACGACCTTGCCGCTGTACCGCGAAGGCAGCGGGTCATAGAGCCACGGCCAGATCGCGCCGGCGACCCAGAACAGGTAGCGCGGCAGGCCCAGCAGAATGACGAACCACGGCGCCCCGCCCGAAACGAACGCGAGCAGCGCGAGCACGAGCGCGAAGACTGAGTCGACCTCCATGTCGAAGCTGCCGCCGAACGGCGACGACAACCCTTGTCGCCGTGCGAGCCAACCGTCGACCCCGTCGAGGCTCAACGAGATCGTCGCGATGACCATGATCGCCACGGGCGCGGGCGTGCCTCCGACGAGCGGAATGATGAGCGTCGACACGAGCGCCAACCGCAAGAGGGTCACAGCATTCGCGAACCCCAATCGCGCGTGCGGGTGGCGGGTGCGCAAGCGCCACGCGGCGACGGATGCTCCCGCTCCGTACGCCGCAACCCCCACCACAATCGGCCAGACCCCGGAGCTCGCGAACAACCAGCTGCCGAGCACCGCGACCACCCCGAGCCCCACCGGAGCGAGCACCACGAACCGCGTCGCGGGGGTGTCGCTCGCGCGCAGCGGAAAGAACCGCCCAGCGCGGGGTGAGGCGTCGAGAGTGGTCATGGTCAGCCGGCGGCGACCTCGTCGCGCTTCGGCAACACCCATCCCGCGCGCGGGAAGTGGCAGGTGTAGCCGTTGGGGCGCTTGAGCAGGTAGTCCTGGTGCTCTTCTTCGGCGTGCCAGAACGGTGCCTCAGGTTCAATCGTCGTGACGGCGGGCCCGGGCCAGAGGCCCGAGGCGTCGACGTCAGCGATCGTTTCGCGGGCGACGCGCTCTTGCTCGGGGCTCAGCGGGAAGATCGCCGAGCGATAGCTCGAGCCGATGTCGTTGCCCTGGCGGTTGAACGTCGACGGGTCGTGAATCTGGAAGAAGAACGCGAGCACCTCGCGGTAGCTCGTGATGGTCGGGTCGAACACGATCTCGACCGCTTCGGCGTGACCGGGGTGCTTGCGGTAGGTGGCGTGCGTGTTCGTTCCGCCCGTGTAGCCGACGCGCGAGCTCACAATGCCGGGCTGCCGACGAATGAGGTCTTGCATGCCCCAGAAGCAGCCGCCCGCGAGCACGGCGGTTTCCATGCCGGGGGAGCGCGTGATGGCGCCAGAGTCAACAGGTTTGGTCATGATGCGTCCTTCGTGAAGAGGGGCAGAAACTCACCGTAGCCTTCTGCCTCGAGTTGGTCGACCGGTATGAAGCGCAGTGCCGCGGAGTTCATGCAGTACCGCAAGCCCCCGGCCGCCCGCGGACCATCATCGAACACGTGGCCGAGGTGACTGTCGGCTCCGGATGACCGCACTTCGGTGCGCGTCATGAACAGCATTCGGTCGGTCGTGGTCGTAACGGCGCTCGGCTCGATGGGCTTCGTGAAGCTGGGCCATCCGGTGCCGCTGTCGTACTTGTCGGTCGACGAGAAGAGCGGTTGCCCCGAGACGATGTCGACGTAGAGGCCGGGTGCCTTGTTGTCGTGGTACTCGTTACGAAACGGCGGCTCGGTGCCGTCGTTTTGGGTGACGCTGCGTTGCATCGGCGTGAGGCGCGCAAGGGCCTCGGGTGTGGCGCGGTAGTCGGTCGACACGGTTCCTCCAGGTGGTGAGTCGGCTCACTTTAAGGAGATAAACGCTCGCGCGGCCGATCTGGTTCCGATTCGGGTGAACTCCCAGCATTCGCGGAGGAGACCCGCTGGTCGGGGAGTGTCACGAGCCAGCATCCGACCAGAATCAGCGCGAAGCCGAGACCCGTGTAGATCGTCACGGCCTCGCCCAGAACGAGCGCGCCGGCGACGACCGCGACGGCGGGGTTCACGTAGGTGATCGCCGTCATGCGTACGGGCCCGATCTCGGCGATGAGCGCGAACATGAGCAAGAACGCCACCGCGCTGCAGAGCACGGCGAGCACAACGACCGAGGTGATGACGGGCGGCGACGGAACCTCGGTGGGCCAGCCTCCGGTGATCGCGACAATAGGAAGGTAGATGAGACCCGCAATCGTGAGCGCGGCAGCCATGACGCCGAGGCCGGGGAGGTCGTGCATCCACTTCGACAAAATGGCCGGCCCGACCGCGTAGCCGACGACCGCCACGCCAATGAGCGCCACCGCGCCGAGGTCACCGCCTCCGAGGTCGAGGCCGACCACCGCGGCAACGCCCGCCGTGCCCGTGATGAGCCCGAGCACCGTGAGTGCCGTGACGCGGTGGCGTCGCCCCATGAGGAACGCGACACCAATCGCGACGAGCGGGATGCTCGCCAGCAGCAACCCCGTCGTCGAGCTCGGCAGGCTCACCTCGGCGGCGTTGAGCGCATACCAGGGCAGCACGATCTCAGCCACCGTGAAGGCGAGGAGAGGCTTCCAGCGGCGCAGCACCGGAGCGAGGGCGCGCTGGCGTGCAGCAATGGGCAAGAGCAGCGCGGCGGCGATGACGCAGCGAGCGAGAACGAGAAACTCCGGAGTCAGCTCGGCAACCGCGATCTTGATGAAGAGATACGGGATGCCCCAGATGAGTCCGAGCGCGGCGAACAAGATAAGGCCGCGGCGAGTCATTCCTCAATCTTTGCGCAGTGCCAGAGCCGCGATGCACAGCGCGCGGTGCGCATGTGTGCGGACGGGCCGTTCGGCCCTGCCCTCGCGGCCAGGGAAGGTCTAGTCTCGCGGCATGAAGCGACGCGGTGTGGGTCTCGTTCTCGTTGGTGTTGTCGTCATGGGCTTGGTAGCGTGCGGGCCGTCGTCGCCCGACCCAATACTCGACCCGGTGCCCGCGCCGGTGACCGTCGTGCTCGATGAGCTCGGTGGTCAGACGGTCGAGGTTCCGCTCGAGAGCGTGCTCAACATCAACGTCGGCGACCTCGAGGTCACGAGTGTGACCGCGACGATCGAGGATCCGAGCGTCGCGGAGTTTTCGCCCGGCAGCGATGACGGAAGCGCCCAGTTCAACCCGGGTGTCGTGCCGCTTGCCGTCGGCCAGACCCTCGTGACTCTCACGCATGAGAGTGGCGCGTTTGAGCCGGTGGAATTCACCCTCGTCGTCACCCCGTAACGCTCGGGCTGAATCGCGGGCTCTCTCGGCGGGCCACGCGGTGCGGAGAACCACGGGCTCTACGCTGACGACGTGGTTCATCCGAACAGTCGCCAGGCGCGGGCCGCACGGCGCCGGCGTAAGCGGGTTGCCGCCGCCGACAACGACCTCACGCCCGTCGAGTGGGCGCTGGTGCAAGAGCTGTGGGCGGGCTGCGCCTACTGCGGAGCGACCGACCGCCCCCTGCAGCGCGATTGCGTGCAGCCGATCGCTCGCGGAGGGCGCTACACAATCGACAACATCGTGCCTGCGTGCGGCTCGTGCAACGCGAGCAAGTCAAACAGCGAAGTCACGAGTTGGATGCGCCGCACACGCCGCGACGAGCGCCAGTTTCTCGAGCGCTTCGTCGCTGTGCGAGCCGCGATGTCGGGGCCGGAGCTAGGGTCGGATGCCGGTGGTGACGCGGACGCGGCAGACCTTCCTCGGCAGACTCCTGAAGTGTAGGAAGCCCAGCGCTCGCCGCCACAGCTTCATGGCGTTCCTACACTTCAGGAGTCTCCCGGAGCTGTGTTGTCGCGGGAGTGAGAACACGGTTGCCAGCGGCCCTCGCGGTTCGACGGTGTGCCGGGCCTGGGGGCACAGTGTTCAGTCGGCCTCGCGGCGCAAAACGAAGAGGTACGGGCGCTCAAGGCCGCGCATGTCCATTGCGCCGATGAGCGTGTCGGCGTCGACGGCACGAAACACGTCGATGATCGGCAGTTGGTCGTAGCTCATGGCGGCCGTCACGACGCCGCGATACTCGACGAGACGCAGGCGCGCACGGGGCTTGCGGGTCGTGAACAGAGGCCGCAGAACGCGGAACGCGAGTGCCGTAGCCCGGCCGAGAAAGCGCTGCCCGTGTCGAGCGGCAAGCCCGATCGGCATGCGGCCCGGGTCGATGCTCACGAGGCGCTCGCGGCCGGCTGCGAAGACGAGGGGATGTCCGTCGTTCGCACTCCCGAACCGCTTGCCGTGCCATCCGACGTTTTCGAGCAGCCCGTCGAACGCGCTGCCCGTCGCGATTCCGTTGCCGCGCCACGCGCCGATCATCGTTTCGATCGTCACGGGGGAGAGCGAGTCGTAGAAGGTCAGGGCGTCGTCGAGGTCGGCGCCGTGCTCGAGGCGGGCGAGTTCGACGAGGGGATCACTCGAGGTCATGGGGGCTGCTTTCAACGCTGACTGGTGTCTTGATTGTGGCGCACGCGACAACTCTTGACATGACGCCATGAAGCGCTTTAGGTCCTGGAGCCGGTTCTGGGCGGCGACGACGTGCACTTCATGGGCTACGTCGCCGAAGAAGACGTCGAGCGAGTCTTCCGGGAGGCAACGGTGACGGTCTTCCCGTGCACCGCGACAACGGGCAGCTCGGGTGTGCTTCACCAGGCTGGGGCTTTCGGATGCCCGCCCGTGCTTCCTCGCATCGGCGACCTCGAGCCCTCATCGCCGACGAGTGCTACACGGGGGCATTCATTGTGCACGGCGACGCGATCGCGCTGTTCCGCGGCGAGGCAATCACGTCTGCGGATCGCCCCAAACTTCATAAAGTTTTGTAGGATACCTAGCATGCTTCCGACCACCGAGCTCGTATCCCGCATCAGAGCAGCGAACGGCGACACGCAAGAAGGCCTTGCCCGACGGCTCGGCGTGTCGTACCCCACGATCAATGCGTGGGAACGCGGCCGCAGCGAACCGACCCCGCGGCATCGTCAGACCCTCGAGGCTCTGGCAGCCGACCTGAACATCGTGCACGAGTTCACGGTTCTCGTGATTGATGACGACCCGATCACCGCCGAACTTGTGCGGGCCGCTGCCCACGGCCACGATGCGGCCGTCTCGGTTGACTCGGCGCTCGACGGCTGGGAGGGGCTCGTCAAGTGCGGCGCACTTCGCCCCGATCTCTTGATTCTCGACATCATGATGCCGGGCATCGACGGGCTCGAGGTTGCCCGTCGCCTCCCGACCGTCGAGGGTCTCGATGACATGCGCGTCGTTTTCGTGACGTCGTCAGACAGCCCAGAGGTGCTCGCACGCGCGGTCGCGCTCGGCAACGCCGTCGTCAGGAAGCCGCTCGAAATCGACACGCTGGCGGCCATCATCGACGAATCTCTCACTCTGGTGGCCGTACGGTGACCCCCGATCGCCCTGACGAGCTCGGTGCTCTCGTCGCCGGTCTTCCGGCGGCGGTGTACCGTACGACTTCGTCAGGGCGCATCGTGGCGGGCAATGATGCCCTCGTCAGGCTATTGGGCGCAGAAACGTTCGATGAGCTCGCGGTGCTCGATGTGCGCGACATCTATGCCGACCCGGCGCGACGTGACTGGCTGCTGCGTCGAGCCGAAGCGGGAGAAGAGATTCCGGTCGAAGATTTGAGAATCCGGCGTCTCGATGGCGAGTTGCGCTGGGTGCGGGTGACCTCGCACGCCGTCACGGGCCGTGACGGCGACATCGCCTACTTCGAAGGCGTGATGGAAGACGTGTCAGCGCTGCACGCCGTTGATGAGCGACTCGTTCAATCGAACGCCTTGCTCGACACCTTGACCCGCATGCAAGGCCAATACATGGCGGGGGTTGACGTCGGCGAGCTTTTCGACGGTCTTCTCGATGACCTTCTTCGTTCGACCTCAAGCGAGTACGGCTTCATCGCCCAAGTGCTTCACGATGACAACGGCGCATACTTGCGCACGTGGGCGATGTCTGACATTTCGTGGAACGAGACGACGCGTGCCATGTACGCCCAGTACGGCCCACGCGGCATGGAGTTTCACAACCTCGACACCCTCTTCGGTCGGGTCGTTACGACGAACGCTCCCGTGATCTCGAACGCCCCACTCGGTGACCCGCGGGCGGCGGGGCGCCCGGACGGGCATCCGCCACTCACCTCGTTCTTCGGAATCCCCATTCGCAAGGGCGGCGTCGTCACCGGCATGGTCGCCCTGGCGAATCGCCCGGGCGGGTTCGATGAAGAACTCGTGCACTTTCTCGCGCCCCTCACATCGACCGTCGGCAGCATGATCGAAGCAGCGACGGTCGAGAAGGAGCGCGCGGCCGTTCAGCGTCGCCACGAGGTGAGTGAAGAACTTCACCACTCGATCGTCGAGAGCGCCGCCGACGCGATCGTCACGTTCCGCGAGTGCGGCACGATCGTGCTCGCCAACGACGCTGCGGCTCAGTTGGTCGGCCTCCCCGTCGCCGAGTTGATTGGGGAGCGAGTGTCGCGGTTTGTGCCCACGACGCGCGCGCGCGAGATGACCGTCCGCAGTCGCCGAGCGCGGTCTTCCGGAACCAGTGTTGAACTGTTGGTGCGTCGCGTCGACGACACCGAGCGTCCGATCGACGCCACGTTTGTCAGCGCCGATCACGACGACGGCGTTGTCACGACAATCATCGCCCGTGACATTAGCGCCCGAAAAGACCTTGAGCGAGCGCTCCGCTCCGCTCGCGATGCCGCAGAAAGCGCTGCACGCGCAAAAGACGAGCTGCTCGCCGGCATGAGCCATGAGTTGCGCACGCCACTCAATGCCGTGATCGGTTTATCGACGATCCTGCAGCGTGAGCTGCACGGCCCGTTGACCGAGAAGCAACGTGACTACATCGCGCAGATCGAGACGAGCGGGCGCCACCTGCTTCAGGTGATCACGACGATTCTCGATATGGCGAAAGCCGAGGCCCAGAAGATCCAGCCGACCTTCGCGAGCGTCAGTGTTCTGTCGGTGGTGGGAGACGCGGTTGGCCTCATCGGTGACCTTGCGGTCGGTAAAGGATTGAGCGTCGTCCGCACGATCGACGCAGACCTACCGTTGATCTGGGCCGATGGGCTCCGCGCGCGACAGGTGATTCTCAACCTGCTGTCGAACGCCATCAAGTTCACTCCCACGGGTGGGCAGATTGCCGTGACCGCTTGTCAGGAAGACGACATGGTGGCAATCACTGTCGCCGACACCGGTATCGGGATCGCCCCGGAGAACCTCGATGCCATCTTCGAGCCGTTCGAGCAGGTCGACTCGTCGCTATCGCGTCGCCACGAAGGCACAGGGCTCGGTCTCGCCCTGAGCCGACGGCTCGTTGAGTTGCACGGCGGCACGCTGACGGTCACGAGCACGCTGGGTGAAGGCTCACAGTTCACCGCGACCTTCCCCGTCGACAGCGGCGAGTGATTCTCTCTTCCGGCTAGGCTCGCCGCATGGCTCGCATCATCGCCCCGCTCATCGCTCTCGTGCTCGGGCTCTGTGTGCTAGCTGGTGCCGCCGGCGCAGCTTTTGCGCCGTTCGCCGTGCAACTCGTGCAGCTCGCCTCGGGGGAATCCGAGAGCTTCGATGACACCGATGTCGAACGCGCAGACGGCCCCCGGGTGCCTACCGAGTCCGATGAAGATTTCGGCGAAGTAGAGGTCTACGACGTCCTCGCCGACGGAACCCTCGACCCGGAAGCGACAGGGGTTGCCGCCGACGTATGGGACCAGTTCGTGCGCATGGTCGGTGCCGACGTGGCGGGGGAGACGATCATCCAATTCCGCGCCGGAGACGCCCCGGACAGCGACACGCTCGCCTACGTCTATCAAGACCTGAACCCGCAGTACTGGACCCTTGCGGTCAATCTCGCCACCGCCGACGACCCGCAACTGCTCGTGGCCACACTTATTCACGAGTACGCCCACGTCTTCAGCTTTGCCGCGGACGACTTTGACCGAAAAGCAACGTCGTGCGACACGCTCGATCTCGCCGAAGGATGCGCGGCACCCGACAGCTACCTCTATGAGTTCTACGACGAGTTCTGGACGGGCTACACCGATGCCGTCGACGTCGAGAATCTCGACGCAGACGCCGCTTGGGAGTTCTACCAGGCCTACGAAGAGGACTTCGTGAGCGACTATGCCGCGACCAATGTGGGGGAGGACTTCGCGGAATCGTTCATGACATTCGTGATCGAGGATTCGTTTGACGGCCCGACCGTTGCCGCACAAAAACTGAGGTTCTTCACCCAGTACCCGGAGCTCGTTGAACTGCGCGAACACATTCGCGATGAGCTCGGGGTCGAACTGGGCCTGCGTTGACAATGCGATCGGTGAAACCTGAACGTGCACTGAGTGAATCGACAGCGGCGCACAAAAGCCTGTAACGTGAGTCGCCTATCGCACCCTTGGAGGCGTCGAACCCGCTGTGGACCATAGGCCCGCAACACTCAGCTGTACCCCTGCTACCGCGATGGTGACTCGATGATCGAGCCCGTCATCACTCTTCTCATCGGCGTCGTGCTGATTCTGGCGATCATCGCCGCCAACGGCTATTTCGTGGCGCAAGAGTTCGCCTTTATGTCGGTCGACCGCACCCGACTCGCCGCTCGCGCGGCTGAAGGTGACGCTGCCGCCGCACGCGCGCTGAAGGTCACGAAGCGCACGACCTTCATGTTGTCGGGCGCTCAGCTCGGCATTACCGTGACGGGCCTGCTCGTCGGGTTTGTGGCCGAGCCGCTTGTCGGTGAGTCGATCGGCGTTCTGCTGGGCAGCACGGGCATCGACCCGGTGGTCTCCGTCACTGTGGGCACGGTGCTGACCCTCGTGCTTGCCGCGATCGTGCAGATGATCTTCGGCGAGCTCTACCCCAAGAACCTCTCGATCGCGAGCCCTGAACCGCTTTCTCGCGGTCTTGCGCGTTCGACCTTGATCTACATGACGGTCTTCGGGTGGCTCATCGGCTTCTTCGACAAGTCAGCCAACCTGCTGCTGCGGGCCCTGCGGATCACACCCGTCCATGACATCGACGTGAGCGCCTCGGCCGAAGACCTGCCGCACATCATCGCCGACTCCCGCGATAGCGGCGACCTGCCTCTCGAGTTGTCGCTCATGATCGATCGCATCCTCGACTTCCCGCAGCGCGATGTCGAGCACGCGATGATTCCGCGCTCGCAGGTTGACTGGGTTCGACCGACCGCGACGATCGGAGAGTTGCGCGCGCTCATGTCCCGCGCGCACACCCGCTACCCGGTGATCGATGATGACGATGCGCCCGTGGGTGTTGTCCACCTCGCCGATGTTCTTCCGCGACTCGTTGACGGCGACGATGAGCAGGTCAGTGCCGTCATGCGGCCGGCAACGGTCATGCCGACCCTCATGTTGCTTCCGGATGCTTTGACTCAGTTGACCGCGACCCGCAACGAACTCGCCTGCGTCATCGATGAGTACGGCGGGTTCGCCGGTGTTCTCACGCTCGAAGATCTCGCCGAAGAGGTCGTCGGTGAGATCACCGACGAGCACGACTACGACACCACGGAACTCGTGGTTCCTGATGGCGACGGTGAATGGCTCATGGACGGCGACGTGCACCTCGACGAGGTCGAACGCGCCATCGGCCATGAGTTGCCCCGAGGCGACGTCGAGACGATCGCCGGTTTGCTCATCGCACAACTCGGCGCCCTTCCCGCGGAAGGCGAGACGGTCACCATCGACTTGCCGTTCGACCCGGCCGAGTTGGTGGCGAGCGAACCCGTACACCGCCGACTCGAGGTCGACGTGCTCGACGTCGAACGTCACGTTCCGACCGAGGTGCGCGTGCGGCTCATCGAGTTCACACCGGGTTCGCCAGAGCCTGAACAGGCCGACGACGAGGGGAGTGCGCGATGACCGACCCGTTGCTCAACCCGTGGATCGTTTGGCCGATCACCGCCGCGCTCATCGCGCTCAGCGCACTGTTCGTCGTCATCGAATTTGCCTTGCTCGGTGCGCGACGCCACCGACTCGAAGAGCGCGCAGCGACCTCCCGCTCGGCGCGTGCTGCCCTGCGCGGCATCAACGAGTTGACGCTCATGCTCGCTGGTGCCCAGCTCGGCATTACCGCCTGCACCTTCGCTCTCGGCGCGATCACGAAGCCCGCGGTCGATGCCTGGCTCCAGCCGCTGTTCGCTGCCCTCGGGGCTCCTGAGTGGCTGGCGGGCAGTGCGGCGTTCATTTTGTCGCTCTTCGTCGTCACCTTCTTGCATCTCGTGGTCGGCGAAATGGCGCCCAAGTCGTGGGCGATTGCCCACCCGGAGACCTCCGCGCTCGTGATCGGCATACCGTCGCGTGCCTACATCTGGCCACTTCGGCCCTTGCTGGGCTGGGTCAACAGCATCGCCAACCGCCTCGTGCGCGCGAGCGGTGTTGAGCCCGTCCAGTCGATCGCTGTCGGCGGCCAAGACATCGCGACGATCCGTCAGCTCGTCGAGCACTCGGGGAAGGTCGGAACCCTCGAGCCGCAGATGCAGCAGCAAATCTCCGGCCTCATCGATCTCGGTACCCTCCCGGTATTGACCCTCGTGGCCTCTGGTCGCACGCCAACGCATGTGCCCGCCGGTGCCACGGTCGCCGACGTTCGCTCTGCGGCACAACGCTCGGGTCACCTGCGCATTCTGTTGCTCACGGACAACCCCGCGGCTCCCGCAGTTGTTCACGTGCGCGACACGCTCCTCGAAGCCGAAGGCAAGCTTGCGCATGAGCTTGCGCGCACCGCGTTCGTGCTTGACGCGCAGACGCCGGTCTATGAGTCGCTCGCGCGCATGCGCGAACACAGCGTGCAGCTCGCGGTTGTCGTGAGCGGCGGGAAGATGGTGGGCGTCGTGACGCTCGCCGACATTCTTCGGCGGGTGCTTCCGGCGACCGTGGCATACTGATGACCCCGCGCGCGGGGGTGTTGCCCGCCCGCCGATAGGCTGGAGCGGTGTCTAAAGTCTTGACTTCACTGCCCGTCGGCGAACGCGTCGGCATCGCTTTCTCCGGGGGGCTCGACACGTCTGTCGCCGTCGCGTGGATGCGTGACAAGGGCGCGATTCCGTGCACCTACACGGGCGACTTGGGTCAGCCTGACGAGCCCGATGTCGAGGCAGTGCCCGGACGCGCGAAAGAATACGGCGCCGAGATCAGCCGACTGGTTGATGCCAAAGCTGCCCTCGTCGAAGAGGGGCTCGTCGCGCTCGCGTGCGGTGCCTTCCACATTCGCAACGCGGGCAAGACCTACTTCAACACCACGCCGCTCGGGCGTGCGGTCACCGGCACGCTTCTCGTGCGCGCCATGAAAGACGACGGCGTCGAGATCTGGGGCGACGGCAGCACCTACAAGGGCAACGACATCGAGCGGTTCTACCGCTACGGCTTGCTCGCCAACCCGCGGCTGCGCATCTACAAGCCGTGGCTCGACGCCGACTTCGTCACCGAGCTCGGCGGCCGCCAAGAGATGAGCGAATGGCTCATCGCCCACGGGTTCCCCTACCGCGACTCCGCCGAGAAGGCCTACTCAACCGACGCCAACATTTGGGGCGCCACGCACGAGGCCAAGACGCTCGAACACCTCGACGTTTCGCTCGAGACCGTCGAGCCCATCATGGGCGTGAAGTTCTGGGACCCGTCGGTCGACATCGCCACCGAAGACATCACGGTCACGTTCGTCGAGGGCCGCCCGACCGCCCTCAACGGCGTGGAATTCGCGGATGCGGTGCAGCTGGTGCTCGAAGCGAACCGCATTGGCGGCCGCCACGGCTTGGGCATGAGCGATCAGATCGAGAACCGCATCATCGAGGCGAAGAGCCGCGGCATCTACGAGGCTCCCGGAATGGCCTTGCTGCACATCGCGTACGAACGCCTGCTCAACGGTGTGCACAACGAAGACACGATTGCGAATTACTTCGCTGAAGGCCGACGCCTGGGCCGCCTCATGTACGAAGGGCGGTGGCTCGACCCGCAGTCGCTGATGTTGCGGGAGAGCATCCAGAAGTGGGTGGGTTCTGCCGTTACCGGGACGGTGACGCTGCGTCTTCGCCGCGGCGATGACTACACGATTCTCGACACGACCGGCCCCGGGCTTTCGTACTCGCCCGAGAAGCTCTCGATGGAACGCGTCGGTGACGCGGCGTTCGGTCCCACCGACCGCATCGGGCAACTGACGATGCGTAACCTCGACATCGCCGATTCGCGGGCGCGACTCGAGCAGTACGCCGCTCAAGGCATCATCGGGGGTGCGACCGCGCAGCTCGTCGGGCGCATCACTGCGGCGGAGTCGGACGAGGTCATCGAGCACGCGGTTCCGCTGACGGCCGACCGCGAAGCGCTCGCCGAAGCCGTCGATGCGGCGAACGAAGCCTCGTCGTTCGATTCCGGCACCGACTGAAGTCGGGCGCGCCGTCGAGCGTTAGCCCTTGTCGGCCTTACTGGCGAGTTCGTCGCGCCAGCCTTCTTCTTTCTGGATGTATTCGTTGTCGGCGAAGTCGGCGAAGTCGCTCTCGTCGGTGATGCGGCGCACTTCGAGCTTCCTGCCCGGGCCAAGAGGGCAGCGGCGGGCCCACTCGATCGCCTCGTCCTTGCCGGGGACCTCGATGATCCAGAAACCGTTGAAGAGTTCGTGCACCTCGTCGTAGGGGCCATCGGTGACGACCTTGTCGTCGCTCGAAAAGTCGACGACGAAGCCCTCCGAGGGGTCACTGAGTCCATCGCCGCCCACCATCACACCGGCCTGCATGAGCGACTCGTTGTAGGCGCCCATCGCATTGATGACGGCCTCAAAGTCGAGGTCTTTGCTCGCCTCCATCGCTTCGGCGGTCGAACGCATGATGAGCATGTACTTCGGCATGGTGATGTCCTCTCGGGCGGGTGGCCTAACGCGGCCCTCTCACTATGGCCCCGAATGGCGCGTTGCGGAATCGGCACGGCGAAGAAACTCGGGCTAGTCGACGCTGGACTCTGACTCCTGATCGTGCCGGCGGACAACCTCGAGCCGCATGCCGGCGGCGCGAGTGGCAAGCCCACGACGGTCTCGGTCGATGAACACCGAGACAACGAGTGCGAGCGCGAGGGCGAGGGCGAGATAGTCGCCGACGACGGGCACGAGTTCCGAGAGAACGACGATTCCCCCCAGGCCGACCGCCGCCCGAACGAATCGTGCCCCGATCGTCGGGTGCCAGCCTCCGGTCGCGCGCACGAGTACCGCTGACTCACCCACGGTGCTCCCGGTCAGGAACAGCGGAATGAGGTAGGCCGCGAGGCCGAACCCGATGCCGATTGTTGTCTCGAGCGGATCGCTCACGGTCGCTGATCCCGGCGCGAGGAGCAGGATGCGAATGAGGGAGACCGTGAGACCGGCGAGTAGCGATACGAGTGTGACGACCAGCACGTCGCTCAGCATGCCCAGCAGTCGTCGTCCGAGAGTCACGACCGAGTTGGGTTCGACGGGCGCGTCGTGGCTCTGTCTCCGCCGCAGAACCACGAGTGCCACGAGTGATCCGAGCACGGCGCCCAGGGTGTTGTGAAGGAGGTCGCCCACCGAGAACAACCGATACGAGCACGAGTACAGACCCCAAATGCCGGTCAGCTGCGTGGTTTCGACGGCCAGCGAAACCACCAGGCCCGCGCCCAACGCGCGCGTGACTCCCCAGCCGAAGAGAAATCGCAGCAGAAAGCCCAAGGGCATGAAGAAGACAATGTTGAGCACCACGACCTGGAGTGCCGCATTAGCGATGAGGCTCGACCCTGACTGTTGGATCGCGAGGATGTCGCGCAGGTCGGTCAGCAGATCAAGGTTGGGGGTGGTGCATCGATAGGCGTCGGTGATGGCCGGTGCCGGCAAGATCGTGTAGGTCCAGATCGCCAGAAACGAGACGAGCAGAGCCACCCAGCCCAGCGTTCGTGAGGCCGTGAGCCCACCGCGAAGCCGGTAGCTCGCGGCGACGAACGGAACGAAGAGCACGATGGCGACGACGGCGCCGATGACAATGGCGATAATGCCGGGTGTGAGCCGATCGATCACGGAGTGTTCCGCTAGTGACGCTTCTTGCGCGGTCCGCGGTCGAGCTGCAACTCGATGAGCTTGCCGCTAATGCGTGTTGCGGCCAGCTTGTCGAGGGTCGCGCGCGACATCTCGGCGGGCAATTCGACAATCGAGAAGTCGAGCTTGATGTCGATGGCGCCGAAGTCTTCGCGACTGAGGCCCCCCTCGTTCGCGAGGGCGCCGACGATCTGACGCGGCTCAACGCGGTGCCGACGGCCGACCTCGATGCGGTAGGGCGCGAGGCGGCCGTTGCCCGTGCGACTGCGGCGCTCGGGCCGCTCGGCGCGGTCGCCGTCGCGGGCGGGGCGATCATCCCGCTCCTCTCGCGGTGGCCGCACCGGCCGCAAGTCGGCCTCGGTGAGGAGCAGTGACGAGCCGCCCTGCGCAACGACGGCAAGTGCAGCAGCAACGTCGGCTTCGGGCACATCGTGGTGCTCGACGTAGTGGCCGATGATGTCGCGGAACGCCGCCATGAGCTCGCTCTGGCCGAGTGCTTCGGTAATGGCGTCGTCGAAGCGAGCGAGCCGCGTGGCATTGACATCGTCAACGGTCGGCAGCTGCATTTGCGTGAGCGGCTGCCGCGTGGCCTTCTCGATCGCATCGAGCAAACGGCGTTCACGCGGGGTCACAAAGCTGATGGCGGCACCGCTCCGGCCGGCGCGACCCGTGCGACCGATGCGGTGAACGTATGACTCGGTGTCGACCGGAATGTCGAAGTTGATGACGTGGCTGATGCGTTCGACATCGAGACCGCGGGCGGCTACGTCGGTCGCGACGAGAATGTCCAGAGTGCCCGACTTCAGTTGCTCAACCGTGCGCTCACGCTGCGGCTGCGCCACGTCACCGCTGATCGCTTGAGCCGAATAACCGCGGGCGCGCAGTTTCTCGGCCAAGGCCTCCGTCTCGTTCTTGGTGCGAACGAAGATGATCATTCCGTCGAAGTTCTCGACCTCGAGAATGCGCGTGAGAGCGTCGACCTTTTGCGGGTACGAGACCATCAGGTAGCGCTGCGTGGTGTTGGCCGAGGTGGTCGTCTTGGTCTTGACCGTGATCTCTTCGGGGTCGCGCAAGTGCTGTTTCGAGATGCGGCGGATGGCCGCGGGCATCGTGGCCGAGAACAACGCAACCTGCTTGTCGACGGGGGTGTCGGCGAGGATCGTCTCGACATCTTCCGCGAAGCCCATCTTGAGCATCTCGTCGGCCTCATCCAGCACGAGGTACTTCAACTCGCTCAGGTCGAGCGTGCCCTTCTCGAGGTGGTCCATGATGCGGCCGGGCGTACCGACGACGACGTGCACACCGCGCCGCAGCGCTGAGAGCTGCACGCCGTAGCCCTGGCCGCCATAGACCGGCAGAACGTGCACGCCCGGAAGGTGAGCGGCGTACTTCTCGAACGCCTCACACACCTGCAGAGCGAGCTCGCGCGTCGGGGCAAGAACGAGTGCTTGCGGGCTCTTCTGCGCGACATCGAGCCGCGAGATGATCGGCAGAGCAAAGGCAGCCGTCTTGCCAGTGCCCGTTTGAGCAAGGCCGACGACGTCGCGACCGGCGAGCAGTGCCGGAATCGTGGCGGCCTGAATGGCGCTGGGCGTCTCGTAACCGACGTCGGCAAGGGCGGCGAGCACGGCGTCGCTGAGGCCCAATTCACTAAACGGCGGTGTTGTGGGCGCGCTATCGGCCTCGGTGGTGGCGGTGTCATCGTGAGGCGTCATACCCCTAACGGTACGCGGGTTCGAGGTGCCCCGCCTGCGCCGCGTACCCTGGAGGTATGGCAGGCGAGCGCGGCATTCGGAACAACGGCGCGGTCGCGACCCCGCAGGCGACAACGGATGCCCGCCCACAGGTGCGCCCGACCACCGAAGGCTGGCAGCAGAAGCTGGGCCCCGACGGCCGCCCGGTGCTGCAGTTCGCTGAACCGAAGCGCGGAAAACCGCCCGTTCACCTGGCTGATCTGACGCCAGCGCAGCGGGTCGAGCGCGTGAAAGAGCTGGGGCTTCCTGGATTCCGGGCGAAGCAACTCGAGACCCACTACTTCACGCACTACTCGAGCGACCCCGCAGAGATGACCGACCTGCCGGTCGCCGTACGCGACGACCTCGCCGCCGGAATGCTGCCCCCGCTGTTGACCGAGGTGCGCCGCCTGCGCACCGACAACGGCGACACCATCAAGTTTCTCTGGAAGCTGCATGACGGTGCCCTCGTCGAGAGCGTGCTCATGCGCTACCCGGGGCGCATCACGCTGTGCGTGAGTTCGCAAGCCGGGTGCGGCATGAACTGCCCATTCTGCGCCACGGGCCAGGCGGGCTTGACGCGCAACATGTCGGCAGCCGAGATCATCGACCAGGTCGTGCAAGCCAACGCGGCCATCGCCGCAGGCGAGCTGGGCGGAAAGAAGCGCGGCGAGACGACCCCCGAGCGCGTGAGCAACATCGTCTTCATGGGCATGGGCGAGCCCCTCGCGAATTACAACCGGCTCATGGATGCTGTGCGCACGATGGTCGAGCCCCAGCCGCACGGGCTCGGCATGAGCGCTCGGCACATCACGGTCTCGACGGTCGGGCTCGTCCCGGCCATCCTCAAGCTTGCCGAGGAGAAGATTCCCGTGACCTTCGCGCTCAGCCTGCACGCGCCCGACGACCAGTTGCGCGACGAACTGATCCCCGTGAACTCGCGCTGGAAGGTCGACGAGGCCCTTGACGCCGCACGCGCCTACTTCGATGCCACGGGGCGCCGGGTCTCGATCGAGTACGCGCTCATCAAAGACATGAACGACCACGCCTGGCGTGCCGACCTGCTCGCCCAGAAGCTGCTTGAGCGCGGGCGGGGGTGGGTGCACGTCAACCCCATTCCGCTTAATCCGACCCCCGGCTCGATCTGGACGAGTTCGGAGCCCGCGGTCATGCGGGAGTTCGTCCGGCGGCTGGAGGCCGCCGGCATCCCGACCACGCTGCGCGACACGCGCGGGAAAGAGATCGACGGGGCCTGCGGGCAGCTCGCCGCCGCGGAATAGCGACCAACGGCCGATGCATAGAGCCCCAAGGATTCGCGAACATCAAGAACGGCCATTATTGACACGACGCCGATCACCACGAGGTGCGCGGCCAGCCATCGCTCTCGCTAGCGTTAAGGCATGACAGACGCCGTCGTAGCCCAGCGAGAAGCGTGGAAAGCGCGTGAGACGCTCGCCGAACAGTTGATTCCGTTGATCGGTCGGCTCTATCGCGAGCACGGCGTGATCACCTCGATTCACGGTCGACGCCTCATCAATCAGTCGCCCATCGGCGTCATCAAGGCCCACCGCTATGCGCACCACGTGACGGGCTCGGTGCTACCCCTCGAGCAGACGAAGCGCGTGCTGGATGCCCTTCTCACGCTCGATCCGGGCCCCGCGTCACTCGACATCGCGCGATTGCTCGGCGACTTCGACACGCACGGAGCCGACGAGAGCCTCGCCGACTATCTCCGCACGGTGCTCGAGCCGATGAATCGCCATGACCCCGCGGGCACCGACGTCGTGCTGTATGGCTTCGGGCGGATCGGGCGGCTACTCGCGCGCATCCTGATCGCGCACGCAGGAAACGGGGCGGGGCTGCATTTGCGCGCGATCGTGGTGCGCCGAGGTGGCGACAATGACTTGGTCAAGCGTGCGAGCCTGCTGCGCCGCGACTCGGTGCATGGGCCGTTCGAGGGCACGATTAGCGTCGACCCTGAGGCGAACACGATCCTTGCCAACGGCACGCTCATTCAGGTCATCTATGCCGATGACCCTGCAGCGATCGACTACACGTCGTATGGAATTGACAATGCGATCGTGGTCGACAACACCGGACGCTGGCGTGATGAGGAGGGGCTTTCGCAGCACCTTCGATCGAGGGGCGTCGCCCGGGTACTGCTGACGGCGCCGGGAAAGGGCGCGCTCCCGAACGTGGTGCACGGCATCAATCACGACACCATTGGCCCGTCCGATCGCATCGTCACCGCAGCCTCCTGCACGACCAACGCGATCACCCCCGTGCTCAAGGTGCTGCACGATCAGTACGGCATCGTCCACGGCCATGTTGAGACCGTGCACGCGTTCACGAACGACCAGAACCTGATCGACAACTTCCATAAGGGTGATCGTCGCGGCCGTTCGGCGGCGCTCAACATGGTGATCACCGAGACAGGTGCCGCCAAAGCGGTGGCCAAGGCCCTGCCGGCCCTCGAGGGCAAGCTCACGGGCAACGCCATTCGGGTTCCGACCCCCAATGTGTCGATGGCGATCCTGCACGTGCGGCTCGAGCGGGCCACGACGCGCGACGAGGTCAACAGCTTCTTGCGCGCGACGTCGCTGCACTCGACGCTGCGCCAGCAGATCGACTACATCGAGTCGCCCGAAGTGGTGTCGACCGACTTCATTGGCTCTCACCGTGCAGGCATCGTCGACGGCCTCGCGACGATCTGTTCGGGCGATTCGGTCATCGTCTACGTCTGGTACGACAACGAATACGGCTACAGTTCGCAGGTCGTGCGCGTTCTCGAGACGATGGCGGGCAGCCACCCGGTCGTATTGCCCGAGCGAGTCGCCGTCGGGGGCCCGGTTTAGCGAAACGCCGCGATGCCCGTGATGGCGTTGCCCAGAATGAGCGTGTGCACGTCGTCGGTTCCTTCGTAGGTGCGCACCGATTCGAGGTTGTTCGCGTGACGCAGCGGAGAGTGCTCGAGTGTGATGCCATTGCCCCCGAGCATCGCTCGCGCCTCGCGCGCAATCGCGATCGCTTCTCGCGTGTTGTTGAGTTTGCCGACCGAGATCTGGTGCGGTTGGAGCTTCCCCGCGTCCTTCAGCCGGCCCAGTTGCAACGCGAGCAAGAAGCCCTTATCGATCTCGAGCGCCATATCGACGAGCTTCTGCTGCGTGAGCTGATACGAGGCCACGGGCTTGCCAAACACCTCGCGGTGCGACACATACTCCAGCGCGACCCGATAGCTGTCGAGAGCAGCGCCCATGACGCCCCACATGATGCCGTACCGCGCTTGATTGAGGCACGTGAACGGGCCGCGCAGACCCTCGGCGCCGGGTAGTTGCGCGTCGGCCGGGACCCGCACCTCGTCGAGCACGATGTCGCACTGGATCGACGCCCGCATCGACAGCTTCTGACCGATCGGCGTGGCGGTGAATCCTGCGGTGCCGGTGGGAACGATGAACCCACGGATGCCCGCCTCCGTCTGCGCCCAGATCACCGCGATGTCGGCGATCGACGCGAGGCCGATCCACCGCTTCGACCCCGTGATGACCCAGTCGTCGCCGTCGCGGCGTGCGTGGGTTTTCATCGAGGCCGGGTCACTGCCGGCATTCGGTTCGGTGAGGCCGAAGCATCCGATGACCTCTCCGGCAGCCATGCCGGGCAACCACTGTTGCTTCTGTTCCTCCGAGCCGAACGCATGGATCGCCGTCATGGCGAGGGAACCCTGCACGGAGACAAAGGTGCGAATGCCGCTGTCACCGGCTTCGAGCTCGGCGGCGGCGAGCCCGTACTCGACGGCAGACCGGCCCCCTCCTCCGTACCCCTCAAGGTGCATGCCGAGCAAGCCGGCCTTCGCCATGGGCGCGATGAGCTCGCGGGGAAACTCGCCGCGGTCGTACCACTCGGCGATCGACGGCCGCACGTGCTCGGCAACGAAGGCGCGAACACGGTCACGAGTCGCACGCTCGTCATCGCTCAATAGGGCATCGAAGCCAATGAGATCGAGCGGGGAGTCGGTCATGGGTGTCCTCTCTGACGACAGCTATTCTGCCGCGTCACGCGCTGCGTTCTCCGCGCGCTCAAGAACATGGCGTGCTAACCGCGTTGCGCCGACGACGGCCGCTGGCATGGTGGCGATTGCGCCGCCCGGGATGAGAAACAGAAGCTGGGTCATGACACCGAAACCCAGCTCGCGAGCACGCGAGCCGCGAAGAAGCGTGACCCGGTCGCTCGCGGCGATTCCGCGCGCCTCGAACGGCCGGGTTCCGAGCTCGCGAGCGATCAGGTGTCCCGCAAGTGTGGGGCCGAGCACGGTCGCCGTCGCCGAACCGACCACGGGGACGAGTCCGACCACGAACGTCGTGAGCCCGAAGCCGATGGCCTTGAACACCAGCAGGATTCCGTCACCGAACGATCGCCAAAACCGCACGGGGGTGGGGGTGAATCCACCGAGCTCGTTCTCGACCGCCCGCCAAATCCGCTCGTAGAAGGGGTCGCCGATCAAGAGCGTGAGGGTGGTAAACGTGTAGATCGTGCCGATGATGGCTCCGCCGAGCAGAACGATCGCGAGGAAGGTACGAACAAGACTTCGCTCGTTCTCGCCCCACGCATTGGCGAATGGTGTGAGCGTCGTGGCGAACGACTCGACATTGAGGCCGATCGTGATGAGCACGGCGCCGATGATGGCCCCGGCGATCAGGGCAGGCACCATACCGAGGGCCATGACGCCCGGTCGAACACGCCAAAACCCGAATCCGCGCAGAACGAGCATGGCTCCTTCAAGAAGTTCGCCGATGATGATGCGGGCGCGGCTCATGGCGCGCCGGAATCGGCTGTTTGACCTCATGCACGCCACTGTAAGCGCTCGAGCGGGCACTGTACGGCTTGGCGAAGAATCCGCCGCGAATCTCCGTTGTGGCGGTGCGCCCGAACCGCCCTCCGTTCTAGGCTGAGCGAAAGGTGTGCACCGGCGCCGGCCTGACGCGCGACGTCTCGTGGTGCACCGTCGATCTCTCAAGGAGCCTCATGAGCAAGTACGCAGTGATCAACCCCGCGACCGGGGAGACGCTCACCACGTATCCGACCGCGACCGACGCCGAGATCGCTGCGGCGCTCGATGGTGCGGCCGCCGCTTACAGCGACTGGGCCCGCACGACCACCGTCGAGCAGCGCGCCGCCCTCATCGCCAAGGTCGCCGACCTCCACCGCGAACGCCGGCAGCACCTCGCCGAGACGATCGTGCGCGAAATGGGCAAGCCCATCGGCGACGCCCTCGGCGAGGTCGACTTCTCTGCCGACATCTACCAGTACTACGCCGACAACGGCCCCGCGCTGCTGAAGGACGAGCCGATCGAGCTCGCCGAGGGCAGCGAAGGCTCTGCGTTCATCCGCAAGAGCCCGATGGGCGTTCTCGTCGGCATCATGCCGTGGAACTTCCCGTACTACCAGGTCGCGCGCTTCGCTGGCCCGAACCTGATTCTCGGCAACCCCATCCTGCTCAAGCACGCCGCGCAGTGCCCCGCGTCGGCTGAAGCGATCCACCAGATCTTCGCCGACGCTGGCTTCCCGGTGGGTGCCTACACGAACATCTACGCCACGACCGAGCAGATTGGCACCCTCATCGCCGACCCCCGCGTGCAGGGCGTCTCGCTGACCGGCTCCGAGCGTGCTGGTGCCGCCGTCGCCGAGCAGGCGGGTCGTCACTTGAAGAAGGTCGTTCTGGAGCTCGGTGGCAGCGACCCCTTCATTCTGCTCAGCACGGACGACCTCGACGCAACCGTCGAGATGGCGGTCAACGCGCGTCTCGACAACAGTGGCCAGTCGTGCAACGGAGCCAAGCGCTTCATCGTGGTGGAAGACCTCTACGATGCCTTCCTCGAGAAGTTCGTCGCTGGGATGTCGAGCACCCAGGCGTCCGACCCGATGGTCGAGGGCGGTGCGTACGGCCCGCTGTCGTCGTCGTCAGCAGCCGAGGGCCTGGAAGACCAGGTGAAGCGCGCTGTCGCGGGCGGAGCCACCGTGCTCACCGGCGGAACGCGTGACGGCAACTTCTTCTCGTCGACCGTGCTCGCGAACGTCAAGCCCGGCAACGACGCGTACTACGAAGAGTTCTTCGGCCCGGTAGCCCAGGTCTTCAAGGTTGCGAACGAAGCCGAGGCCGTAAAGCTGGCGAACGACACCCCGTTCGGTCTCGGTTCGTACCTGTTCACCACGGACGCCGAGCAGGCTGCCCGTGTGGCCGACCAGATCGACGCTGGCATGGTCTACGTCAACTGCGTGCTCGCCGACAGCCCTGAGCTGCCGTTCGGTGGCATCAAGCGGTCGGGTTCGGGCCGCGAGCTCGGCACGCTCGGCATCGATGAGTTCGTCAACAAGAAGATGATCCGCATCGCCTAATCACGCCTGCGAGAAGATTCGGGGGCTCGCCAATCGGCGGGCCCCCGTTTCGTGTCTCCGACACCCGGCTAGCCTGAGGGTATGTCGACGACCGTCCTCCTTCGGAATGCTCCTGCTCACGTGATCGAGTCGTTTTCGCCGAAGCCGACCACCTTGACTCCTGGGCAACAGGAAGGGTTCTCGCCCTTCTGGTCGGCGGCCGGAACGACGCCGGGCCCCGTCGATACGGGTGTCTGGGAGGCCGAGCCGGGCAGCTTCACGGCCACCCGTGACGGGTACCACGAGCTCTGCTACCTGCTCACGGGCAGTGTGACGCTCGTTGAAGACGGTGAGCAGCCGATTGAGGTGGGCGCGGGCGACCTGTTCGTCACCCCCGCAGGCTGGCGCGGAACCTGGCACGTGCACGAGACCGTGCGCAAGCTCTATGTGATCATCCCCGTGGCCTAGTGCACCGCTTCGAGGAACTCGCTTTCGAGCAGACGCCTATGGGCGAACTCACTCTGCGACGCCGATTCGAGCCCGCGATCAATGACGACGTTTTTGAGGTGAAGTTGCGCGACGAGTTTCTGATGTCGAGCCTCTTCACAGTGGCTGAAGAGGCCCTCAGCGACCTCGGACTCGCCGCACTGCCCGCAAGCCGCTCGACCTGCGACGTCGTTGTCGGCGGGCTCGGCCTCGGCTACACGGCGGTGGCAGCGTTGCGTGATGCGCGCGTGCGATCGCTGACGGTGGTGGATGCCCTCCCAGCCATCATCGACTGGCACGAGCGTCTTCTGCTCCCGGTCTCGGAGTCGCTCGTCGGCGACGAGCGCACCCGCCTTCTGCACGCCGACTTCTTCGCCCTCATGCGCGCAGCACCCGGTGCCTCAGCGGAGTTGCCCGGTCTCGTCGACGCGATTCTGCTCGACGTCGATCACTCGCCCACCTTCACTCTCGACCCCTCGCACGCTGACCTCTATACGGTCGATGGCCTGCATCGACTCGCCGCGCACCTTCGCCCCGGGGGAGTCTTCGCCCTCTGGTCGGACGACCCGCCCGACGAGTCGTTCATGAACGCGTTGCGCTCTGTGTTCAAGCGGGTGGAGGGTCACACGGTGTCGTTCGCGAATCCGCTCACGGGCGGCACCTCGCGTAACGGGGTCTACGTCGCCGTGCTCGCGCCTTAGAAGACTTTCCCCGGGTTCAAGAGGCCGTGGGGGTCGAACGCAGCTTTGATGCGGCGCTGCACGGCAACCTGCTCCTCGCCCAGCTCATCGGCGAGCCAGCGCCGCTTGAGCGTTCCGATGCCGTGCTCTCCGGTCAGGGTGCCGCCGAGCGCGAGTGCTGCCTCGAAGAGTTCGCCGGCGGCCTGCCACACCGTCTCAGGAACCTCGTCACCCGTGTAGACGAGGTTGGGGTGCAGATTGCCGTCGCCGGCATGGGCAACGGTCGGAATCGCAATCCCAAACCGCTCGCTGATGCGAGTGATCGCCGCGAACATCTCCACGAGTTTCGAGCGAGGAACCGCGACGTCTTCGATGAGCACCTGACCCAGAGACTCCATGGCAGGGTGCATTGCGCGGCGGACGGCGAGCATCCGTTCGCCCTCCTCGGGGTCGGTCGTCAGCTCCGCGGTTCCGCCGAGTTCCGTGATGATCGACAGGGCCGCACGGGCCTCGGTCTCTGCTGCGCCGCCGTCGGTCTGCACCAGGAGGTGCGCGCTCCCGGGCGCGTGCTCGGGTAGGCCGAGATAGCGCAGAATGCTCGCGAGCGCCAAGGGGTCGACGAGTTCCATCGCGGCCGGGCGAATGCGAGCCGCCGTGATCGCCGCCGCGGTAGCCGCCGCTTGCTCGATCGTCGCAAAGTATGCACCGATGGTCGCGACCGGCCCCGTCGGGAGGGGAGTGAGCTTGAGGGTCGCCCCGACGATGATGCCGAGGGTGCCCTCCGAGCCGATCATGAGAGCGGTGAGGTCAAGGCCCGTGACCCCCTTGACCGTGCGGTGCCCGAGCCGCATGAGGGTACCGTCGGCAAGCACGACATCGAGGCCGAGCACGGCCTCCCGCGTGACGCCGTACTTCGCGCACAGCAGGCCACCGGCGTTCGTAGCGATGTTGCCGCCGACGGTCGAGATCGCCCTGCTCGCGGGATCGGGCGCCCAGCGGAGTCCGTGAGCCTCGAGAGTGCGATTGAGGTCGGCGTTCAGGATGCCCGGCTCAACGACCGCCACCTGATCAGCCTCGCTGATCTCGAGCACGCGCGTCATGGCCGCCGTCGAGAGCACGAGTTCACCCGCGCTCGCCATAGCGCCGCCCGAGAGGCCCGTGCCTGCGCCGCGGGGCACCACGGGCACCCGGTGCTCGTGCGCGATGCGCAGCACGGCCTGCACGTCGTCGACGCTGCGGGCCGTGATCACAGCGAGGGGTGTCGAGGACGTTCGTTGCCCTGACTTATCCCCGCGCGCCGCGGCAAGCAGCGCAGGGTCGGTCGAAACGGCGTCGCCGACTGCAGCGTGCAGCAGGTCGAGCAGAGCCGTCATTCGTTGACCGGCACACCGAGCAGTGCGTCAAGAAACAGGCGTCGGTAGGGTTCGGGGTCGACGTCGAGCACGACGGTCGCGGGCGGCGCCACACTCGACGGTGACAGGTCGGCACCGACCATGGTGCGCAGGTCGACGACGGTCTGGCCGCGCGTCGGCCCCGGCGCGAGGGCCACTTCGACGGAGGCGACGCGCGTCACGAGCGGGCCCGCGTCAATCGCGGCGCAGACGGCGCCGGCGTCACCGATGGCCACGCGGTCATCGGCCACGCGCTCTTCGGTCGCGTCAATGCCAATGAGGTGAGTGAGGAGTGCCCCGGCGAGCCGCGGGGCCGGATCGTCGGAGGCTACGAGCGTGCGGACATCGTCGTGCGTCACCGAGACCCGGTAGAACGGCTCGAGGCCGTACATGAGCACATCGAGGCCTTCCCCGAGCACGATGGCCGCGGCCTCGGGGTCGTGCCACACGTTGAACTCGGCAGATGCCGTCGCGTTGCCGGTTCCGACCGAGCCGCCCATCATGACGACGCGCGCGATGCGCGAGACCACTTCGGGGTACGACCGCAGCAAAAGAGCGATGTTGGTGAGTGGCGCGAGGCTAATGATCGTGACGGGTTCCGAGCTGTCGATGAGGGTCTCGCGCAGCAGCTCGACGGCGTGCCGGGGCTGAGGCACGCGCCGCGACGGTGGAAGACCCAGGTCGGCCAGGCCGTCCGCGCCATGAATCGAGGCTGCGTGTTGCGGGGTCTCGAGCAGAGGACGGTGCGCCCCGGCAGCGACCGGTACTTCGCCGGCACCGGCCGCATCCAGTACCCGCAGGGTGTTATCGACCACCTGGGCGAGGGGAGCGTTGCCGCCCGTGCACGTGATTGCTCGCACGTCGAGCGCGTCGTGTCGCACGGCGAGCAGGATCGCGAGTGCGTCATCGACGCCCGTGTCGACGTCAAGAATCACGGGCAGCGCGACACGCATCGATGGGGCACGATCGTCGTCGGTCATGCCCTGATGCTAGATCACCGACGACGGTCGCCCTTAGATGAACAGCGTCGTGGTCGACTCCGAGGCTTCGCCCAAGAACGTCGCGACGCCGCCGAGTTCGACGCCGTCGAGCAAGTCGCTCTGCGCGATACCGAGAAGGTCCATCGTCATGGTGCAGCCGATGAGCCGTGCGCCGCCCGCTTGCGCCGATGCAATGAGCTCGGGCAGCGTCGGCACGTTGTGCTGCTTCATGACGTTCTTGATCATGACGGGGCCCATGCCCGCCATGTTCATGGTCGAGAGCGGCAGGTCGTTGGCGCCCGAGGGCATCATCATGCCGAACATGCGGTCCATCATCTTCTTCTGGCGCTTGGGCGGCTGTTCGCGCCGCAAGGCGTTGAGCCCCCAGAAAGTGAAGAACATCGACACCTGCTCGCCCATCGCGAGCGCTCCGTTGGCGATGATGAACGAGGCGAGCACTTTGTCCATGTCGCCCGAGAACACGACGAACGAGTTCTTGCCGGGCCCGGCGACGGTTGCGCCGCCGAGCGGTCGCGCCGAGGCCATCGCGCCGGCTCCGCCCTTGCGGATGACCGCGACATAGCCAGGCCCCTCCGGCTCGATCGAGACGAGCTCGTGGCCATTGCGCTTGACCCAGGCGGGAGCATCCTGCGCGAATCCGGGGTCGCTCACGTGCACCGTGATCTCGTCACCGGCATCCGCTGCGTTCGCCGCCTCAGCGAGTTTCATGATCGGGCCGGGGCACGCGAGACCCGTGCAATCGAGGTCGATGGATGCGCCGATTCCGGTCGGGGCGAGCGCGAAGAGCGAGTGCGTCTCCGCGTAGTTCTCCATCGGCGGGCGCTGCACGGGCGCGTCGGCGTCGTCGAGCTGGTGCCAGGCGCGGAACGTCGTCGACCCGCCCGAGAGCGTCTTGAGGTCATGGAAGCCGCGCTGACGCAGTGACCGGTAGGCGAGGTAGGAGCGGAAGCCGACGGCGCAGTAGAGCCGAATCGGTGTCGCGGTGTCCCACTCGGCACACGCGGTGCGCAGCGTGTCGAGAGGCACGTTCTCGGCTCCGGGGAGGTGCCAGATGCTGAACTCTTCTGGCGTTCGCGCGTCGATGATGCGCGTGCCCTCCACGGCCGATGGGTAGTCCTCGGCGTACCAGAGCTCGAGGTCGCCGCGCACGACGTTGCTCGCGACGAAGCCCGCCATGTTGATGGGGTCTTTTGCCGAGCCGAACGGGGGAGCGTAGGCAAGCTCGAGCTCTTCGAGGTCGAACACCGTGAGGTTGTTGCGCACGGCCGTTGCCAGCACGTCGATGCGCTTATCGATGCCGTCGAAGCCCGCCGCCTGGCCGCCGAGCACACGACCGGTTTCGGGGTCGAAGACCACCTTGAGGTGCATCATGGCGGTGCCGGGGTAGTAGCCGGCGTGGCCCGAGGGGTGCACGTGAACGGCGCGGTGCGGAATACCCGCGGCGATGAGCTGCCGCTGTGTCGCACCCGTACCGCCCGCGACCATGTCGAAGACCTTCACGATCGAGGTGCCCTGCGTGGAGCGGTACTCGGTGTCGCGCCCGCAGATGTTCTCAGCGGCCACACGAGCCTCCCGGTTTGCGGGCCCGGCGAGGGGGGCGAGCCACGAGCCCGGCAGCACCGTGTTGGGGGTCTCGACCGCGTCGCCCGCCGCCCAGATGTGCGGGTCAGAGGTGCGCATGTGGGTGTCGACGACAATGCCACCGCGCTCACCGATCTCAAGGCCGGCGTCTTTCGCGAGCTGCGAGTTCGGCCGCACGCCCGCCGAGAGAATGACGAGATCGGCGTGCAGCACGGTGTTGTTCGTGAGCTCGACATCAAGCCCGCCAGCGGCCTCGCGCAGCGCGGCAGCGCCGGTCTCGAGGTGCACAGCGACTCCGCGACTGCGAAGGTGCGATTCGACCGGCACCGACAACTCGTGGTCAATGGGGGGCAAGATCTGGTCAGCGAGCTCGACAACATCGACCTCTGCGCCGCGGTGCCGCAGGTTCTCGGCCATTTCGAGCCCGATGTAGCCCGCTCCAATGACGACCGCTCGAACCGGGCCGCGACCGCCCGCGGCTGCATCAGCAAGCAGTGCATCGAGTTGTGCCTTGATCTGATCCATGTCGCCCATGCGGCGCAGCACGTGCACGCCAGGCAGATCGATGCCCGCGATCGGCGGCCGCAGCGCCTCGGCGCCAGGAGTCAAGGCGAGAGCGTCGTACGACTCGGTGTATTCGGTGCCGTCATCGACCCGGCGCACCGTCACGGTCTTCTTCGCTCGGTCGATGGCGAAGACTTCCTGCCCGATGCGCACATCGAGGTCGAGTGCTTCGCGCAAGCTCTGCGGTGTCTGCACGAGCAGTCGGCTGCGATCGGTGATGACACCACCGATGTGATACGGCAGGCCGCAGTTCGCGAACGAGACGTGGTGGCCGCGCTCAAGCACGACAATCTCGGCGAATTCGTCGAGGCGGCGGGCGCGGGCGGCGATGGATGCTCCGGCGGCGACTCCGCCGACGACGACAAGCTTCACGGTGACACTCCTGACGGTGTTGGTCTCATCAGGCTCGCACTCGCGCGGGTGCGCAACTAGAGGAGAAAGACCCGAGGTTGCGGAGGTTTACCGTCACCCGGGCCGAATGGCCCTGGTGGTGTACAGCCTTGTCCACCAGGCTTGCGGTCATGACCGTTATCGAAAACTCTCGCCTGGCCATCATCGGTGCCGGAGCCGTTGGCTCCTCGCTCGCCTACGCATCCCTCATTCGAGGCTCCGCCCGCGAAGTCGTGCTCTATGACATTGACGCCGCGCGCGCCGAGGCTGAAGTGCTCGATCTCGCGCACGGCACACCCTTTACGGGCTCCAGTTCGATCACGGGCGGCGCTGATCTCGATGCCGTCGCGGGAGCGAACATCGTCGTGATTACCGCTGGCGCCAAGCAACACCCCGGCCAGAGCCGCCTTGACCTCGCGGGCGTGAACGTGGGCATTCTGCAGTCACTCATGCCGCAACTCATCGAGCGAGCGCCCGATGCCGTTTATGTGCTCGTCACCAATCCGTGCGACGTGCTCGCCGTTGCCGCGCAGCGATTCAGCGGCCTTCCGACGGGCCGCGTGTTTTCCAGCGGCACCGTCCTCGATAGCTCGCGCTTGAAGTGGCGGCTCGCCGAGCGCGTCGGCGTGACCGCGTCGAGTGTCCACGCGATGATCGTCGGTGAGCACGGCGACAGCGAGTTTCCGCTCTGGTCGCAAAGCCGCATCGGCCCGATCCCCGTTCGCGAGTGGGTCGACGACAACGGTGAGACCTTGAGCGTCGAAGAGCTCGACCAGATCGCTCACGAGGTCAAGACCGCCGCCTACAAGGTCATCGCCGGTAAGGGCGCCACCAACTACGCGATCGGCCTCTCGGGTGCCCGCATCGTCGAAGCGGTGCTGAATGACGAAGGTGCGGTGCTGCCCGTGAGTTCGGTGCTCAGTGACTATCACGGTGTGAGCGGAGTCGCCCTCTCAGTGCCGAGCATCATCGACGCCGAAGGAGTCTCGCGCGTCATCGATGTGCCGTTCTCCGCCGATGAAGAGCGGCTGTTGCATGCCTCAGCCGAGACGATCCGACAGTCACTCGCTGCGCTCGATTTGGCCTAGGGATGCTCGCCCCGGGCCCACTCAGTCCGGGGCACCCGGCACCTCGTCGCGGCCGCGCAACCGCTCGATGAGCCGGCGATCGCGTTTCGTCGGCCGGCCCGCGCCGCGCTCGCGCACCACGGTCGCCGGTCGTTCCTCGCGCGGAGGTGGTGGGGGAGTCAGGTCGTCATGGTTCTGCGCCGCCAACGGAGCGCTCGTGCGCTTCGTGATGAGGCCCGTGACGACAACGATGCGCTCACCGCCCGGGGTGAGTGCCCGTACGCGGTCACCGATGCGGACAACCTGCGCAGGCTTCGCTGAGGCATCGTTGACCTTCACATGCCCGGCTTTGCAGGCCGCGGTCGCGGCCGACCGCGTCGTGTAGAGACGAATCGCCCAGGTGTAGGCGTCGACGCGCACTCCCGCGTGCTCTCCGCCTGCTGTCATGACCATCAGCCTACGAGCGGTGCTGCCGATTGTTGCCACACGAGCCATTAGCGTGGAGCGCATGACGACTGCCCTCATCACCGGCGCCACCGCGGGAATCGGAGCCGAGTTCGCCCGCCAGTTGGCCGCGCGCGGCAACGCCCTCGTGCTCGTCGCGCGCGACGCTGACCGCCTGCGTC
>CALRMP020000033.1:0-31432 GCA_943369205.1 Gulosibacter massiliensis | reverse complement strand
CCTCGTGGTCGGGTGCCTGCACGACGACGAGGCCGGCCGTGTCGTACCCGGCGCGGCCGGCACGACCGGCGATCTGGTGAAACTCGCGGGCGCTCAACTGCCGCATCTTGACACCGTCGTACTTGCTGAGCGCCGTCAGCAGCACCGTGCGGATGGGCACGTTGATGCCCACGCCCAGAGTGTCGGTGCCGCAAATGACCCGCAGCAGGCCGCGCTGAGCAAGCACTTCGACGAGCCGGCGATACTTCGGCAACATGCCCGCGTGGTGCACGCCAATGCCCGCACGCACGAGCCTGCTCAGCGTCGTGCCAAAGCCGGTCGCGAAACGGAAGTCACCGATCGCCTCAGCGATCTCATCGCGCTGTTCTCGCGACACGATCCGGATGCTCGAGAGTGCTTGAGCGCGCTCCATTGCGGCTGCCTGACTGAAGTGCACGATGTAGATCGGCGCGTGCCCCTTCTCGAGCAACGTCTCGACGGTCTCGTGCACGGGGGTTCGCACGTACTCGAAGGTCAGCGGAATCGGCCGCTCGGTGTGCGTCACTTCGCTCACAGGGTGCCCCGTGCGGCGTTGCAGATCGGCGGCGATCGGCGTGATGTCGCCGAGCGTCGCGCTCATGAGCAGAAAGCGCGCGTTGGTGAGCATCAGCAGCGGCACTTGCCACGCCCACCCGCGGTCGACATCGGCGTAGTAGTGGAACTCGTCCATGACGACGATGCCCGCGGCAAGCTCGGGCCCTTCGCGCAGAGCTTGGTTCGCGAGAATCTCGGCTGTGCAGCAGATGATCGGAGCATCGCCGTTGACCGCCGAGTCGCCCGTGACCATGCCGACTTTCTCGGCACCGAAGATGTCGACGAGTTGGAAGAACTTCTCGCTCACGAGCGCCTTGATCGGTGCCGTGTAGTAGGTGCGTTGCCCTTGAGCGAGAGCGATCGCGTGCGCCGCGACGGCCACAAGGCTCTTGCCGCTGCCGGTGGGAGTGGCGAGCACGACGTGCGCGCCCGCGACGAGCTCGAAGATCGCCTCTTCTTGCGCGGGGTAGAGCGTGAGCCCGCGGCCGGTGGCCCAGTTCTCGATCGCGTCGAACGCCGCACCGGCCTCATAGGGGCGGGGCATCGACTCGAGAAGACTCACCCCTCGAGTCTGCCCCACCGCGCCCCCTCCACAATTCAGGAGCGGCGGCACACCCGGCGTCTCCACAATTCAGGAAGTGCACCCCGCCGGCCGTCTCCACAATTCAGGAATCAGCACCCGCTGACGGCGGTTCGGGATGCTCACACGGCGTGTCGACCGCGTGCGAGCATCCCGAACTCCTGAATTGTGGAGATGCGGGTGGAGGTCTGCTGGCGGGGTCGGGTTAGCCCTCGACCTCGGCCGTGCAGTCGAGTTCGTCTGAGCCGGCGGTGATGAGCACGCGGATTCCTTCGCCGCTCAGCGCTCCATAGGCGATCTGGCAGTTGCCGAGCACGTCAATCGTGTCGGGCCCTTCGGCCCACGTGAAGCGCACGGTCGTTGCGTCGAGAAACTCGACGGTCGGAATCGGGTCGCGGCCCTCGGCGTAGACCTTGGCGAGCAGCGCTGCCGTGCCGGAGGTGAGGTCCTCGCCGATCACCGTGACCTCGCCATCGTTCTCGCCCGCGGCGTCTC
Organism: Gulosibacter massiliensis; assembly: GCA_943369205.1. Lineage (GTDB taxonomy): Bacteria > Actinomycetota > Actinomycetes > Actinomycetales > Microbacteriaceae > Microcella > Microcella massiliensis_A. The sequence goes on along the minus strand of CALRMP020000033.1, from coordinate 29,784 downwards.
CCCCGGTGTCGCCCGCGTCGACGGTGTCAGGGATGATGTCGTCGGTGCTTACGGATGCTGTGGTCGAGCATCCCGTCAATGCCAGGGCGATGGCGCCCACGATAGCGGCCGAGCGGAGGGTGAACAGGGCAGAGGCGCGAGGGCGCAGGTCGGTGTCAGTCATGACTTGAGCCTGCAATGGTGCGCGCCGCGGCGCCATAAGCAGTAGTTACTTATGAACCGGGGCTCGGCACCAGGAAGAACCCGAAGACGCCAGGGTTGTGCGCGTGCACGATCGCGAGGAACACCACGAGGTCGAACAGCAAGTGCACGATGATCACGTAGGTGAGCGACTTGGTGCGGTGGAAGATCCAGCCCTGCAGCATCGCGAAGGGGATCGTCATGAGCGGGCCCCAGGCCTGATAGCCGAGTTCCCACAAGAAGCTCACGAAAATGATCGACTGCAGAATGTTGGCCGTCAGCACGGGGAAGTGACGCAGAAGCAGCACGTAACACGTGCAGATGAAGAAGAGCTCGTCCCAAATGCCGACGGCGTTCACGCCAATGAAGAGTCGCACGACCTCACTGGTCTCTGACACCGCCGGCCAGTTCTGGTAAGCGCCGGAGGTGATGAAGTAGAACGGCAAAATGAGCCAGCCCAAGAAGGGAACCGCAAAGAGGTACGACTTCTCCCACGGCTCCCACTTCTGACCACTGCGCCACGGAAAGCGAATCACCTTGCGCTTCATGATGAAGCGGTCGATGACGAACGGCACCGCGACCGCCAGGCTCAACACGAAGCCGAGCAAGAAGAAGTTGGGCCACGAGATGTCGGCCTTGACGCTCACCGTGCTGACCACGATGAGACCCGCAGCGATGATGCCCAGATCGCGCATGAGTTCGCGGTCGATGAAGTAAGCGACGACGAGACCGATCACGAGCCAGGGGTAACCCACCAGCCGATTCTCGAAGCCGAATAGCGGTATCGCGCTCGTCGCCACGAGGGCCGCTGGCAGCAGCTTCCAGGTGAGCGTACGTCGGTCGTCGGTCGCGGGCGCGGCATCGGCGGCAGGCATGAACTGATTCTGTCAGGTCAGGCTTCGAGTCGTGCGACAACCTCATCAATCACGGCTGGAACCGCGAGAACGCGGAAGTGCCCGACGTGCGGCACGCGCACATTCTCGGCGCCCGGAATCACCGAATTGCCGTCGGGCACGTACTGATCGAACTCGCTGTAGAGCGAGGTGATGCGCTCGTTGACGTCGAGGGCCTCGCTGAGTTCGACGATCACCTGGCGGGTCGGCTTGAATTCGCGCCACGGCCCGAGCCCGAACCTCGCAAGCGGGCTGCCGAGGTACGGAGTGTTGATCGAGATCATGCAATCGAACCGGCCGGCCGTGTCATTGACGAGCAGCAACTTGCCGATGAGTCCGCCCTTGCTGTGCGCGACGATGCGCACGCCCCGCAGATCACGGTGCTCAACGTACGCCGCCAGAAGCGCCGCCATCTCGGGGATGGGGTGACGGTTGAAGCCCAACTCGGGCACGCTGTGCACGGGATACCCACGTGCTTCGAGTCGGTCGCGGAGGGGCTTCATGTAGTGCCAGGTCTCGAAGACCCCGGGGATCAGGAGAACGGCAGGCGGAGCATCCGGCCCCGCCTCGATCGGAGCCGGCGGCCGTGAACCGTAACGATAGAACCGCAGCCGCGAGCGGAACACATAGAGGTAGTCGGCAACGATGCCTGCAGCGCGTTTCATCGAGCGAACTCTACCGCCGCCCGAGCCGTCGAACGCCGTCTCGTTGACCTGAGGAATCGCCATGAGCGAGACTCAGCCCTAGACTTGCCCGCACGAAAGAAATTGCGCGTCGACGCGTAAGGGGGCGAGATGTGTTCGGCTGCAGCGGGGTGGTACACCGACGCCGACAATGCCGCGCTCATTCGCTGGTGGGACGGCTCTGCGTGGACCGAGCACACCCAGCCGAATCCTGTAGCACCCCCGGTGGTCTTTCCTCCGCCGGTTGCGGCTCCCTCGACCCCTGTGCCGCCGCCGTTTGCGACGGCCGTTGCCGAAACGGTGAGCCCACCGGTCGCCGAAACGACCGCCGCTCCGGTTGCCGCCAACATCTCCCTCCCGCCGGCCGCCGACGCCGTGCCGACGCGACGCGACACGCGTGGTTCTGGCTCTCCGTCGTTCCCGATCTCCGAGCCCGTGCGCCTGGTTCCGCCGACCTCCAACTCGTTCCCGATCTCTGAGCCGGTGCGTCTCGTGCCGCCGACCTCACCCGTTGTCGAATCCCCAACGGCGAGCTGGTCGAGCACCGAGCCGCCGCGGTCGACGGAAGGCAACCGGGGCACGTTCGCCCTGGCACCGCTTGCCACCGTGCCACCCGCGCCCGCATCCGCGGCCACCCCATGGACCTCCTCCCCCACCCTCGCGCAGCCGACGGGCTCGGTCGATCTCGCAAGCGTTGATTACGAGCCCATGACGCGCACCTGGGCCGGGCCTCGCGGGTCGTCCGCTCAGCGCACGGTCACGGGAGTATCGACCGGCGGGGTGTGGATGCTCGCCATCTCGCCCCTGGTCTTTCTCGGGCTCCTCGCCCTCGGGTGGGCAGTCACCGAGGGAGGTACGAGCGCGGCCACCACGGCGGTTCTCTCTGGCATGGGTGGCGCGTTCGTCGCCTGGATCGTGGTCGCCGCGGTGCTCGACTTCCGTCGACTCGGCGCGCTCGGCCACGACTACCGGCCGTCGGTGTTCTGGCTGCTGTTGTCTCCGCTGCTGTATCTGGTCTCGCGCGCGATTCATGTGCAGCGCACGACCGGGCGGGGTGCTGCGCCGACGTGGGTGCACGCTGCCCTCAGCGTTGTCGTCGCTGTCGCCATCGGTGCCGCAGGGCTTGCGATGCCGCGCGAAGCGTCGATCACCGAGTTGCGACAGGTCGAGTCGATGATTTCCGCCGACATGATGCAGCAGGGCTTGGACTACACGGTCTTGTGCCCCGACTCGGCGACCCTCGGCCCCGGAAGCACCTTTGTGTGCACGGCGTACGACGAGGTGGGGCCGGTTGCTCTCTTGCGCGTCACCTACGGAGGCGTGCCGGGTTCGTTCACGTACGCCGTCGAGGCGAGCAGCGGCGCGTCGAGCTAACGCCCGCCCGCACCATCGAACGAGGCCGCACGCCGATACGCTCGACTCATGACCGTCAGAGTCGTGCTGCACATCGGACCGATGAAGACGGGCACCTCCGCCATCGCCGCCGCCTTGAGCGCTGCGGAGCGGCGAGGAACGATGCCGCCGGGCGTTCTCTACCCCGTCGATGAGCTGTGGTTCGACTACGACGGCCGCATCATCAAGCACGGCCAGGTGAAAGACCTCGCCCCGCTGATCGTGGGCGACGCGCTGCGCCCGATCAACCTCAACAGCACGCCGGATGCCGTGCGCGCGATGCTCACCCGGGTGGTTGAGCACGCTCGAACGATCGAGCACGACGGCCGCTCGACGGTGATTCTCATCAACGAGACCGCGGGTCGCACGGCGGATGCTCCCGCGGTCGTCCGCGAGTTGCTCGCGCTCGCTGACGAGCTGGTTCTCGTGCTGGGCGTGCGCGACCCGCGCGTGGCCGCCGCCTCGGTCATCGGGCAAGGGGTGCGCACCTGGCTGCGCCCCGGTGAGCGCAGCCTCTCGGCCAAGCGCGTGCTGCGCGGGGCCATGCGCGGGCCCGAACACGATCTCGCTCGGCTCATCAGGGTGTGGGGCGGCGCGTCACCGCTGGTGCCTCTCCTGCTGTTGCCCTACCTTGAGCGCGAAAAGGGCTCGGGCGAACTCATGGCGCGGTTCGGTGAGCTCATCGGTGTCGGGCCGCTGGCAGCCCCACCGGCGACAGCACGCGGTGAACTCGTGCACCCGGGCATGAGTCTCGCCGACCTCAAGCGGCTCGCTCGCCTCAAGCGCCTCAACGCCGCTGTCGGCTGGATTCCCGGCGTGCGGCCGCGCATTCAGCAGCGCTTCGAAGCCGAAGCGCACGACGCCTCCCAGCGCGCGCGACCTGTCGACACCCGCAGCTTTCGACTCTCCGAACGCGATGCCCGCTGGGTGCTCGAGCGCGCACAGCCGTCGATCGAGGCCGTGCGCACGCACCTCGGCGCCGAGGCCGACTCGGCGCTGTGGCGCGAGTGGTTCGCGCAGCTCGACGAGTGGTGACGCGCGGCCAAACGGCTAGGGCGTGGGCTGCTGCTCGGTGAGCCGAATGAACGCGCTGAGCTCGGCAACACCCTGCGGCGAGTGGGGCAAAGAGTCGAGCAGCCCGGGCGAGTAGACCAGATACGCAGCCCACTGCGCGCGCGAGATGGCGACGTTGAGGCGGTTGCGGTTGAGCAGAAACTCCATGCCGCGCGGCGCCTCGCGCGAGCTCGACGCCGCGAGCGAGACAATCGCCACCGCCGCCTCTTGCCCCTGAAACTTGTCGACCGTGCCCACGCGCGTGCCGCGCAGGCCCGCGGCGTCGAGCCGCTCGCGAATCGTCTGCTGCTGCGCGTTGTAGGGCGTGACGACGATGATGTCGCTGTCAGCGAGGGGCCGCGGCGGAGCATCCGGCCCCGACCGCCACGCCGTGCCGATGAGGCGACGGATGATCGCGCTCACCTCGTCTGCCTCCTGAACCGACTCGGTCGCGTTGCCGGAGTGTTCAACGGGCACCGGGTGCAGCCCGGGCGCGACGCCCTCGAGCGCGCGCTCGGAGCTGCTCGGGTGCGCGTGCAGGCGACCCTCGTAGCTGAGCCGCGAGACGGGCTCAGCGAGTGCGGGGTGCAGTCGGCGGGTTTCGGCGAGGAAGTAGCCGAGCGAGTCGGGCAGCACGTCGTGGCCCGCGCTCAAGTAGCCGAGGGCTGAGCCGTCGATCGGCTCGGGGTGTGTACCTTGGCTCACTTGCGGCAACTGCTGCGGGTCACCCAGCAGCAAGAGGTTCTTCGCGGCCATGCTCGCGGCAATCGTCGCGGCGAGCGAGAACTGCCCGGCTTCGTCAATGACGAGCAGGTCGAGGCTGCGGCGACCGACGCGCTGGGGGTGCGCGAAGTCCCACGCGGTGCCGCCGATGACGTAGCCGCTGGGCCGGTCCGCCGCGAACGCCGCGAGCTGGTCGGCTTTGCCGAGCACGGTGTAGCGAGCCGTTGCGTGGTCGGCGGGGTCACCCGTCGACTTGGGCGCTTTGCCGACGAGGCGCGCATCGAGCCCGGCCGTCACGATCTCTTCGAGCACGTGCTCGACCGTCGTGTGGCTCTGCGCCACGACGCCGACCTTCCAGCCGTGTCTCGCCACGAGCTCGGCGATGACGTGGGAGCCGAGGTAGGTCTTGCCCGTACCGGGCGGGCCCTGCACGGCGAGGTACGAGCGCTCGAGGTCGAGCAGGCTTGCGACGACGGCCGCCACTCGATCTGGCTCGCCGTCAACGGTCGCCACGGCCGCGAGCGGTGAGCCACTGCGCGTGCGCGGTGGCACACGCCGCAGCAGGTCACCGACGGGTTCGGCGGGCCACTCAGGGTGCGACTGTACGAGTGCGCTCCCCCACTCCTCAATCGCGGGCTTCTGCTGCCCGGGGTCGGGCGGGCTCGCCGGCGTGAGCGCAACGGGCAGGTCGGTGTACTCGTCGACGCCGTCGGCGAGCGTCTCGGTGACGACGACGAAGCCGTCGCCGATGCGCTCGATCGCGACAGCGCGGGTCGACCGCGCGAGGCGGTCGCGGTTGTTCGAGGGCAGCGGCGCGGGCTGGTCGTACAGCGCGAACGGGCCACTGCGGCCGCTCACGCTCGGGCGCGAGCCGGGAGCCCACGTGCCGTGCAGGGTGAGCGTGCGGCGCAACGACCGCTGCTTGCCCGACTTGCCCCAGGCGGATTGCTCGTGCGGAGCATCCCGATCGACCACAAAGACATCGCGCACGTCGGCCCACTCGTCGAGGGGGGCGACGAGGCGGTCGAAGTGTTCCCACCAGAAGGTCTTGTGCTCGCGGCGGTGGTAGTCGATCGCGGCGGCCGCGTAAGCGTAGGCGCGCTGTTCGGGCGTGCGGTCGGGTTCGGTTGACGGGGTGCCGTCAGCGTTCGCCGCGAGCTCGAGCAGCGCGGTGCGCAGCGGTGAGTCGGGCACCTCGCGCGGGGCCGACTCGTCTTCATCGTCATCGATCAGAGCCGGTGCCGGCGAGGGATGCTCCCCCGCAAGCCCCCGCAGCCACGTAGCCAGCCGCAGCGTCGAAATGCAGTCGACCTCGTTGTAGGCGCGAATGTCGTTGAGTATCTGCTGCGCTGCGTCGGGTTCGCCCGCCTCCCGCAGCCCGCGCGCCCGCACGTATTCGGCCACCGAGTCATCGCCGCGCGCGACCGCCATCCCTTCACGCGCCTCCGGCCAGTAGATCGGCTCGAGGTACTTGATCGAGTAGCTCGGGCTGCCGACGCGCAAGGCTTTGCGCACGACCGGGTAGAGGTCAACGAGCACGCCGCTGCGCAGCCACTCGTCGATGATGTCTTCGCCGACGCCGTGCCGCGCGGCGAGCGAGCGCAAGTGGGTGCGCTCGTAGGCGGCGTAGTGGTAGATGTGCAGGTCGGGGTGCTTCTCGCGGCGGGCTTGCACGTCGGCGAGGAAGGCGAGCAGGGCATCCCGTTCTTCGGCGAAGCTGTGTGCCCAGTAGGCCGTGAACTGTTCTCTTGCATCGACCATGCCGAATAGGTAGTCGAGGCCCCACTTCGTCGGATCGTGCTCGGTGTAGAGCGGGTCGCCCTCGAAGTCGAAGTAGAGGTCGCCCGGGCTCGGAGCGGGCAAGGCGTGCAGCACGGCGGCGTCGCGCACGCGCACCGGCGGAGCGCTTCCCGCGGGTGCGCCGGCGCTGTGCCGCTGCAACTCGGCCTGCAGCCGCAGGGTGTCGAGCGTGCTGCGGGCGATGCCGGCGCTGCTCGCGGTCTCGGCCGCCGCGCGGTCGTCGAGTGCGGCAAGCTGCGCGAGCGACTCGATGCCAGCAACACTGAGTTTTGACCACTGGGCGCCCGTGAGGCCGGCGACCTGGCTCACGTCGTCGTGCTTCGCGATCTCGAGCGTGCACCACGCGCAACTGCGGCAGTAGGTGACGCTCGCGTCGCGCCAGGCGATCGGCCCCTCGGCCGCGGCACGGTCACGCAGCAGGCGATGCAGGCGCGAGCGTCGCGCGCGCAGTACGGGCGCAATGTCGTCGAGGCGGTGGATGCTCAGCTCACGCGTTCCGAGAATCAAGTCGACCTCGGGGTCAACCTCGATGCCGAGCCGCTCGAGCTGCTCGGCGTAGGCGGCGAGCTGCAGCAGCGCGGTCACTTTCGCGCGACGCGCGAGCTTGCTGTCTTGCACGCGGTAGCGGCCCTCGGGCGTTCGGACCAGGAAGTCGGCGTACCCGACGAAGGCGATCGCGAGGTCGTCGCCGGTTGCCCGGCCCGCGCTCGCGGGGTCGGCTTTCGCAGCACCGGGGCTGTGCTCGCGGTCGACGAACGTGCCCTGCACGATGACGGGCACGCCGCGCTGCAGGGCGTCGAGCGTTTGCTGGGCGGCCACGTCGACCTCGGCCAGCTCGCCGTGGATGCGCGGGATCTCGAGGAGAGCATCCGGCCCCGCACCGTTGTCAATGAGGCGCGTGCGATAGTCGGCGATGATCGCGGCCTCGTGGGCGTCGCCGAGCTCGGCAGTGCGGGCAAGCATCGAGTCGGGCTCGTCGACGACGGCGGCGATGCGCCCGAGCTTGGCGTCGAGGTCGCGGGCGACGCGGAACTCGCACTCGGCCGCACGCGTGAGATCGCTCGCCGAGGTGACGAGCAGGCGTTCGCCGCTCTCGGTCGTCGTCAAGTACACAGCGCATCTCCTCCGGCACGGGCTGTGCTCAGGCTACGGGCGCGAGGCGACATTCGGGGGCGGGGTGTGCGAGGCGGTGCGTGCGGTGCGGAGCCTTCGGGGTGCAGCGGTCGGGGCGGAGCGCAGGGGCGAAACGTGCAGGGCGGAACGCGCAGTGCCGGGCGTGCGGGGCCGGGCGTGCGGGGCGGAGACTCCTGAAGTGTAGGAACCGGGAGCACCCCGCCCGCAGACTCCTGAAGTGTAGGAACCAGGGAGAGCGGCGAGTCGACGGGAGCGCGTGCCCGCATTCATGGGCCGTCAGAGGCGTACGGGGTTCCTACACTTCAGGAGTCTGCTGTGGGCACACCTCGCTCCGAGGGGTTCGCGAGCGGCAGGCGCGAGGCGCAAGCCACGGGTACAAGGCGCGAGTAGCAGGCCGGGGCACGGGCAACGGGCTCAAGGCGTAACCAGCGGGCCGAGGCACGGGCAACGGGCTCAAGGCGCAACCAGCGGGCGCAAGCCAGAGCTCGCGAGCCGGGCGGCGAGATTTCGGCGTCACGACCGGCACGTCTAGACGCGCGGCCCGCACAGGAGTTGACTGGCCGCACGAGTCCATCACGACGAAGTGGAGAACCTCATGTCTAGTGTTGCCCGCATCACCACGATCACTGCTCGCTCGGAGAAGAGCTTCGAAGACGCCGTGCACGTCGGCATCGACCGTGCCAACAGCACGCTGCGCGGCGTGAGCGGCGCGTGGATCAAAGAGCAGAAGGTCGCCATCGAAGCCGGCAAGGTCACGGCCTACCAGGTGACGATGGAGGTCACGTTCGTCCTCGACGACTAATCAGCAGCCTTAGGGCCTCACTCCCACAGCACCGCTAGCCCGGGCAGGCCGGTGAACACCTCGTCAGCCGACACGAGCCCGAAGCCATCACTCATCGCTTGCGCGGCGAGCATGCGGTCGAAGGGGTCGCGGTGCTGCCACTCGAGCGAGCCCGCCGTGATCGCGTGTCGTGCCTCGATCGCGATCAGGTCTGCTCCGAGTCTGGAGACCTGCTCGTCGAACGAATGCACGAGCGCGGCCGCTTCTGGCAGGCGGCCGAGACGATGCTTCGTGGCGATCTCGAACGCGCTGGCTGCCGACACCACGATGGTTTCGCGACGATCGGCAACGCGAGCGCGTACGGTCGCGGGCAATCGATCAGGCGCAGCCAGCGCCCAGATCAGCACGTGCGTGTCAAGCAGCAGCGTCACGGCGACGACTCCTCCGGGCCACCAGCGAGCTTGCCCTCCCAGGCGGCAAGCTCTGATTCCGGAAGCGGTTCGAAGAACGACGCCGGCGTGTCGAGCCCGGGCAAGAAGCCCAGCTCGCGCTCGGCTGGAGGCTCGAATGCAACAAGGCGCGCAACGGGCACACCGCCGCGCGCAATCACGATCTCATCGCCGCGCTCGACGCGGGCGAGCAGTTCGGAGAGTCGCGTCTTCGCCTCGTGCACGTTGACCTGGTCCATGTGGACTAAGTGTAGTGAACTAAGCGCCTGTGTGCTCGGGTTCTGCCGTCGAGCCACTCAACGGGGCGAGCGGGGCGTGCTCGCGCACTCCGCGGGTGTGGCTGATGAGCACCGCGCGCAGGCGCACGGCGGCGCGGTCGGCGGCGGTGGATGCGGCGAGCATCCACTCGCGATCGAGGCGGCCCGGGTCAGGGCTGCCGCGGCGTTCGAGCGCCACGATGAGCTCAGTCGCCCCCGAGTGTTCAGCGACCCCATCGATGACCGTGAACAGCGTGTCAGCGGCCTCGGCGGGCGCGTGCCGCGGCAGATCGGCACACGGCATCGCGAGCCCGGTGAAGCCTGACTCGTTCGGCGGAAAGAACAGCCACAATTGCCACCGAATCGCCGGCCCCAGCGCAAGGGCGAACTGCGCCTCGGGGGTCTGCAACTCGTCGTCGGTGGAGGGGCGACGAACAACGGGGCGATAAGTGCGAAAGGCTCCGGTCATGCGGTGCAGGATGCCCGCTCTCGGCAAGCGCCGCGCCGCACTCCCCCGGCACCGTGCACGGCGGCACATTGTCGGCGCCAGTGGAGGAGCTGCACCCCCAGCGTCTGCACCGCGAGGTAGATTCACCCCATGTACCGCCACATCGCGCGCAACAAGCGCTGGAGCATTTTGCTCATCGTGGTGTTCTGCGTCGCCGTCGTCGGGCTCGGGATCTTCAGCTCGTGGGTCGTCGGCGAGGTGTGGCCGTTCTGGCTGCTGCTGATCTTCTGCCCGCTGTATGTGTGGTGGTCGCTCTCCACTGCCACGACCTCGGCGGCGAAGACCGCCGGGTGGGCGGCCGTGGACGCCGAGCAGCAACCCCGGCTGCACAAAGTGGTGGAGACGACGGCGATTCGAGCGGGCATCCCGATGCCGCAGGTGGGTGTGATCGACGACCCTGCGCCCAACGCGTTCGCGGCGTCGCTGACACCGAAGAACGCGGTGATCGGTGTGACCACCGGAGCCCTCGACCTGCTCGACGACAGCGAGCTCGAAGCGGTCGTCGCGCACGAGGTGGCGCACATCGTCAACTACGACGGACGCGTGACGCTCACGACCTTCGCGCTCGTCGGCTCGATCGCGTCGGTCGCCGGCATTCTGCTCGTGCTCGGGTGGGGGCTCGTGCGCTCGGTGATCGGCGAATTCAAGATGGGACTGGGACTGATCATGGGGATGCTCGGGCTCGTGATGATCGTCGTCGGAGCCGCCTTCGCGCTCGTGGCCGTCGTGCTCGGCCCCCTGATCGGTTCGGCCGTCTCGCGTCGCCGCGAGTTTCTCGCGGACGCGAGCGGCGTCGAGCTGACGCGTTTCCCGGAAGGGCTCGTGCGGGCGCTCGAAAAGATCACCGCGCGCCCGAGCACGGTGCAGGCCGCGTCGTTCGAAGTGCGCGGGCTGTTCTTCGTCAACACCATCGGCGAGGGCGTGCTCGCGCAGTGGCTCGGCTCGCACCCGCCGGTGGCGGAGCGGGTGGAGCGGTTGCAGCAGATTGGGCGCGGGTTCTAGGCGGGCGTTTACGCGATCGCGTGAAACGAGATCGACAGCCCGAGCGCTCGAGCCACCTTGACGATGGTCGCAAAACTTGGGTTGCCGTCTGCAGAGAGCGCCTTGTAGAGCCCCTCGCGGCTCATCCCGGTTCGACGGGCGAGCTCGCTGAGGTTGCCCGAGCGCGCGATTGCACCGAGCGCGGTCGATATGGCAGCAGGGTCGTCGCCGTTCTCGGCAATCGTCGCTTCGAGATAGGCCGCCGCGGTCTCGATGTCGGTCAGGTAGTCGGCCGCGTCGAATCGGCTCCACGTTCCGTCCCTCATAGTGTGAACTGTAGTTGACGCACTTCCGCGTGGTCAATGACACCTATCCCGCTCACGGCCGAGGCCGACTCCCTCATCTGCGTTGGCCTCACGGAGCTATCGTCGACCGAAAGGTGACGAGTCATTTGCGGCGTTGACCTTTCTCAGTCGCAGCTCGAAGCTTGCGCAGCGCCTCCTCCGGCATGCCCGCTGACACTCGGTGTCCTCTCACGCTCGGATACAGAACACGCTCGCGGAGGAAAACGTTCGAGTGAAAGATGTCATTCACACTGCGGTTCCAGAGGTGCACTTTCGACTCATGGGTGAATGCGCCGCGCACCGCATCGAAGACGCCACCGGCGGCCCACGCATGTTCAGAGTGCTCTACAAGCTGGTAATCGACAGCCCTCGAGACGCAGGCCGCAACCCAGTCAGCAAACTGAATGTTCGCGCTCACCGCACTATCGATGTGCATGGGTGGCTCGACGAGGCGCTTCATCTCCTCGAAATCGCTCGACCGACTGAACATGTGGGCATAGAGCCTCGGCATGCGGTCTACCCGCTGCTTCTCATTGACCTGGTCCATGAGAACCAACAGGTGATTTTCTCGAGTCTTCGCGTGGCGGGCGAGGCGATTCAGGCTCTCCTTCATGGCTGAAGACTCTCGACTCACTGTGTCGAGCTGGGTCTGCTTCGGTGTACCGATCGGCTTCTCGTCGACGTAGTAGAACAGGCTGCCACCCAGAGTTCGGAGCCGACGCACGAGCGCGTTGAAGACGCGGAGCTGTTGGGGAAACTTCGTGAAGGTCGATTCCCGGAAAATCATGGAGCCCTTGCGCTCCCACTGGTCGGGCATTTTGCTCTCTGCCAGCTCCGTTCGAAAGAGCTTCCTTTTCTCCTCGGTGAACCACATTCCGAAGCGACGAGCTTCGGACGCTGGCACGACGAAGCCGGCGTAGCCGAATGCTGGGCTGGTGTTGAACCGGGCGTCTGACCTCGACACGAAGGCGCCCGTCTCACCGACTTCATCGATGTACGCCAAGAGCATGGCGACATGATGCCAGTGGCCACCGACACGGAAGCCCGCGCTCTCGCGCGGGCTTCCCGAATCGGCGCTCAGAGGTCTCTTTCACCCTCCGCTACCGCTCTCGAGAATAGCCGGGTCCACCGACGTCGTGCAATCTCGGTCTTCTGGACATCTCTTCTGAATGGGCGATCAGAGTTCACAAGCGTCACACAGCAGCCCACTTCAGCGCTTCACGAATAACTTCAGACCGGCTCTTGCCCTCCCGCACGGCACGTGCATCGAGCATGGCGATCTCGTCGACCGTCAGCCGCAGCGCAACGACCTGCGACGGCTCAGCGCCCCGCCCCGGTCGCCCACGCCCGCGCTTCTTGAGTGCCGCAACGTCGTAGCCCACTTCGGCCTCAGCGGCCCACGCGGCAATCTGCTCTTCGGTGACCGACTTACCGTTGATGGTTTCCTTCGCCATGTCAATTATTGTATAACGAAATTGCGAGAGCGCCAAAGACCTCACCCCGACTCCGGCTCACCCACCTTCGCAAACTTCGCCGCCCAAGTCCGGTCGCCTGGAGTCAGCTCCTGCCGTTAGGCCAGCGACCCTGAGCGCCACATTGCGCATCGCCCTGATCAATGGACAAGAAGAACCACGGACGCACATGGTGCAGCTTCGGAAACCGCTGCGAGAGGTTGATGGAGCCCTCGACCTGCTCGACGACAGCGAGCTCGAAGCGGTCGTCGCGCACGAGGTGGCGCACATCGTCAACTACGACGGACGCGTCACGCTCACGACCTTCGCGCTCGTCGGCTCGATCGCGTCGGTCGCCGGCATTCTGCTCGTGCTCGGCTGGGGGCTCGTGCGCTCAGTGATCGGCGAATTCAAGATGGGACTAGGACTGATCATGGGGATGCTCGGGCTCTTGATGATCGTCGTCGGCGCCGCCTTCGCGCTCGTCGCCTTCGTGCTCGGGCCGCTGATCAGTTCGGCCGTGTCGCGTCGCCGCGAGTTTCTCGCCGACGCGAGCGGCGTCGAGCTCACGCGGTTTCCGGAGGGGCTCGTGCGGGCGCTCGAGAAGATCCACGCGCACCCGTCGACGGTGAAGGCAGCGTCGTTCGAAGTGCGCGGGCTGTTCTTCGTCAACACCATCGGCGAGGGAGTGCTCGCGCAGTGGCTCGGCTCGCACCCGCCCGTGGCCGAGCGGGTGGAGCGGCTGCGGCAGATCGGGCGCGGGTTCTAGCTAAAGGGTCGAGGCGCCTACCAATGCCGCCGCAGTGCTGTGGTCAGGTCAGAAATCAGCGCGTCGACATCTGCAGGCGCCGTGTCGTGGAGCGCTTCGCTCACGATCAAGACGCGACGGGTGTCGGGACGAATGGCGGAAAGAGCGCTCTGGCGGTTGGTCCAGCGACGTGCGTGAGCGTTGCCGGCGGCGTCACGAAAAATCACTTCCCCGGGCTCGGGGTTCTCGGTCGTGCCGCTGAAACTCAGGTAGCTCTCCGTCCCTTCGGCGCGCGTGACCGTGAGGTCGCCAACGACCGTATCGAGGTCGAACACGGCGATCGGTATCGCGTACGCAAGCGATACTGCATTGCACAGGTCGACGAGAGGGTGAATCGACGGCAGCTCGACCTCTTTCTTGAATCGGCGCAGTAGGGCCTCCGACGCGCATCGGTATTGAGTGGCCTTTAGCCCCAGCTGAGTGAACGCCCGTCGCCACGCCGAGATCTCAGGAAACTCGCTTTCTGGTCGTTCCGCCAGGCGTGCGGATGCTCGCTCAAGAAACGGCCCAGCGGTGGCGGCAACGTCGGGGGTGCTGGTCACGCCGTCGAGGGTCAGAGTAGCAACAACGAGGTGCGGAAACTCGGCGAGCAACGCCGGATCGTGACTGAAGCGCATGCTCAGCTACCGGGTCTCGAGGGCGAGTCGGCCTGCAAGCAGAACGTAGGTCGCAGCGAACGTGCGGCGCAGCCACGTGACGACCTTCGGGCGTGTGATGACTTGGTTGCGCATCGCTGCCGCAAACACTCCGTAGAGAGCGAAGACGACGAAGGTCACCACCATGAAGACGAGGCTCAGCCCGATCATGTGCCATGTGCCGTTGGCCTCGCCCGCCGGCACGAACTGTGGCAGAAACGCGAAGAAGAAGATCGTCAGCTTCGGGTTGAGCAGGTTGATGAGAATTGCGGTGCGGATCACACGCCCGAAAGACACGGGTGCGGTGCTGGGGTCGACCTCGATCAGCGACTTGTCGCGGAAGGTCTGCCAGGCCAGGTAGAGAAGGTAGGCAACACCGAGCCACTTGATCGTCTGGAATGCGATTGCGGAAGCGTTCAGGATCGCTGCGAGACCCGTGATGGCGGCAACCATGTGTGGGATCACACCGAGTGTGCACCCGAGCGCGGCCACGATGCCGGCTTTCGTGCCGCGAGACAGCCCCGCGGCGATGGAGTACACCGCTCCGGTGCCGGGCGTGGCCACCACGACGAGGGTTGTCAGCAAGAAGGCAAAGCTCATCATCATTCCCCAACGGTCACCGCGTCGCGGCAGTATCGGAAGCGTACTCGTTTCGACTGGTGAATCCTCACGACGTCAGACCTTCACGGATGACGCGTTTGCCCTCACGCGATCGCGTGAAACGAGATCGTGAGCCCGAGCGCTCGAGCCACCTTGACGATGGTCGCAAAACTCGGGTTGCCGTCTGCAGAGAGCGCCTTGTAGAGCCCCTCGCGGCTCATCCCGGTTCGACGGGCGAGCTCGCTGAGGTTGCCCGAGCGCGCGATTACACCGAGCGCGGCCGATATGGCAGCAGGGTCGTCGCCGTTCTCGGCAATCGTCGCCTCGAGATATGCCGCCGCGGTCTCGATGTCGGTCAGGTAGTCGGCCGCGTCAAATCGGCTGAACGTCTCAGTCACCATTTCTTGCTTCCCTCCATTGTTCGGGCCGTGACCGCAAGTTGTCAACTCTAGTTGACAACTCTTCTGGCGCCAACGAGGGCCTGTCACTTGTCAGCGCAACTCCCAACACAGTGGCCGGCCTCGGCGCCAACAATGCTTCGTCGCTGTGCCATGGCTGGACCAAGCCGCGGCGCGTCGTCGACCCGCTGTTCGACGGCCAGTGCATCGAGCCCTACCTCTGGTAGGGCGACCCTGGCGCCTCCTCGACCGCCGTGCGGGGGTGCGA
Source organism: Gulosibacter massiliensis (assembly GCA_943369205.1). GTDB lineage: Bacteria > Actinomycetota > Actinomycetes > Actinomycetales > Microbacteriaceae > Microcella > Microcella massiliensis_A. The sequence continues at coordinate 14,446 of CALRMP020000033.1, read as the reverse complement.
TGCGCGTCAGATCGCGTCTAGGCCGACCTGGGAGTAGCTTCGGCGCAAAAACTGCTCGAAATTACAAGCGCGCTAATTCAGACGGATGGCGACACGCCGCTCAGTGTGCGAAGGTGCCCCTCGACCCTCTTGGCAAAGTTCGGACACCCCGCCTTCTGTAGCGCCGGGACGAGTCCACTGTGGTGTTTCTTGGTGGACCAGTACCTTCGCTGATTCTGAGTAATGTCCATCACAGTCCGCGGAGCAGAATCATCGAACTGCACGAAGAAGTCGTCAGGGTGGTAGATCTCGTAGTCAAGCTGGTCTTGGTTCGGAAGCTCCAGAAACCCTCTGTCTTGAGTGATGAGGATGTCAGCTCGACACGCAACCGCCGCCGCGTGGACGTGGCGATCGTGTTCGTCTTTACCTGGAAATCGAATCGAAGGGTCAAACTCCGTTACAACTTCGTCAAGGCATTCAAGGATCTGCTGACGCACGTTCTCGAGAGATGCGCCGCGCCGGAGCGGGTTCCTCCGGCGCAGGTGATACATCACCTCATGGACAACGTCATTCGTCGAGTGCAACTGAAAGATGCCCCCGGTCCCAGTCAGCCGCATGAGAAAGAGCCAATCCCGCAATGTCTTGCTGTACAAGACGTTCGCGTCCACAAAGACCCTCAGCACGCAGACGAGACTAGCCGTAAGTAGAGGAGAGTTCGGTTCTTGTCACACGATCACAGCGGCGAGTTGCGCAGTTGCTTGAAGGAATTCCTTTGCTTTTCGAGCTTCTTGAGTCGAAAATCGAGAACGTCTCTGGCCTTCAAGCGCTTGTGCGAGCCGACCTCATGAGCCCTGATGTCGCCCGACGAGATCAGTTTCATTAGGGTCGGCCTAGAGACACCGATCATCTCCGCGGCCACCGTGGTCGTCAGCTCGTCTGGCATCGTTCGTACAGTCACGGCCCCGCCATTGGCAGCGCTGATAATCACGTGAAGGACAAGCTTCTCAAGCCCCTCAGGAAGCCGGTGCTGGACTCCGTTGAAAACAACGAACAGACCGTCTAACTCGTGGTCGCTTGCTCTGCTTAGGAGTTCTGAAGCCTCTTGCCTAGTCTCGTCTTCGATGATGACGGTGTCGTTTGAGATAGTAAGAGCAGAAGTCATGTGGGTGTTCCTGCTTTCGTTTTGATTCCTACGTTACACTTGTAACTGTAAAAACGCCTAGTTCAATGCTCGCGAAACCATCAACTCGTCTCCTGCGACATTCCAGCATTGACCGCAGGCAACTCGGGTGATCGGCGCAGTAAACCACCCCTCCGTCCCCGCCGGGCTACTTTCCCACAACGCCAATTTTTCTGCGCTAGTTCCCAGCCATGTGAAGCTCATGTCGCCCGGCGAACCACAAGCCCGTTGCGCGAGATCGCCTATAGGTTCCGACAAAACCGATCTCTCGCACGTAGACATCCACTCTCCAGTTCCGCGACTGCGGTAGCTCTGGAAGGCCAGCACCTTCTTCGCACAACGTCTCGTACCAGCCATCGACGCAATCGGCGACGAAAGCCGCACGTCGCGACTCAAGATCTGCACCCAGCAGCCTCCCCTGCGACGGCTCAGTCACCGCTCCGCCAAGGTAGACGGACGAGCCGGAGGGAGCCCCACCGTGATCACCCCCTCCGAGGTGCATGGGGTCACTGCCGCCGGTCCACGGCGGTACTGAAAGTGCTCGCTTCACAGCCGTCTCAGTCTCCTCATCGAGCGAGAGCTGCCGTCTGTCCGGATCCCGAGCCCATCGCCTTAGAGGTCGCACGGCGAGAGCCGGATCCACGGTGGTGCACCACGCGAAGAATCCCATCAAGGTGTCGTCTGCGTGCCAGACGGCCCGTATCAGCGCTGTCCGGTCATCCAACTCCGCGAAGTCCAGCTTCCTCCACCAATGGAGCCCTTTGTCGTGTCGTGTCCAGCCAAATGAATAGGTCAGGAACGACTGCAAGCAGGTGTAGTAGGCGAGCTGTTGATTATGCCGACGTTCGCTCCAGTCGGCGCGCTCATCAGGCGCCGCAGGCATCACCATCGCGCGGCGCGGATCCGCTAGACATCGGAACGGTAGCGACGTTGCCCACTCCCACTGAAGATCAGAACCCTCTGGCACATCGATACGCACAATGCGGCGGCGCAGTTCCTCGATGGCGTCCATTCAGCGCTTCCCAATCCCGATTGTCGCCATACCTAATCCGCTTCAAACTCGTTGGTCGTGAACTTCAGGGTCGCGGCGTTCTCGCGGATCGTCCGAATCTGCTGCTCTGTGAATCCATCCGGTGAGACCGCGTCCACGGAGACCGAGATGTTGAGTTTCGCCCCGGATTCGACGAGGTTTGCGAGCACTTCTTGAGCGACCTTGGCGAAGTCCCCCGAGTAGCGTTCGGCGTTGATCGAGACGGATCCGATGTAACGCTTGGTCACCTTCTTGGGTGGCGGCGGCGCGACCGTTTCGCCCGAAGGCGAGGGGCCGCCTCCCCCGGCAGTCGTTCCGCCCGATGACCCACCGGCATCGGGGTCACTCGGCGACGGGTCGTCGGGCGCGGGCAGTGCCGCCACATCCGCGGCTCGCTGTGCCTCGGCGATGGCGGGCTGAACGATCAGGGTCGAGTCGATCAGCACCGGTCGGCCACCGCGGTCGTCAGGCAACCAGAGCCCGGCATACTTGCCCGTCTTCGCGTCGTGCGATTCCGCCAAGGCGAACGCCTCGGTCTGCCAAAGCAGGGGCATGTTCTCAATCGCGTCAACGAGCGCATCGCGATTTCGAAGCCTAGGCATGTAGGGGTACTGCGCATATAGCGCCCACAGTGATCCGATTGAAACGTGGCCATCGGCCCACGCCGCAGGCACTTTCGATTCCAGTGACAATCGGATCGACCGGGCCGCGTGCTGGACAGAGTAAACACCAGCGCTGCCAAGCTTCTTTGCGACACGTTCCGCCAACGATCCGCCCTGACCGTCAGCCTTAACCTCTTCTAGCAGGAACGGTGATCCGGGATCGGGCGCCGTGGGGTGCAATACCCACTGGTAGGTGAGTGATAGGCGATCGTCAGTTGTGTGGCTGAACTGGTCGCGCTTGTCTTGCGCCTGGCCAAGCTGCTGCGGGGTGAGGTTCAGATCGTTGGCCTTGTCCACGATCTCGTTCCACGCGAGGTAGGAGCGAGCCGCCTGGTCTAGCTCGGCGAGGCGGTCTTCGTCCGGGGCGAGAAATACAACCATGTTCCGGTTCGTGCGATTCGCAGTGCCACGGCGTTCCGTTGCGCCCTGCGCAAAGTCGAGCGCCGCCGATCCAGCGGCCTTTCGCTTGTGAGCAAACCTGGGGTGCAGGATGACCAATCGCGCCTGATCCGTGTCGGGGATATCGCCAGAGTCGGCCGGCCCAACGTGCACACCGGCGAAGTCGGAGCGCGACCGCTCCTCCGCGCGAAGCCTCCGGACGATCTCTGCCCACACGTCTTCGGGGTGAAGCGAGTCAGCCGCATCCTTCGCGCGGCGAGTGATGTTCGCCTCGGTGTCGTACCAATACTTGCCCGCCGACGAGTAGAAGTAGGTGGCACGATCGCCCAGCTGCGAAAGCGCAGCGTGGTAGTTGCCGACGACATCTCCGGGGACGGCGGTACCGAGGAAGACTCGTTGCGAATCGATGCCCTTGTGGGCGGTGCCGATGGTGGGGGCTGCACCAAAGAAGACCGTGCGCGCGAGACGCTTCGTAACCGATCGCTGGCCGAGCACAGGCTTCTCGTTGTCGATCCGAGCAGGCTCAGAATTTGACCCGTCGACGTCAGCGTCGATAACGGCCTTCCAGGAGTCCTGCAGATATTGGGTCAGCTCCGAGTTCACCCGACCGACGGAGAGAGGGATCGACCCGGGGAGGATGAGAGGCGCTTGGTCATCACCGACCCAGAGCGCGTGAATCACCTCGTTCATCAGTCGAAGCACGCCACGAGTGCGCTGGAAGCGCTCCAGCGACGACCAGTCTTGATAGAGCGTGTCGAAGAGCTCGGGATGCAGCGGGTAGGTCTGCTGGATGCGGCGAGCGTATCCGGGGTCTCGGGCCTCTTTCGGGAACTCGCTGGCATTGGCCTGGTAGAAGTCGCTGAACGCTTTGGCGGTCGCGGTGATTTGCGCGAGTGCTGTGGCGCTTTCTGCCTCGAAGAGGCGCTGCTTCACGATCCGGTAGGCCTCGTCGCTGGATGCCGGCCGCCACTGGTCCGCGACCCGACGCACGACGTTCTGTAGGCGCTTGAGCGCCTCTTGACCGTTGGAGCCGCCCACCTCTTCGTCATGGCCCGCAATGAAACCTTTCGAGTCATCTCCGTCGTGCGAAGCGGGAATCGAAATCGCGAGGAGGACCCCGGGAGTCGACTTCACGGCCTCAGTCAGCGACTGGGCAAAGGTGAACTGGGTGTCGAAGGTGCCGCCAGCGAGATCCTCGCGTCCATAGAGCTGGCGCGCGTAAGCCACCCATTCGTCGATGAGGATGACCGCCGGCGCGTACTTTGCGAGCACATCATGGAGCACGCCCCCGGGATTGGTGCGTGCCTTGTCGTGCGACTCGATCATCGCGTAGCCCTCGGCGCCGCCGAGCTGCCAGGCGAGCTCGCCCCACATGGTGTTGATCTGGGTGCCTTCGCGGTCTTCGCCCTGGGGTGCGAAGTGGTTGCCTACCAGGGCTACCCGCGGCGCCTTGATGCCGCCCACCGGATAGCCAGACTTGGACAACAGCTCTTGCGTCTCCTGGGGGAATTTCTCCAACGGAAGACCGCCCGCCAAGTGCCAGAGCGCGAGCATGGAGTGGGTCTTGCCACCACCGAAATTGGTCTGCAGGTTGATGACCGGTGAAGCGTTCGCGTCGCCCGCCAGGCGTCGAACTGCGCGATCGATGAGGTCACGCAATCCTTCTGTGAGGTAGGTGCGCGCAAAGAACTCCGAAGGATTGGAGTACTCCCCTGGAATGGCTGCATCGTCCCGAGCAACCTTGAAGAGGTCTGCCGCGAATTCGGAAGCGTGGAAGTTGCCGGTCGCGACTTCATCGCGAGGCTTCAGCACTTCTCTCCACGGGGCCAGGCCGGATGCGCCGGGGGTCACCGTCGATGACTTCAGCGCCTTGTCATCTTGCTTGCCGGTCGCAATGCGCCGAAGGTCAAGCCGAATTGCGGCAACCTTCTCGGCGGCGTAGCTCTGCCCGATGGCAGTGAGCAGCTGCTGCGCTTGGTCGAGTGCTCGAAGCGCGGTGTCGTCGTCGAATGACTTGTTGTGGGCCCAGTCGTTCCGCACATCGCGCAACAAGCTGGCGTAGGCCTGGTCCGTTCGACTGAGGACTCCGTTGAAGGGGTACCAGCCCTTCTTAACGCGGTTGGTCAGAGGCTCGGTTAGCATCCGCAGCTGTACTTGCGGGTCTTCCCTGTCGTACGCCTTGCCGGCGATCCCCTTGTCAACGTCAGCCAGCCGAACCACCTCAGTCCACACCGTGTCGCCGATGTGGGTTGCGAGTGCATCCGTGATGAACGGGTCCAACGCCTCCGAAAGGATCTCAAACATCTTGCCGATGCGGTCGCGATTCGACGTTGCCATGGTCACTCCTTCGCAGTTCGGTGAGGCTGATCTACTTCGCTGACGGCGCTCATCCCAACACAGCCCAAGACTGCATAAATTCGAAACACAACGGGCTACTCCAACTCGTCAAAGTCGAGAGTGGCGCTCGTGTCGGCAGCAACTTGAGGTACAGCTCGACCTGCGTCCAGGAGGTCGCCCCAAGAGGATGCGATGGCGTTGAACGAGAAAGCATCCTTCGCCCAACCATTCTTCTCAGCGACTTGGAAGAGGAGGTACGCAAGCTCCTTCACGAGGTCGAGATCGACCGCGCCGTCAGAACGCTGTGTTGCGGTCTGGAGGAACTGACCAGCTGCTGGGAATCCGCTTGCATCAAGGAGGCGCATCGCGTGATGCAACGCCTCCCAGGCTGAGGTCGAGTCATCGGAAAGCACGTCGTAATCAGTGGGCAAACCGCTCGGGCGGTAGATCTGTACCTTCCCAGCGCGGGCGGACAGAATGCCGATGCGTTCCATCGCGGCAACGGCAGTGCCGCGTGCACGGGCCAGATCCTCGGCTTCTCCGTAGGGCGCGGATTCGTAGCCGTGCCCCCGGTACCAGGCGAGGGCGAATCGGGTTGGCGCGTCAAAGTCTCCTTCTTGCTCGGTCAGTAGCTCGTCGAGCACCTCATTGATGCGAGCCAGAGCAGAACGTACAGACATCTCGGCGCCGTCAGACTCGATAACTTTGGCATAGCGAGAGAACACCGCCATTCCCGGCCCGATCGCGGACTGTGGCAAGTCGACCGGTGCAATCCCACCCAGCTGCAATTCACGGAGAGCGGGCCCAAGCTCTCGCTTCATTGCCGCAATGAACCCGCGCCGATCGGTAATAGGTGCACCATCAGGCCGAGGGCGCAGCGCTAGAACCACGGATGACGCCAGCGCGTTAGTGCCGGAACCAATCATCCGGCTTGCCATCTCGGACCTCACGGGCCAAGTCGCCGTGACCGTCCAACCCGCACGAACCATCGAGCCGAGAATCGTCTCCCAGCCGGTAGAAGCTTCTCCTGCGCTGTCTGTTTCGGATTGCTTGAACGCGTAGTAGACGGTGATCGGAAACTGATTCGTTGCGCCAGATCGCGCATTCGCGAAGACATGCTCGAAGCCCTCCTCGAAGAATGCTTTCGCGGCAGCCGGTCCCCCTTGGCGATAGGGATTCGCAACGAGCTCTTCCGCTTTAGGAACGAGCATCGTGCTGAGGAGGCCCCCATGTATAGTCCGCAGGGACCTTCGGAGCCACACATAGAAGAAGTCAGAGAGATCCGAATACCCGATGTTGTCGTAGTAGGGCGGATCGGTTGAGACGACCATGGCGTAATCGGTGCGCGAGGCCGCGTCTGCTTGCGATACGTGGCCTTGGGCCCGGTCCGCCGGGAGGACATCGAGCACCTCGACCTCAGACTGCAGGGTGGCTCCGAAACCGCCGCCAGTGTTGGCGATTGGGTGTGCTTCGGCATAGTCCCAGGTCATGGGGATCGCCTGCCGTTGAAACGAGCCCCTAAGCCGATCCATTCCAGGCTCCCAACCGCACATAGTGTTGTTGCGCGCCGTCGACTTGCTGACGACAAAGCCGAGATACGTAGCGATGGCATCTGCGTAGGCTTCGGCTCCGTACCCGCCCTGCTCCAGGCGAGAGCCTTCCGGTAGACCCGCAACCCGAGCATCGGCCAAAACGCGCTCGCGAGCCTCAACTACGAGGTCGCTGAAAGTCGTTAGCGCTGTCAGCTGCCGATTGGTGAAGAGCGAGGAGAACGTGACCATCCCGTAGTTTGGGGTCTTGAAGTCGCGTGCGTTCTGGGCCAAAGCCCCCGAGGGCACTCCCTCTGGCTCGTCCACATCAGCTGCAGCGATCATGTCCTGCGTTGGCGCTAGATATGTCCGGGATCGGTGCCCCTCGGCGACCGTGGCCATCAGAGTTCGGCCAAGCCCGACGCTGCGGCCCCGCTCTCTGATGTAGGTCAGCGGAACCGCGGTCTCGCAAGACACACAGGTCGCGCCTGTCCTGCCCACCGTCCCGTCCTCTTCCTTGGTCGGCGCCGATTTGGGATCCACCCCGATCGAGAACTCGACCCGATTGTCGAACACTCGCGGGACAATGTAGGCCTCTTTCCCTTTCTTCTTGCCAAGCCACCACGAACGCACAAGCGGCATCTTGATGCCGCAGGCGGGGTTCGGGCAATCGACTGTGCGTGCCCAGATCCAAGCGACGACTGTCGCCTCACCACCTCCAGGGAGCTTCGCCTTCGGGTAGAGGTGCCCAATGCGACTTTGGGCCTCGTCTCGCATCCACTCGCCGTACCGGCGCACGTCCTCCGCCAGGCCTGTCGCCCGCGGCCAGTCGTTGCGTTGCTCAGCGGCCCCTGGGAACACCGGCGCACTGCCGGCGAACTTCGAAGGAATCTCGATCAGCGCCTTATTGATGAGGACTGCGACGGGGTTGAGGTCACTGGCGTGTGCCACGAGTCCTAGACGCTGCGCTTCGAGCGGGATCGTGCCGCCACCGGCAAACGGATCTAGGATCCCGGGAGGGTCGCCGTCTGTCGAGTTCATGATCTCAGCTCGAACGGCATCGAATAGCGACTCGTCGCCGAGGTTGTCCCAGTTGACCATTCGAATGATTAGGTCAAACAGGCGCTGCCGTTCTTGCTTGACTCGGTGCTCAGCCCACGAGTCCGGTTCTTCGTAGCCCTTATCGACCGCTTCTTGTCGATAGTCATCGACGAAGTTGCTGGGGTCGTCGACGAGCTGAGCGAAAAGCACCGCGCGCGCTGTTGCGAGTGGGCGCCGTGCCCACCAGAGGTGCAGAGTGCTGGGGTGCCCGTGACGTATCGACTTCTCTCGCGCTGACTGGGCGTTGATCTCTTCCAGTGGCAGGGACACCTCGATCAACTTGCGCTTGGCAGCCACACTCGGGTCCTTCCTTGCACTGGTTGCGAGTCTCGAACGACAAGCTCAACCCTACGGTCGCGTTCGATACCTGCGGCCCACATCCTGTCAGCCTGCAAGAGACTCGTCCTCACTGTCATTCTCAAGAGGGGGTAGTCCTTCCAAGAGCCGTCGGCGTTCGGCCTGGAGTACTTCTTTCACCAACTCCGCCTCTGAAATGTCGAAGGCTTCGGGGGCCTGCTCCGCCAGTTCGCTTCTAGCAGCAAACTCCGCGAAGATCTCGCGCTTCCGCGCCAACAACTCCGTGATGCGAACGTCAACACCCTCATCAGACAACAAGCGATGCACCTGCACGGTTTCGAGTTGCCCCATTCGTCTCGACCGCGCAATCGCCTGCCACTCACTGGTCGGCTTCAGTTGAGGCTCGCAAATGATGACGACAGAGGCGGCTTGAATGTTTAGGCCGATACCGCCAGCCGTAATCTGGGCGACCAAGACCGACCCGAACCCAGAAGTGCTGAAGTCGTCGACCATCTGTTGCCTCTTGAGTGCCGGCACGCTTCCTTTCAGCGGACCGACTGCGCGATCACCGAGAGCGTGGACAACGGTGTCAAGAACGTTCAGAAACTGCGAAAACACCAGAACGCGTCTTCCGTTTGCCTGAGCTTCCTCGACGATCTCGAGAAGTCTTTCGAGCTTGGCCGACCCCTGCGGGGCGACCATCGCTGCTTGACGAAGCGCGGCAAAGTTGCCTTCGAGCACGGCTGACCGGTACTTCGCCCGGTCGGATGGGCTCATTGAGACCCACTCGTCTGTCTCAATCAGCTCGGGCAGTTCAGTCAAGACGTCTTCCTGGTTTCGCCGCAAATAGGCAGTTGCGACCTGCTTTCGGAAGAGCTTGGGGCGTAAGTCGGTCGCATCAACGACGAGCTTCGGATTTACGTAGTTCACAAGCGCCTTGAACTCCTCAACCCGATTCTCGAGCGGCGTACCAGTGAGCAGCAGCGCATGCTCTGCGCGCTCAATCACCTCGCACGTTCGTATGGAACGAAGCGCTTTCGGATTCTTGACGTAGTGAGCCTCGTCAACCACAACACAGGCGACGTCAACGCGATCGGGCAACGCGTCCTCAAGCCATCCCAGTGATCCGAAGGTCGTGACTGCGACCCCTCCGATGCGAGCCCAGTCCCGCAGCGCATCATCGCGGGCGACCCCGTACAACCGTCGAGGATGCAGGTCGGACTTACTCGAAACTTCTCTCATCCAATTCGTTAGTACCGCCGCGGGGCAGATCACAATGGAGTGTCTCTTGCCCTTCCCGTGCAGGTGGGCAAGTACGGTGAGCGCCTCAATAGTCTTGCCCAACCCCATTTCGTCGCCGATGATCACCTTCTTCTGCACCAGGGAGAAACGAGCGCCAAAGGCCTGGTAGCCGCGCAAGGAAACTGACAGGTGAGTTGTGTCGAGTTCGAATGCACGCACTCGTTCCACCACGTCACTGGGCAAACCACCCGTGGAGCTCTGCTCGTCTTCAACAAGTAGGCCGAGTTCTTGAAGCATCACGTAGTAATCGGCTGCAGCCCCACGAAACTGACCCCAGGGGTCAGTGGGAAGTTGCATCGCGTCGTTGAACAATTCGGATCGCGAAAGAAGTTTGTCTATTGCGTCTCGGAAGTCGACCCGACTTGCTTCGACCTCGAAGAGGATCAACTGAGCGAAGCGCGAGTCGATCTCGTCTATCAGCGGTTGAAGTTCAGCCACGAGGGCAGAGTCATCTGCGCCGACTCGAGTCTCTCGAAGAGCGCGCCATCCCGTGAGGAGCGCCAGCAGCATCGTGGCCTCGTCTGTCTGGCTCTTCAGGTCAATACGGACCGGCATCTCCGCGTATACCGAGTTCTTGATCTCACGCGCAGCACCTACGATCGCGCGTGCTGACTGGTATCCAATGCCCCGAAAGCCAGCGATGACGTACTCGCGATCCAGAACCTCTTGAATGTTTCGAATCCCCGCGTCGCGAAGGGGCTGCACGCGAATACGCTCGCGAGTGGCGTCACGAAGCCGCTCGACTGGCATCGCCCGAACTGCATTGTCCGTTTCGGCCGTCCTGACCGCCTCACCGGCATTCTTTGCTGCCCCAGGAATCTCCTCGAGAAGTCCGAGCGCCTTCTCCACAGCCTGCGATGCCGCAGGCAAGGTCGCAAGCTCGTTTCCAGGCACCAAGATGGCCTTTTCTACCTGTGCGATGAAGCCGTGGAGGCCTACATCGTAGGCAAGGGTGTCAATCAGCGTCGGATCGGGAACCACGCGTTCACGCTGATCGAGGGCGTTGAGTAACGAACTCAGCCCAGCGGCTAGAGCCCAATCATGAAAGCTCTGCAAGTAAGTCAGCGCTCGTTGAGCATCCTCGCGTCGACGACCGAAAGTGATGCTTCGTCTTCCTCCGAGAATCACACGAGCGCTTTCAATCTGGGCGGGAAGTTCCGCTTCCAGGCGCTGCAAGATTGTGGCTTGGATTTCGCTCAAATCTTCCAGCTGGGCCAGCTTCGCAGTCGCTCGCAAGAGCTCCTCGTCTCCTGAGCGCAGAGGGATAGCACGCCACTTGGTCTTGCGATCGTTTCCCAACTCGATGATGCGAGATCTAAGCTGCGCAACAGCTAGATCGGCTTGGCGCTTGGTTTCAACTCTGAACCGCGAAACCTCACTCGCCTGCTCGAACCATGCCTCGATCGAGATGACGATGGCGCGGAGCCGCTGCAACTCATCGCGATTCACGGCGCTACTCCTTGTTCATGAGTGAAGAACAGTCGAATATGCCTGAGCCTATCTTCGCCCACCGACTTCGTGACGGAGCGCAGAGCTAGGCTCACCTTGAGACCGTCACAGGAGGCCAGTCGTGCGTTTGGAAGAAGTCCCACAGATTTCTCGTCTAGCTGGAATCGTGCCTGGTCGAGCGGTCACCCTCCTGGGGAGTGTGTTTCACGGGCGAGACGCACTTGAAGTCACTTTCAAAGACGAGAATGGCGAGCTGGGCCAAGTGGTCCTCTACCGCGAAGACGAAGACCGCATCTCCGCTCACCTCGACGGTGGGAGACCGTTCGACGCCGACGGTCGCCAATTCAGGTTAGCGGCAGAGGCTCAGCGGATTCTTCTCGCCGGGCTCCACGATCCGATGCTCGCAGTGGCTACTAGTGACGTTCGCCCGCTGCCTCACCAAATTCGCGCAGTGTATGGGGAGCTACTGCCCCGTACGCCACTCCGATTTCTACTCGCGGACGACCCCGGCGCGGGCAAGACCATCATGGCCGGTCTGTACATCAAGGAACTGATCCTCAGAGATGATGTGCGCTCTTGCCTTGTTGTTGCGCCTGGTGGTCTTGTAGAGCAGTGGCAAGACGAACTGGCGTTGAAGTTTGGTCTCGATTTCGAAGTTCTGGCTCCAGGTGCAGCGGATGCATCACCTGGGAAGACTGCCTTTGAGCAGAAGCCCCTCTTGATCGCCCGCATGGATCAGCTCGCACGCAACGACACACTCTTGGACCAACTCGAACAGGCTGAGTTCGACCTGGTGATCGTCGACGAAGCACACCGCATGAGCGCATCGTGGTTCAGCGGCGAGCTCAAGGCATCGAAGAGATTCCAGCTCGGGGAACTCTTGAGCGAACGAGCTCGTCACTTGCTTCTGATGACCGCTACCCCCCACAACGGGAAGGAAGAGGACTTTCAGACTTTCTTGTCACTCCTCGATCGCGATCGATTCGCCGGACCGGGCGGAAAGCACGCGTCTTCCGGCACGGTTGATGGAATCATGCGCCGCATGGTCAAAGAGGAACTCCTCACCTTCGAGGGCAAGCGCCTCTTTCCCGAGCGGATCGCCGAGACTGCTTCGTATCGGCTTGCACCGGCAGAGCAGCACCTTTATGAACTCGTCACGGACTACGTGCGCGAGGGGATGAACCGAGCAGATCGACTCATCGACGGAAAGAGAAAGAACACCGTCGGATTTGCTCTGACCGTGCTGCAACGGCGCTTGGCTTCAAGTCCTGAAGCGATTCATCAATCGCTGAGGCGGCGCGCCGATCGACTAGAGCGAATCAAGGCAGATCTTGCGGACGGAGTTCGAGATGCCGCTGAGCCTCTCTTGCCATCGGCGCTCATGGACGGCGACTACGACACCGATGAGCTCGACGCTGACGAGCTTGAGACCGTCGAAGAAGAGTTGGTTGACGCCGCCACCGCCGCACAAACGATCGCGGAGCTTGAGGCCGAGATAGCGGAAGTTCGCCAGCTCACCGAGGTTGCACGTGACCTCTTGGCTAGCGACAGGGACGTGAAGTGGCGAGAACTCAGTGGGGTTATCGAAAGCGAAGTTCTTGAAAAGCCGGACGGGACGAAACACAAACTCATCGTGTTCACTGAGCACCGCGACACCCTCAACTACCTTGAACGCAAGGTGACGCGCCTGATCGGTCGATCTGACGCTGTCGTGACTATTCATGGCGGTGTGCCCCGCTTCGAAAGGCGACGCATCACCGCTGAGTTCACGTCCAACCCCGAGGTGCAGGTCCTGATTGCCACAGACGCGGCGGGTGAGGGTCTCAACTTGCAGGCAGCCCACCTCATGGTGAACTACGACCTACCTTGGAATCCGAACCGAATAGAGCAGCGCTTTGGCCGGATTCATCGAATCGGTCAGACCGAAGTCTGCCGACTCTGGAACCTTGTAGCTGAAGACACTCGAGAGGGCGATGTCTTCATCCGATTGCTCGACAAGATTGAGGAACAGCGCCAGGCGTATGGCGGAAAGATATACAACGTTCTTGGAACCTCTCTTGGTGGCCTGAACCTATCGCGGGTGATCCGGGAAGCCGTGCAGTACGGGAACCTGCCGGAGGTTCGTGCGCGCAACGAGGAGATCGTCGACAAGGGGGTAGCCGACGGACTTCAGGAGGTCCTCGATGAGGAAGCCCTGGCGACGGACAGTTTGGCGCCCTCCGATATTGACGTTCTCCGCCGCCAAATGGAGGATGCAAAAGCCAAGAGGCTTCAGCCCCATTTCATTCGCGACGCATTCCTCGAGTCCTTCTCTCGACTGGGCGGTCGGATCGATCGACGCGAGCAAGGACGCTACGAGATCACACACGTCCCAGCGATCGTCCGCGAGAAGGCAAAGCGAGCACCGATCGCACGCAGATATGAGCGGGTGACCTTCGACATCGAGAAAGTCGACCTGGTGGGCGAACCGCGCGCCGAGCTACTTTCCCCCGGGCATGCGCTACACGACGCGACGCTCGAGCTCATCGTCGAGCAATTCGGGCCGTCACTCGACCGAGGAACAGTGTTGGTGTCTGAGGAAGTCAGTGAGCCGACGTTGCTCGTGGGCGTGCTTAATGAAGTAAAGGATGCAACCGGCGCCAGTGTGGGCAAACGGTTCGGATACTCATTCGTCGGCGAGCGGGGTGAAATCCGCGACGCAGGTCCTGCGCCGTATTTGGACTTCACGCCCGCAACTGTTGGCGAGCGTGAAAGTGCACTGGAGCTCGAATGGCTGAGAGACCGAGAGCGCGATGCCGTGTCGTGGGTAATCTCTGAACAGTTGCCCCAGTTCGCGGCATCCGTGACGAATCGCCGAACGCTTGAGTTTGAGCGGCTCCGCGAGCGCGTACGAACTCGACTGACGCAAGAGGTCAACCGGCTAGAGACGGAGGCACTCAAGTCAGATGAAAATGCAGCCTCGGGCCGACGCGTTCGCTACTCAGCAGAACACCTCCGTCGACTCGCCGGGGACCTAGTTGCGCGCCGCGAATGGGGCCTGACCCGCTTTGCCGGACACCTGAGTTGAGGCGATGATCGTCTCGGAAGGAGTCCGTGAGATGCCTGCTGCCCACCCGCCGGAGTTCCGGCGTCGAGCCCTTGATCTCGTAGCGCAGGGCAATCCTGTCGCTCAGACGGCCAG
>CALRMP020000032.1:0-32184 GCA_943369205.1 Gulosibacter massiliensis | reverse complement strand
GCGTGAGGGCGGGGCGGGCATCCATCATGACCGCCAATGACGCGTCGGCGAGCTGCACTGCACGCGCGTGATCTCCCACCTGATGAGCGTGCTCGGCTGCCCAGGCAAGCTGCTGAGGCTCGACCTCGCCGCCCGCGTCGTGCAGCAAGCACAACGCGGTGAAGCGCACCGGCTCATCGTCGATCTGCAGCAGTCGTTCGGCGGCCGCCCGACGGCGCGCGGAGCGTTCGGTGGCCGATAGCCGCGCCAGAAGCGCTTCGGCATAGACCGGATGCCCGAGATAGAGATACCCCGCAGCCGCAGGCTCGGCGGTAACGAGAACCCCCGAGTCAAGAAGGTCAGCGAGGTGGTCTGCCTCGGCCGGAAGAATCGCCGATCGTGGCCACGGCTGCGCCACCGCCATGAGCTCGACCAGATTTCGCTCGGCCTCGGTGAGCGTCTCGAGGCGCCCCGACACCGTCTCGAGCACGTGCGCCGGAACCGCGACCGCTTCGACATCGGCCCCGCGATCACCGACGTGAACCCGACCGGCGCGCTCGGCGGCCTGAACGAGCTCGCGCAAGAACAACGGGTTTCCCCGCGTGGTCTCGTGCAACCTCTTGAGGGTTTCCGGGCGAGGCTCCACCGAGAACCGGCGGCTCAACACGGCACGGGTCTCATCGAGCGTCAAGGGAGGAAGGTCGATGACGGTCACGAGGTCTTCATGCAAGAGCCGGGCGATCGGCCCCGTGACGGCGTGCTCGTCGCGCGCGGTCAAGAGGGCGGGCACACCGAAGACGCGGATGAGCTGATAGAGCGCGGCAGCCGACGCGTCATCAAGCAACGGGGCGTCATCCACGACCAGCAGGTAGTCATTCGAATGCCGACCAACCAGGGCCATGAGCTCACCGAGTCGAGCACTCACATCGCCGTCGGCGTCGATGGGTGCGGTTGCCAAGAGGGGTGACAGCGCACCGAGCGGAACCGACCGTAACTCCTCCAGCGCGACAACCGGCACAACCGTGCGACCTCGGCCAGCGAGGGTCGAGGCGACCGCCGCAGCCACGGTGGTCTTGCCGACACCGGTCGGGCCGCGAAGCACCTGCGACCGTGCGGGGGTGCGAGTGAGCCCTCCGACCAATGCGTCGAGCACAGCCACGCGCGTGACGAGTGGCCACGGTGCCATCGACATCTCCCCTATAGCCGAGAAACGAAGAGCGCACGGGCCGACAGGTCACCGATCGCGCGTCAGATCGCTCAGAGTAACACCGCCGAGTTCCGAGTTCTGACGACTCGTCACTCGTGCGTCGAAGGCTGCTCAGACTGTCAAACTCTGCGCAGAATCGTGCGTGAACGCACATTTCGTGCGCGACTCACAACCACATTGGGCGCTCTCGTGCCTAGGCTCATTACGAGCGAATTGGCCCGCCTTTTCGCATGCCCAGAAACACCGACTCCCCATCGACGAAGGAGGGACCCATGACCGACATCATCGCATCGACCGCGACGACCATCATCGGAGAGCCCGAGGTCGTCGAGGACGCCGCCACCCGCGATCGTCGCGCTCTGACGGATGCCGCGCTCACGGCTGCGCAGCTCGTCGCCGACCCGGCATGGGCACGCCTCAAGGGCGCTGCCGAAGCGCTGCGCCCGATGCAGGTGCATGACGGGAGCATCCCGGAGGCCGACAACCACGCGTCGGCCGCCTTGCACGTTGCAACCATCGTTGAGGCCCTGCGCCACTTCGCGCCGCTCATGCCGCACGACGAGCAGTACCTCACCGCGTGCGCGATCGACTTCGAGCGCTGGGCCGACAGCAGCTTCGTCGTGCCCGACTTCTATGACGCGCTCGACGCGTTCCACCCCGCGCGTGATCGTCGCGATGGCGTGGCGCACCTCGTAGTGTTTCCGATGTACACGCAGAACGGCTCGGCCGATCGACTCGTCGAGGCAGTGGTCTTCGAGGTCATCTGGCCCGACTTCATGGCCGAGCTCGAGGCCGGCGAATACGGCAATGCGCTCTACCTCGGGTTGCGGTTCGTCGACTTCACGCCGGGCTACGACACCAACTCGGCCGTGCTCTTTCCGGAGTCGGTCTCGGTCACGCCGCGCGTTCCGGCCGGGGCGCCCGAGGGCACCCCGGCTCAGCTGCCGACGTTCACGTGGGGCGCGATCTTCGCCGACCGCGAGGCGGCGCGCTACCGTCGCGTCGTGCGTGCCGCGGCCGACATCACAAAGCTCGACCTGCCCGCCGATGCCCTCCAGCTGCTCGACGACCAGGAACTCGCCGAGCGCACGTTCGTGATGTGGGACATGATTCACGACCGCACGCACATGCGCGGCGACCTGCCGTTCGACCCGTTCATGATCAAGCAGCGCATGCCCTACTTCTTGTACTCGCTCGAAGAGTTGCGCTGCGACCTCACCGCGTTCCGCGAAGCCGTCACGCTGTGGCGCGCCGCCGACACCGATGACATCACGCGCCAGCACGCTCGCCTCGTGCAGTACGCCGTCATCTTCGACCGCATCTTCCGGTTCGCGATCACCGGCACGCGCACGCGCAATTACGACGCCGTCGGCGGTCAATTGCTCTTTGCGTGGATGCACCAGAAGGGTGTCTTGCACTGGACAGACACCCAGCTCGCGATCGACTGGGATGCCGTGCCCGACGTCGTCGTCGAACTCTCGAACGCCATCAACGACCTGTACTGGGCCTCGATCGACCGACCCAAGATGGTGCACTGGCTCAAGGCCTACGAACTCGTCTCGGGCACGCTCACTCCGCACCCGGCCTCGGCCTGGGCTCGCGGACTGAGCGACGAGGTGCTGGCAGGCCCGCCCAAGGGCTACACCGACCTCGTGCTCGACGATGAGTTTCCGCTCTCGATGTTCTACGAAGCCCTGCAGAAGAAGATGGCGGTCGTCATCGAGTCGACGGCGGGCATCACCGGTCGCACGGCGTGACGGGTGAACTCAGCGATCGCACGGTCGTGGTCGCCGGCGCCGGTGGCGTCGGCGGTCGCGCGGTCTGCGCGGCCCTCACCGCCGCGGGCGCGCACGTTGTGGCGGTGGGCTCACGCGCCGAGTCGCTTGCCGACCTGGACGCGGCCGAGACCGCGGTCGTCGACCTCGCCGACCCGGCCGCGGTGAGCGCGTGGGCGGCCGGGCTGCGCGACCGACGCCCGAGCATCGACGGTTTGTTGCACCTGGTCGGCGGGTGGCGCGGCGGCTCAGACCCCGACGACTTTGAGTGGCTCGAACGCCGCGTGCTCACGACCCTCCGGGTCATCAGCCGCGAGCTGCGCGACGATCTGAGTGCGTCGAGTGCTGGGCGGTTGGCGATCGTGAGCTCCGCATCCGTCGCCCACCCGAAATGGGGCATGGCCAACTACGTCACCCTCAAGTCGGCGGCCGAAACGTGGGTGCAGGCGCTCGCGAGCGGTTGGCGCACCAAGGGCACGCCAACGGCGGCCGTGACGTTCGTCGTCGGAGCTCTCGACGAGGCGGGTGCCGTCGACAACCTCGCCGCTGCGTGCTCGGCGCTGTGGTCGGTCGACCACGAGCAACTCAACGGCGCACTCGTCGACCTCACGGAATCCGTCGCGTGACGGATGCCCCGCACGGTCGGGGCGGTTAGCGTTCAAGGGTGACTAACGTCGAGGTGGATGCCGACGGGCACTGGATGCGCCCTGCTCCGGGCCGTGCGGGCCTGCGCGCCGATGCCATTCTCGCCCTCATCGTCGCTATCGGTGCCTCGGCGACGGTCGTGCTCTACTCGGCGGCGAATTTTTTCGATGAGCCGACCGTGCCGTGGATGGCGGCGCTCATGGTGCTCGGCGTCTCCGGCCCTCTCGTCTGGCGACGCATGTACCCCGTCACGGTGACAGTGGTCATCTCGATCGTTTACATCCTGGGCATTCAGAACTCGGTGCCCGAAGTGCTCTTCAGCAATATCGCGCTGTTTGCGAGCATGTACTCGATCGGCGCGTGGAGTCGCTCTCGGCGACGCGCCCTCATTGCGCGGGCGATCATCGTCGGCGCCATGTTCGCCTGGCTGTTCTGGAGCCTGACCCAGGCAGCATTCGACACCTCGCTCGCGCCCGACGACTCCGATATCGGCTTCATCGCACCCGGTGTCGCGTTCGGGCTCATCAGTGTCATCACGAACATCCTCTACTTCGCCGGTGCGTGGGCGTTCGGCGACCGCGCCTGGGCCGCCGCCCGCGAGCGAGCCCAGTTGCAGGCCCGCACAGACGAGCTTGCGCGAGAACGCGAGCGCACAGCCGAGCAGGCGGTCGCGCTTGACCGGGTGCGCATCGGCCGCGAGCTGCACGACGTCGTCGCGCACCACGTCTCAGTCATGGGCATTCAAGCGGGTGCCGCACGACGCGCTCTCGGCAGCGATCGCGACGGGGCGCGGGATGCCGCTGCCGAGTCGCTCGCCGCGATCGAGAAGTCGGCGCGGCAAGCGGTCGACGAGCTGCACCGCCTCGTGTCGACGTTGCACTCGCCGGGCGACAGCGCGGCCGAGGCCGTCGACGGGCCGAGCACCCGCACGACCGCGCACCTCACAGAACTCATCGACGAAGTGCTCGCAACCGGCCGACCCGCGACCTTTACAGTCGTCGGCGAGCCCGCACCCCTTGGCCCGCTCGTCGACACGACGCTCTACCGCGTCGCCCGCGAGGCCGTCACGAACAGCCTTAAGCACGCTGGCGCGAGCGCAGAGCTCGAAGTCCGGTTGCGCTTCACGCCGACGGCGGTCGAGCTTGAGGTGGCCGACTCGGGCGTTGGTGCCCGGGCTCGGGGCGGCGTATCCACGGCCGGCGGCGGGCTCGGGCAAGTCGGCATGCGCGAGCGGCTGGCGGCGGTCGGGGGCACGCTCGAGGCCGGGCCGCGCAGTCGCGGCGGGTACCTCGTGCGGGCATCCGTGCCGCTGGTCGTCGACGAACCCAGCGTTGAGGAGCACGCACCGTGACCGTGCGCGTGCTGCTGGTCGACGATCACGACCTCGTACGCACGGGCTTCCGCACCATTCTCGAGACCGAGCCCGGCATCGAGGTGGTCGGCGAGGCGCGCGACGGCGCGGAGGCGATCGCTCAGGTCGAGGTGCTGCGGCCCGACGTCGTGTGCATGGACGTACAGATGCCGGGCCTGGACGGCCTCGAGGCAACGCGGCGCATTGTTGCGGCACGGGATGCTCGACCGGAGCATTCCGTCGGCGTGCTCGTCTTGACGACCTTCGATCGCGACGACTACCTGTTCGCAGCGCTCGACGCTGGCGCGAGCGGATTCCTGCTGAAGAACGCGAGCCCTGAGAAGCTCGTCGAGGCGGTGCTCGTCGTCGCTCAGGGCGACGCGCTGCTCGCGCCCGACGTCACGCGGCGCGTCATCGAACGGGCAACGGTCGCCCGTGAGGTGCCCGCCGCGGTCGACGAGCGCATCGCCGATCTGACCGAGCGCGAGGCCGAGGTGTTGCGGCTGCTCGCCCGCGGCCTCAGCAACGCCGAGATCGCGCGCGAGCTGTGGCTCGGCGAAGCGACGGTCAAGACCCACGTGTCGAAAGTGCTGTTGAAGCTCGGGCTGCGCGATCGCGTGCACGCCGTGGTCTTCGCCTACGAGAACGGCGTCGCCGTCGCGGGCGAGAACTGATCCCCCACGCGACGGAGCATGAACAGTCGCACGGGGGATGCTTCGCCGTGCGACCCCTGCCTACCGTGGTGGTGACGGAAGGAGCATCCATGCTCGAGATCACGAACGTGACCAAGCACTACGGCGAGCGCCGCGTGCTCGACGACGTGTCGTTCACCGTCGGCCGCGGCCGACTGACCGGCTTTGTAGGCGCGAACGGTGCCGGCAAAACCACGACCATGCGGATCGTTCTGGGGGTGTTGGGTGCCGATTCGGGCTCCGTGCAGCTCGACGGCGCTCCCCTGACGCGCGAGGGACGCCGACGCTTTGGGTACATGCCCGAAGAGCGCGGGCTGTACCCGAAGATGAAGGTGCACGAGCAACTTGTTTATCTCGCTCGGTTGCGCGGCATGCGGGCGGGAGTCGCCGCAGAGAAGGCAGACGAACTGCTCGAACGGCTTGAGTTGCACGAACGACGAGATGAGCCGATCGAGAAGCTCTCGCTCGGCAACCAGCAGAGGGCGCAAATCGCCGCTGCCCTCGTGCACGACCCTGAGGTGCTCGTGCTCGACGAGCCATTTTCGGGCCTCGACCCGATGGCGGTCGAGACCGTGCTGGGCGTTCTGAGCGCCCGCGCCGCCCAAGGGGTGCCCGTGCTCTTCTCGAGCCACCAGCTCGATGTCGTCGAGCGGCTCTGCGACGACATCGTCGTGATCGCCGACGGCGCGATTCGGGCGGCGGGAACGAGGGATGCCCTGCGCGAGGCAAACGCCGGTTCGCAGTGGGAGCTTCAGGTGGCCGACGACGCTGCCTGGGTTCGCTCAATGCCCGACATCACCGTCGTTGAGTTCGACGGTGGATACGTGCTGTTCGAGTCCGACGCCTCGGGCGCGCACGAGGTGCTGCAGCAGGCCGCGCGTCGTGGCCACGTGCACCGCTTCGCGCCGCGCCGCCCCACCCTGACCGAGATCTTCCGAGAGGTCGTGCGCTGATGACCACCACCAACCCCACCTATTCACCGCTCACCACACGAGCAGCGGTCGGCCTTGTCGCCGGTCGCGAGATCAGCTCGAAGGTGCGCTCCAAGTCGTTCCTCATTTCGACCGCGATTCTCGTCGTGCTCGTTGCGGCCGGCATCATCATCTCGAACCTTGTCTCAAGCGCGGGGAGTGCGACGTCAGTCGCCGTGATTGGGCCGGTCGCTGAATCGATCAGCGAGCTCGACGGTATCGAGGTCGAGCAAGTGTCGACCGTCGCAGAAGCAGAAGAACTCGTGCGCGCCGGCGACGTCGAGGCGGCTGTGCTGCCGCTCGATGATGCCTCGGCGGGCGGCCCGGCGGTCGAGATCATCGCGCTCAGCGATGCTCCGGGCTCTCTCGTGCAGGCGCTCTCGGTGCAGCCCACGGTGCGACTGCTCGAGCCTTCGCCGGTCGATGCTGGCCTCGGCTTTCTCATCGCGTTTGCGTTCGGCATCGTGTTTTTCACCGCCGCGATCACCTTTGGCGGCACCATCGCGCAGAGCGTCGTCGAGGAGAAGCAGACGCGCATCGTCGAGATCCTGCTCACGGCCGTGCCCGCCCGCGCGTTGCTGGCCGGCAAAGTGGTTGGCAACTCGGCCCTCGCCCTCGGTCAGATTGTGCTCATTGCCGTGACGGCCGCGCTCGCGCTCATGCTCACGGGGCAAGACGTGCTGCTGAGCGATATTGGGCCCGCAGCGATCTGGTTCATCGTCTTTTTCGCGATCGGCTTCGTGCTGCTCGCCGCGATGTTCGCGGCCTCGGCCTCGCTCGTCTCGCGCATGGAAGACACGGGCACGGTGCTGCAGCCCGTCACGTGGCTCATCATGTTGCCGTACTTCTTGATCATCTTCTTCAATGACAACCCACTCGTGGTCGGCATCATGTCGTACGTGCCGTTCTCATCGCCCGTGGGCATGCCGACGCGCATCTTCCTCGAGCAGGCCCAATGGTGGGAGCCATTTGTCTCGCTCGGAATCCTCGCGGTCAGCGCCGTCGTCATCGTGCTCGTCGGAGCGCGGATCTACGAGAACTCTCTGCTGCGTATGGGCGGTCGGGTCAAGCTCGGCGAAGCGCTCAAGGGCTGACGCCCGGCCGCGCTGTCGCGACCGCGACGGGTGGGAGAATGGAGGCGTGACCCGCATCCATGACACCAGCTACCGCGGCTTCGCGAGCGACAACTATGCCGGCGTGCACCCCGAAGTGCTCGCGGCGATTGCCGACGCGAACGGCGGCCACCAGATCGCCTACGGCGAAGACCAGTACACGGCCCGGCTCGCCGAGGTCGTCAAGGCGGAGTTCGGCGAGCAGGCCGAGGTCTTTCCGGTCTTCAACGGCACGGGAGCCAACGTGTTGTCGCTCACGGCGCTCATGCCGCGCTGGGGCGCCGTGGTCGCAAGCGGCACGGCGCACATTCACACCGACGAGGGCGGCGCGCCCGAGCGAGTGAGCGGCCTCAAGCTCTTCACCGTGCCGACGCCCGACGGCAAGCTCACGCCCGAGCTCGTGGCGACCGAGGCCTGGGGCTGGGGCGACGAACACCGCGCACAGCCACTTGCCGTGAGCATCACGAACACCACCGAAGTGGGCACGGTCTACACGCCTGCCGAAGTGCGCGCCCTCGCCGACTACGCCCACGAGAACGGCATGGCCCTGCACCTCGACGGCGCCCGGGTCTGGAACGCCGCCGCCGCCCTCGGCACGAGCCTGCGCGCGTTCACCGCCGACGCCGGGGTCGACATTCTGTCTCTCGGCGGAACCAAGAACGGGCTGCTCGGCGCCGAGGCGATCGTCGTGATCAACCCCGAGCGCGTCGACGGACTCATCTACCTGCGCAAGATGAACATGCAGCTCGCGAGCAAGATGCGCTTCATCTCGGCGCAACTGCTGACGCTCTTCGATGAAGGGCTGGGCATCCGCTCGGCCAGCCACGCGAACGCTATGGCCGCCCGCCTTCGATCGGGCCTCGAAGGGATGCTCGCCGCAGGCGACGTGCCCGCAGGCTCCCTCGGCTTCAGCCAGCAGACCCAGGCCAATGCCGTGTTCGCACTCCTGGCGAACGACGCCGCCGACCGGATTCGCGAGCGCGTGCGCTTCTACGACTGGGATCGCGCCCGCGGTGAAGTGCGCTGGATGTGCGCCTTCGACACGACCGAGGCCGACATCGACAGCTTCCTCGAGATCGTGCGGCAAGAGCTCACACGCGGCTGACTGTCGGCGGCCTCTTAGGCGTGGCCTGCAGGCTAGAGGGGTGAGTGAACACGATGCGCGCATCCTGCAACCCGGTGACCCGGGTTATGAGGCCGCGGGCTCCGCGCCCCGCATCACGAAGCCTCGGTCGATGGCGCAGAGCGCACGTGAGGCGATTCGCCGCAACCCGTCTCTTGACCAGGCTTACCGCACGGGCGTGAAGGTCGTCGGCGGCACGACGGTCGGTCTGGGCGTCGTGCTGATGCCGCTGCCCGGGCCGGGAACCCTCATCGCACTCGGCGGCCTCGCGATTCTCGGCACCGAGAACGAGCGGGCGAAGAAGCTCAATCAGCGGGGGGTTGAACTCGCCAAGCGAGCGGCGGCCTCGGCGAAGGCGGCACGCGACAAGCGTTCGGCGCGAAAGGCCAACGACCAGGCGTAGCGTGGGCTCCATGCGATTCGGACTCTTCATTCCCCAGGGCTGGCGCCACGACCTCGTCGACATTTCACCGACCGATCATTGGTCGGTGATGAAGCGCCTCGCGCTGCACGCCGACGCCGGCCAGTGGGAGTCGATCTGGGTCTACGACCACTTCCACACCGTGCCGGTGCCGACCGACGAAGCGACGCACGAAGCCTGGACGCTCATGGCGGCCTTCGGAGCGGTGACCGAGCGTGTGCGCCTCGGCCAGATGTGCACGTGCATGGGCTACCGCAACCCCGCCTACCTCGCGAAGGTCGCTGCGACGGTCGACCACGTCTCCGGTGGCCGCGTCGAGATGGGCATCGGCGGTGGCTGGTACGAACACGAGTGGAACGCCTACGGCTACGGGTTCCCCGAGATCGGCGACCGCCTGCGCATGCTCGACGAGGGCGTGCAGATCATGCGGCAGGCCTGGTCGGAAGGCACGGCAACGCTCGATGGCCGCTACTACCAGGTTGAGGGCGCCATCGTTCGGCCGTTGCCGGTGCAGAAGGAGGGCATCCCGCTGTGGATCGCCGGAGGCGGCGAGAAGGTGACGCTGCGCATCGCGGCGCAGTACGGCCGATACACCAACTTCGCCGGCACGGCTGACGAGTTCACCGCCAAGAGTGAGATTCTGCGCGAACACTGCGAGCGGCTCGGCACGAGCTTCGACGCGATCACGCGCTCGGCAAACTACAACACGGTGATCGGCCGCGACGAGACGGAAGTCGCTGATCGCATCGCCGCGATCGAAGCGCGCATGACGCGGTTCGTCGGAGCCGAACGTGCGACGAAGGCCGTGGCCGACCTGCGGAACGGTGCCGGGCTCGCGGGTACGCCCGAGCAAGTGATCGAGCGACTGCAGGCCATGCAGAAGCTCGGCATGACCTACGCCATCACCTACTTCGCCGAGGCGGCCTACGACACGAGTGGCATCGAGCTGTTCGAGAAGGAGGTCATGCCCGCGCTTCTGTAGCTAGGCCGGCAGGTCGGCCATCCGCTCGACCACGAGATCATCGCCATCCGGCGCCACATCGACCCGCACGACATCGCCGTCACTGATCGTGCCCGAGAGAATCGCGCGGGCGAGGGCGTCGTCGATCTCGTGCTGCATGAGGCGCCGCAACGGCCGCGCGCCATACACGGGGTCGTAGCCGCGTTCGGCGAGCCAGGTGCGAGCATCCGGCGTGACCGCCAATTGCAGACGCCGCTCGGCGAGACGTCGTTCGAGACGATCGATCTGCAGGGAGACGATCTGGCCGAGGTCATCGGTCGACAGCGGCGAGAACACGACGATGTCGTCGAGCCGGTTGACGAACTCGGGCTTGAACGACTGCCGCACGATCTCGTTGACGCCCGCGACCTTCGCGGCCCAGTCGACCCCGGGATCGATGAGCAACTGCGAACCGAGGTTCGACGTCAAG
Organism: Gulosibacter massiliensis; assembly: GCA_943369205.1. Classification (GTDB taxonomy): domain Bacteria; phylum Actinomycetota; class Actinomycetes; order Actinomycetales; family Microbacteriaceae; genus Microcella; species Microcella massiliensis_A. Next base: position 21,478 of record CALRMP020000032.1, on the reverse strand, counting down.
ATCAGGATGGCGTTGCGGAAGTCGACCGTGCGGCCCTGACCATCGGTCAGACGCCCGTCGTCGAGCACCTGCAGCAGCAGGTCGAACACTTCGGGGTGGGCCTTCTCGACCTCGTCGAGCAAGATCACCGAGTAGGGGCGGCGGCGTACGGCTTCGGTGAGCTGACCGCCCTGCTCGTAGCCGACGTAGCCGGGAGGGGCTCCGATGAGGCGGGAGACGCTGAACTTCTCGCCGTATTCGCTCATGTCGATGCGCACCATCGACTTCTCGTCATCGAACAAGTAGTCGGCGAGCGCCTTCGCGAGTTCGGTCTTGCCGACGCCGGTCGGGCCGAGGAAGAGGAACGAGCCGGTCGGGCGATCGGGGTCGCTAATGCCCGCGCGCGTGCGGCGCACCGCCTCGCTCACGGCGGCAACCGCGTCTTTTTGCCCGATGATGCGCTTGCCGAGTTCGGCCTCGAGCGTCAGGAGCTTCTCGGTCTCGCCCTGCGTGAGCTTGTCCACGGGGATTCCCGTCCAGGCGGCCACGACAGCGGCGATGTCATCGTCGGTCACTTGGTCGTTGACCATGCGCGGGCCGGTTTCGACGCTCTCGGCGTCGGCCAACTGCTTCTCGATGCCGGGAATGATCTCGTAGTTGAGCTTCGACGCCTGTTGGTACTCGCCCTCGCGCATGGCCTTGTCGAGCGCGATGCGCGACTCGTTGAGGCGCGTCTTCAACTCGCCGACCGCGGTGAGGCCCGACTTCTCGATCGTCCAGCGCTGCTGAAGAGCATCGCGCTGCTTCGTCTTGTCGGCGAGTTCTTCGCGCAGCTTCACCAGCCGGGCTTTCGACGCCTCGTCTTTCTCTTTCTTGAGCGCGAGTTCTTCGATCTCGAGCCGCGTCACGGCGCGCTTGAGCTCATCGAGTTCGACGGGGCTCGACTCGATCTCCATCTTGAGGCGACTCGCGGCCTCGTCGACGAGGTCGATCGCCTTGTCGGGCAGTTGGCGGCTCGTGATGTACCGATTGCTGAGCGATGCCGCGGCGACCAGCGCGCTGTCGGCAATCGTCACCTTGTGGTGTGCTTCGTAGCGCTCTTTGAGACCGCGGAGGATGGCGACGGTGTCTTCCACGCTCGGCTCGCCGACGAAAACCTGCTGAAAGCGGCGTTCGAGGGCCGCGTCTTTCTCGATGTATTCGCGGTACTCGTTGAGAGTCGTTGCGCCGATCATGCGCAGTTCGCCGCGCGCGAGCATGGGCTTGAGCATGTTCGCTGCCGCGACCGAACCTTCGCCGCCGCCCGCGCCCATGAGCGAGTGCAGTTCGTCGATGAAGGTGATGACCTTGCCGTTCGACTCGTCAATCTCTTTCAGCACGGCCTTGAGCCGCTCTTCGAACTCGCCGCGATACTTCGCACCGGCGACAAGCGCCGAGAGGTCGAGGCTCACGAGCTGCTTGTCTTTGAGTGAGTCAGGCACGTCGCCCGCGACGATGCGCTGGGCGAGGCCTTCGACGACGGCGGTCTTGCCAACGCCCGGTTCACCGATGAGAACGGGGTTGTTCTTCGTGCGCCGACTGAGCACCTGACTGACACGACGAATCTCGGCGTCACGCCCGATCACGGGGTCGAGCTTGCCCGACCGCGCGATTTCGGTGAGGTTGACGCCGTACTGCTCGAGGGCAGACTTCTGCTGCTCTTGGCTTGACGGGGCACCCTGCATGTTAGCCATCGTGAGTTCTCCTGATGCTGAACCTGAGTCGGTATGACTCAAGTTTACGCCGCCTGTGCCTGAGAAACCAGGGGGAACGGCCGCGGCCGATGCGCCCTCGGCGAACGGGGAATGGTGCGCGCCTCGTCACGCTTGCACCGACCATGACCACAACAATCGGCATCATCGGCTCCGGCAACATCGGGAGCGCCCTCGCCCGCGCGCTCACGACGGCGGGCCACTCGATCGTCATCGCCAATTCGCGCGGGCCCGAGTCGCTGGAATCCCTCGTGGTCGAGCTGGGCGAACTCGCCACGGCGGGCACCGTCGAGCAGGCGGCGCAGGCAGGCGAGTTCGTCGTGGTGACGATTCCGCTCGGGGCGGTAGCGAGCATCCCGAGCCACCTGCTCGATGGCCGCATCGTGATCGACACCAACAACTACTACCCGGGGCGCGATGGCGCCATTCCTGCGTTGGATGCTCGCGAAACCACCACGTCAGAAATCGTCGCGCGGCACTTCGCGGGCGCGCGCATCGTCAAGGCGTTCAACCACATTCCCGCCCGCGACATCATCCCGCACGCTCAACCCGCAGGCTCCCCCGGCCGACGCGCGCTCGCGATCTTTGCCGATGATGCCGAGGCGCGCGATCGCGTGGCGGCGCTCATCGACGACGTGGGGTTCGATGTCGTCGACGGCGGACCGCTTGCCGACAGCTGGCGCATCGAGCGCGATCAGCCCGGGTACATTCCCCATTTCACGGCCGAGCAGATGCGCGACAAGCTCGCCGAAGCCACGCGCTGACGCAACGGGCTCAGGCCTTGCGCGACACCGTCACCGTGAACTTCGGAGTGCGGCTGACCTGACGCGTCGGGCCCACCGCTCGCTCGAGGACGGGCGTGTAGGCGAGGTGACTGTTCCACACCGTCCAGAGTTGTCCGCCCGGGCGCAGCACGCGCCCCGCATCAACGAAGAGTCGCTCGGCCACGCCCGAGTGCACGGCAGCCCCCACATGGAATGGGGGGTTGAGCACGATGAGATCGGCGGTGCCGTCGGCCTGAGTCGAGAGCCCGATGTCACGCACCGCCTCGACCTCGACTCCGTTGGCGCGCGCCGTGAGCGCGGCACTCGCGACAGCCACGGCCGACACATCACTCGCGATGACGTGGGCAGTCGGCGCTCGGCGAGCGAGTGTCGTTGCCAGCACGCCCGACCCGCAGCCGAGATCGATCGCTCGGTCGTAGGTCGGCCACTGGTCGCTCACCTCGAGCAGTGCGCGCGTGCCGATGTCGAGGGTGGCGCCAGCGAAGACTCCCGGCTGCGCCACGATCGTGAGGTCGAACTCGTCGACGCGCGTCTCGCTCGCGGGCCGCGCGGTCACTGCTCGCGGTCGGCGCGCGGTGAGCAGCCGGGCCTTCGAGCGCGCGAGTGACACGTCGACCTGCTCGAAGCTCTCCCGCAGCACGTCGTTCTGCGTCGGCGTCATGTGTTTGAGCATGTTGCCCGCGATCAGAACGACCTCCGCGTGGCCAGCGCGCGCGACCTCGCGAGCGAGAGCGTCAAGCTGGTCGAGCGCTCGCGGCAGCCGCAGCAGAACGAGCCGGGTCTCGGGAGTCATCACGTCGTCGAGCGCGTGCAACGAGAACCCAGATTGCCCACTCTCGGCCGCATTGGCCAGCAGAGCGCGTTCGGCCACGAGCGAGTCGGTGTGCACGCGAATGTGTGTCGCACCCAACTCGAGTGCCCCGAGCGTGAGGGCACCGTGCGTGTCACCGATGACGACGACCTCGCCACCCGCGCGCGCGAAGGTGGGTGCGGCCGTGTCGAGCAGGTAGCGATCGGCGGCATCCCACGCGCGCAATTCGGCGGTCTCGATGTCGGGCCGGCGACGCAATCGATCAAGAAGCGTGGTCAGCGCTGTGTCGAGAGGCGCGCCAGCACGGTCATCATCGTTTCGGTCGGCGCTCACCCGGCAACCCTAGGCCCTGATCGCATGACCGCCTGATGCACGAGCCTCAACTGCGTCGCAGCGGGCGCCAGACCACGAGTTGATTCGACTTCTGCACGCGGGTTCCTGCCTTGATCGACACGACATCGCCCTCGGCGCCGGCGGCGAAGACGCGCCTCCCCGGGCGGGCGAGAAGCTGGTCGGCGAGCGCCGTTTCGAGCTCGCGCACGCGCGACCGCAGCGCCACGACCTCATTCTCGAGCTCGAGAATGCGGCGGATTCCCTCGAGATTGAGGCCCTCACCGCTCAGCCGCGCGATCTCGCGCAGCTGCACGACATCGCGCATCGAGTAACGACGGCTCTGGCCCGCCGTGCGGGTCGGCGACACGAGCCCGAGCCGGTCGTACTGGCGCAGAGTCTGCGGGTGCATCCCCGCGAGCTCCGCGGCGACAGCGATCGCGAAGATCGGGCTGTTCTCATCCATCGCGTTCACTCCTTACCGCCGTCGTCAGCCGCGAGCTCGGGCGATCAGTTCGTCACGGGGGTTCTCCGTGGGCACGGCCGCCGCGAAGGCTTCAAGGTGCTTGATCGCGTCGGCACCCAGATGCGCCGGAACCGCGACTTGCACCGTCGCGAGCAGATCACCGGTTCCGTTTGAGGTGACGACTCCGCGGCCCTTGACGCGCAGCACGCGTCCGCTCGGCGTGCCCGCCGCCACTTTGAGCTTCACGGGCTCGCCCCCGAGGGTCGGCACTTCGATGGTTGCCCCGAGTGCTGCCTCGACAAACGTGACGGGAACATCCACCCGCAAATGAAGTCCGTCGCGCTCGAATACGGGATGCTTGCGCACCTGAACCGTCAACACCAGGTCGCCGGCCTCGCCGCCGTCGGGGCTCGGCTCGCCTTTGCCGCGCAGGCGAATCTTCTGCCCGTCGGCCACACCTGCGGGGATCTTGACTTGCAATGGCTTGCCCGCACCCGAGCGCTCGAGCGTCACGGTGTCGCCCTTGATCGCGGTCATGAACTCAAGGCCCACCGTCGCGGTCTGGTCGCGGCCCTTGGTGGGGCCGCCGTACCCGCGGTAGCCGCCCGTGGTCTGCCCGAAGCGACCGTTACCAAAGAGCCCGCCGAAGACATCCTCGAAGCCACTGGGCGGGCGTTGCCCGCCGCGCGCGCCGCCGAACATGCCGCCGAAGACGTCATCAAAGCCACCGGGGGCACCTCCGGCCGTGAACCGAGCCCCCGAACCCATGGCGCGCACTTGGTCGTACTCGGCGCGTTGGGCCTTGTCGCTCAGAACCGAGTGCGCTTCGCTGATCTCCTTGAAGCGCGCTTCGGCTTTCGCGTCGCCAGGGTTCGAGTCGGGGTGATACTGCCGCGCGAGCTTGCGATAGGCCTTCTTCAGATCGGCTTCAGAGACATCTTTCGACACGCCGAGCACGGCGTAGAAGTCTTTCTCGAACCAGTCTTGGCTCGCCATGCGTCACCTATCCCTGGGGCACCGAGACGGCCACCTTGGCCGGCCGCACGAGTCGCTCGCCGAGAGCGTAGCCGCCCTCGATGACGTCGGCCACGGTGTTCTCGGTCACGTCGGGGTTGGGCAGTTGCACGATCGCTTCGTGCACGGCGGGGTCGAAGGGCTCTCCGACGACTCCGACCGAGCGCAAGCCATAGCGTTCGAACGCCAACCGCAGCTTTTGCGCCACGAGCTCAAGGGGGCTTCCTTCGAGGTCGCCGTGCGCCGCCGCACGATCGAGGTCGTCGATCGCGGGCAGCAGCGAACGGATCACATCGGCGATGACCGCTTCGCGGTTCGCGGCGCGGTCGCGCTCGACCCGCGTGCGGAAGTTCGCCAGCTCGGCCTCGGCGCGGGCAGCGCGATCGCGGTATTCCTCGATCTCGCGCTGCCCCGCCTCGGACAAGATGTGGTCGATGTCGGCGTCAAGATCGTGCTCTGCCGCGAGCGTGTTCCCGCTCTCCGACACCTCGACGTCGGCGTCTTCCGCCGCGAAGAGTTCTTCCGCGTCGGTCACCGCCCCGTCGCTCAGGTCGTCATGACTCTCGTCGTGATCGTCGTCGCGCTTTTTGCCGGCCATGACTACTTCGAGTCCTTGTCGGCGGGCTTCGTCTCGTCTTCGTCGTCAACGATCTCGGCGTCGACCACGTCGTCATCGTTCGACGTCGCTTCCTGCTCGTCGACCGGCGTGGGGTCGACCTGCGATGCCGAGTAGATCGCCTCACCGAGCTTGGTCTGCGAGGCATTGAGGGCGTCGAACGCCGTCTTCACCGCCGCATCGTCGTCACCGGCGAGCGCCGTCTTGAGAGCATCCACATCGGCCTGCACTTCGCCCTTGACGTCGTCAGGAAGCTTGTCGGCGTTCTCGGTGATGAGCTTCTCGATCGAGTACACGAGCTGCTCCGAGTTGTTGCGCACTTCGGCCTTCTCACGACGCTCTTTGTCTTCCGCGGCGTGCTCTTCGGCTTCGCGCACCATGCGCTCGATGTCTTCCTTCGCGAGCGACGAGCCGCCCGTGATGGTCATCGACTGCTCCTTGCCGGTGCCCTTGTCTTTCGCCGAAACGTGCACAATGCCGTTCGCGTCGATGTCGAAGGTGACCTCGATCTGCGGGATGCCCCGCGGAGCCGGCGCGATGCCGGTGAGCTCGAAGGTGCCCAGGTTCTTGTTGTCGCGCGTGAACTCACGCTCGCCCTGGAAGACCTGAATTGCGACGCTCGGCTGGTTGTCGTCGGCCGTCGTGAAGGTCTCGCTGCGCTTGGTCGGAATCGCCGTGTTGCGCTCGATGAGCTTGGTCATGATGCCGCCCTTGGTCTCGATACCGAGGCTCAGGGGGGTCACGTCGATGAGCAGAACGTCTTTGCGCTCGCCCTTCAGCACGCCAGCCTGGAGGGCCGCGCCAACGGCGACGACCTCATCGGGGTTGACGCCCTTGTTGGGCTCCTTGCCGCCCGTGAGCTTCTTGACGAGCTCGGTGACGGCGGGCATGCGGGTCGATCCACCGACGAGCACGACGTGCGCGATGTCGGCGACCTTGACACCCGCTTCGCGGATCACGTCTTCGAACGGCTTCTTCGTGCGGTCAAGCAGGTCGCTCGTGAGCTCTTCGAACTTGGCGCGGGTGAGCGTCTCGTCGAGGTTGGCCGGGCCGTTCTCGGTGAGCGAGAGGTAGGGCAGCTGGATGCTCGTGCTCGTCGAGCTCGAGAGTTCTTTCTTGGCCTGCTCAGCGGCCTCCTTGAGGCGCTGCTTGGCGATCTTGTCGGTGCTGACGTCGACACCCGTGGTCTCTTTGAACCGCTTGATGAGGTAGTCAACGACGCGGGAGTCCCAGTCGTCACCACCGAGGCGGTTGTCACCGGCGGTCGAGCGCACCTGAATGGTGCTGAAGTCGTCGTCTTTGCCCACTTCGAGCAAGCTCACGTCGAACGTGCCGCCACCGAGGTCGAAGACCAGAATCAGCTCGTCTTCCTTGCCCTTGTCGAGGCCGTAGGCCAGGGCCGCCGCGGTGGGCTCGTTGATGATGCGCAGCACGTTGAGGCCCGCGATCTCGCCCGCCTCTTTCGTGGCCTGGCGCTCAGCGTCGTTGAAGTAGGCGGGCACCGTGATGACGGCGTCGGTGACGCTCTCGCCCAGGTACTGCTCCGCATCCCGCTTCAGCTTCGCCAGAATGCGGGCGCTGATCTCTTGCGGGGTGTACTTCTTGTCGTCGATCTCTTGCTTCCAGTCGGTGCCCATGTGGCGCTTGACGCTCGCGATGGTGCGGTCGACGTTGGTGACGGCCTGGCGCTTCGCGGTCTCGCCGACGAGCACCTCGCCGTCTTTCGTGAAGGCAACAACCGAGGGGGTCGTGCGAAAACCCTCGGCGTTGGCGATAACGGTGGGTTCTCCACCCTCGAGTACAGAGACGACGGAGTTGGTGGTTCCGAGGTCGATGCCGACGGCACGAGCCATGATGGTGCTCCTTCATTCAGTTCACAGACGCGAAAGGTTGAGTCGCGTTGTATCAAGTCTGAGATTCGGGATGCTCGCTGTCAAGTCGAGAGGCTCAAACTTGAGCGACACTGGCTCAATTCTCAGGTTGCGCGCAGGTGGCGGATTCACGAAACCGACGCCGATTCGCGCTACCCCCCGTTCACCCCCGAGGGGTAGCGTGAGCGCATGACTGAGAAGCCTGCCGACAACGGCGTCGGATCCACCCCCGAGCACGGCCACTTCGACGAACTGGGGGTGCAAGCTCCCCCAACCATTGCGCGAACGGGAGCCGTAGCAGCCGCCGGCGCCGATATCGCCGAGAAGGTTGTGCCCCGAAAGCAGGTGTGGTCGTGGGCGATGTGGGACTGGGCGACCCAGCCCTTCAACACCGTCATCATCACCTTCATCTTCACGGCCCTTTACCTGACGACGGAGGCCTTCCTACCGCCCGAGATCGTCGCCCTGGGCGAAGACGATCCCGCATTCAAGGCCGCGATCGACGAACTCACGGCGGGACTCGGCCTCGGCCTCGGCCTCGCCGGTATTGGCATCGCCCTCGTCGCGCCTGTACTTGGTCAGATCAGCGATGCGAGTGGCCGGCGCAAGCTCTGGCTTGGCATCTCGACCGCCTTGCTGGTGGTCTGCACAGCACTTCTCTTTTTCGTTGAAGCCGACCCGGCATTCTTCTGGCTTGGCGTCTCACTCATCGCGATTGGTTCAATCTTTAGCGAGATCGCTGCCGTCAATTACAACGCCATGCTCGTGCAAGTGTCGACACCGAAAACCATCGGTCGGGTCAGTGGCCTCGGGTGGGGCTTCGGGTACCTGGGCGGAATCATCGCGCTCGTCATTGTTGTCGTTGCCTATGCGTCTGACTGGTTCGGCCTGCCGGAAGACGACGGCTTGCCGTTCCGCGTCGTCGCGCTCGGATGTGCCCTCTGGACCGTTGTGTTTTCTATTGCGATCTTCCGAAACGTGCCTGAGTTGCCGCCCCTGCCTGGCCGGGTGCGCGTCGGCTTCTTCCGCGCATACGTTGAAGTGGCCAAGCAGATCGGCCGCATCTTCCGTGACAGCCGCCAAACGTTCTGGTTCTTGCTCGCATCAGCCATTTATCGTGACGGCCTTGCTGGCGTGTTCACCTTTGGTGCCGTGCTCGCGAGCGTCGCATTCGGGTTCGGGTTCCTTGAAGTGGTGGCGTTCGGCATTGGCGCGAACCTCATCGCCGGCGTATCGACGATTCTCGCGGGCCGCTTTGATGACAAGTTCGGTGCGCGTGCGGTGATCATTTTCGCCCTGGCCGGCCTGGTGGTCTCGGGCATTGCGGTGTTCTTGCTCGCCGACCAAGGCAAGATTGTCTTCTGGATCTTTGGTCTTGCTCTGACCGCCTTCGTCGGCCCGGTACAAGCTGCAAGCCGTTCGCTTCTTGCCCGCGTTACTCCAGTAGGCCGCGAAGCCGAGATCTTTGGGCTTTACGCGACTACTGGCCGCGCGGCGAGCCCGCTGTCACCGCTGCTCTGGGCAGGCTTCATCGCTTGGTTCGGTGGAACCATCTTCGGCGTCCTCGGAATCGTTGTGATTCTCGCGATCGGCCTCGTGCTCATGCTGTTCGTGAAGCCGGGAGAACACGCACAGCTCGGTGACCGTAGTTAGATGACGGCAGAGCCCTTGGTTGGGGAAGGGGCGCCAGAACCTCAGCTCACCTACGAGCGCGGCTGGCACCCCGACCCGGCTGATCCGAAACGCGAGCGGTGGCACGACGGCCGGGGATTTACCGATCACACCCATCGAGCTTTGCGAAAGCCGAGCATGTTCGGGGCAGACTACGACCGCAGTATGTGGCCCGGGGCCAACGTGGCTGCTGGGCGAGCTCGACGGGCTAGCGACGTTGCATCGATCGTTTTCGGGCTCTTGGTTATCGGTGTGTTCCTGATTCCTTTTGTTCCGTGGGCGTTCACCGCGATCGGAATCGGGATGCTGGGGCTGGCGATGTCGTCGACAGCGCAGGTGGTTCTCGGGGTGCGGGGGGTGCGCCGCGCCGCGATCGACGGAGGCCTCGGAATGTCGATCATCGTCGTTGCCCAAGGGTCGATCTACTTGTTCATCTCCGCCGCATATCTCGTGCTGCGACTCTCAATCACCCTAGGCCCCTGATCCCGCGAAATCGAGTGGTCGACTAGGTGCGCGCGAGGGCCTCGATGTCTTCGCCGAACTCGCTCGCCACGGTCGCCGAGACCGTTGCGCGCGTGCGCGCGATTGCGGCCACATAGTCCGCGGTCGAGGGGCCGCGGATGCCCGCTCCGGGCGCCCCGAACACCGACTGCTCGAGTGCCGCTTGTGAAGCAGATCGCGCGGCAAACTCGATGTCGGCCGGCGAGTAGCCGTCGCTGCTCGCCACGAGTTGGGCGAGGTCAACCTCGCCCTCAACCGAGTCGGGAATGTAGCGCGACCAAATCGCCTCGCGCGCCGCAGTATCCGGCAACCCGATCGGAATCACGTAGTCGAAGCGACCGTGCCGCAAGAACGCGTCATCGAGCGCGCGGATGAAGTTGGTGGCACAGATGAGCAACCTCCCGGGAGCATCCCGAAACGCCGGAATGATCTTGAGCAGCTCGTTGGTGACTCCTTGCATGGCGGAGGGCGGTTCGCCGCCGCGCTGGGCGGCGATCTCCTCGACCTCGTCAATGAACACGATGACGTGATCGAGCTCGGCGATCGTCGCGAAGGTTTCGCGCAAGCCGCCCGCGAGTCCCTGTGGCCCGTGAGCGAGCCGCGACGGAAACACTTCGACGAACGGCCACTGCAGGCGCGAGGCGACGGCCTTGGCAAAGGTGGTCTTGCCCGTGCCGGGAGGGCCGAACAGCACGATGCTGCGCGGAGGCTCGACCCCGAACTGCTCGGCAAGCCCGGGGTCGGCGAGGGGCAGCACCAGGCGGCGCTCAAGTAGCTCCTTTTCGGCCTGCATGCCCGCGATCGACCCCCACAGGTCACGAGGCAAGATGCGACCACCGAGTTCGCGCAGCGCCGTGAGCTCGCGCTGCTTGACCGGAATCTCGCGCTCGAAATAGCTCAAGTGCGCGCGGTCTTCGAACCCCGCCTTGATCAGGGCGCCGTGCTGATGTTGCTGGTCGGGCACGAGAATCGACAGTCGTGTGAGCCCCTGCGGCGCCATGCGCTGCTCGAGGGCAGCAAGCATGGAGCCGGCGACGCCCGCTCCGCGGGCCGACGCGGTGACCGCCAAGAAGACGATCCACCCCTGATCGTGTGCGGCACGAGCCACCGCAGCGCCGACGACGACCTCGTCTCGAACCGCGAGCACCGCGTGGTCTTTCTCGCACGACGCCAGCACTTCAGCGAGCGCGTAGACGGGCTCCATGCCTTCGCCTCGCACCTCGTCCCACAGTCCCACGATCGCGTCGAGGTCGGCAGGCTGGTAGTCGCGGAGTCTGATCGTCGTCATGGCGCATGGTTGCAGAGCACGCCGCGAAACTCTCGGGTCTTGGCTGGGATTTCGCCGATTGTGTCAGGGTAGAGACATGACGACAACCGCCGCGAAAGCCGCTGCCCTCGCTGCTCTGCACGTGCCGGGCGATCCGCTCATCGTGGTCAACGTGTGGGATGCGATGACCGCGCGCATCGTCGCCCGCACCCCAGGCGTCAAGGCTCTCGCCACCGCGAGCCACTCGGTCGCGTTCTCGCTCGGGGTCGACGACGGCGAGGGCATGACGGTCGACATGGCCCTCGGCGCCGCACAGCGCATCACGGCGGCAACTGAGTTGCCCGTGAGCGTCGACTTCGAGCGCGGCTATGCGCCCGACGCGAGCGGCGTGCGCGACAACGTTGCGCGGCTCATCGAGGCGGGCGCCGCCGGCCTCAGCATCGAAGACTCGCTCACCGGTGCCCGCGGCGAACGACGGCCCATCGACGAGGCCGCGAGTCGGGTCGCTGCCGCGCGCGCCGCGGCTGACGCGGCGGGCGTTCCGCTCGCGATCAACGCGCGCACGGACACGCTCGCGGGTTCGCCCGACAACTGGAGTGAAGCCATCGACCGCGCCAACGCCTACGTCGATGCAGGCGCCACGAGCATCTTCATGTTGGGGCTGAACACCGAGCAGAAGGTCGCCGATGCTGTGGCCGCCGTGCGCGCGCCGATTGCCCTCTTCGCGCATCCCGGCTACATCTCTCTCGAGCGGCTGGCCGAGCTGGGTGTGGGCCGCATCTCGTTCGGGCCTCAAGTGCTGGGCCTCACGCTGCAGCACCTCGCCGCGGCAGCCGCGCAACTGACCGCTCGCGGAGAGTACCCGGCTGAGCTCAGCTACCGTTACGAGTTGTGAGCACCGACCCGCGAGACGACGAGCCCGACCTCGACCACTCGACCCCGGGCTGGCAGCCCATGATCGACAGGCCGGGCTACGAGCAGTGGTTCGACGGCACTGAGTGGCGCGGTCGCCCGCATCGCGAGCCCGACCCGTTCTCGGCCTTCACTCCTGACCTCACCCGCAGCCTGCGGCCCGGCCCCAATCGCGCCGCCCGAATCGCCCGGCTGGGCATCGTCGGCATTCTGCTCAGCTTCGCGCTTCAAACCCTCATCGCAAACGACACCATCACCGTGCCCAACGTCGAGCAGATCACGCTCGTTGTCGGATCACTGATCATCGCCGCCTCAATCGGAGTGGGCACGGCGGTCGCCTCCGTCCTTGCGCTTCGCGCCGCACCCCAACTCGGCGGCCGCGCGATCGCCTCACTCGCGCTGGGCACGAGCATCCTGCTCGGGCTCGCGCCCGTGCTCCTGCTGGTCGCAATCGGCCTTGCGGGCGGGGTGTAGCAAACCAACCGCCGGGCTAGCGCGTGATCGCCCAGTAGATCATGAGCATCGTGACGATCGCTCCCGCCACGAAGTTGAGCAACAAGAAGCGCTTCCAGCCGCGGTTCGCCGATTCGGCCGTCTCGTCGGTAATCATCCAAAACTGGGCGGTGATGACGACGTAGGGCAGAGCAGCGATCGCGGCGAGGGGCCCCGGCCATTCGGTGCCCAGCAGCAAGAGTCCGGCGAGAACATAGGCGCCCACGGCCAGCCGCACGGTCGCGCGCGCACCGATGACGGTCGCGATCGACGCGAGCCCGCCCTCGCGGTCAGCGATCACGTCTTGCACGGCTCCGAACGCGTGCGATGCGATGCCCCACAAGAAGAACGAGCCGAGAATGAGCCACAGCGCCGGAGTCCACGTCGCCCCGGCGAGCACGAGCCCATAGACGGCCGGGCTCACGAAGTGGGTGGAGGAGGTCACCGAGTCAAGGAACGGCTTCTCCTTGAACCGCAGGCCCTTGGCTGAGTAGGCGATGACGGCGAAGACGCTCACGGCGAGCACGAACCACGACAGGGGCGAACCGAGAGCCACGAGCACGATCAGGAACGGCACGTTCGTGATGACCGCAGCCCACAGCGTCGTGCGGTGGATGCTCGGGTCAAGCAACGCGCCCTCAACGCCTCCCTTCCGCGGGTTGCGCAAGTCGCTCTCGTAGTCAAAGACGTCGTTGATGCCGTACATCGCGAGGTTGTACGGAATCAGAAAGTAGATCGTGCCGACCACGAAGGCCACATCGACTCGGCCCGTGGTGAGCAGGTACGCGGCCGCGAACGGAAATGCCGTGTTGATCCAGCTCAGTGGGCGCGAGCTGATGAAGAGCTGACCGAGAGTGCTCACGGCTCCTCATTGTGGCCGCGCGGTGTGCGACGCAGGAGTTCCCACACCGAGGGCAGCAAGACGAGCGCCGCGACCGTATAGGCGAAGTCTTCGATCGGAGCAATGCCGATGAGCACTCCGCTGATGAGGCTGTCGTCGTAGTCAACGATGCCCGTGCCAATGATGACGTTGTCGAAGATCGCGGTGAGGGTCAGCATGAGAATCGCAGCGAGCCCCACGGCTTTCCAGCGCGGTGACCGGCGGGCGAGCATCGCCGCGACGGCGACGAGGCCGACGACGGTCAGAAAGGGTGCGTTGAGCAGCAGATACGTCATCGCCCAGCCTCCGTTTCCGGCGCCGCACTGTCGTCGATCGAGGGGCTGCCCGCGGCGGCAACCGATCCCCGACGCGACCACCGGCCGTCCAACAGATCGCACGCCGCGGTGTAGGCGATCATCGTGTTGTAGCAGAGCAGGGTGAGGAAGAAGACCTCTTCGATGGGCAGCTCGGGCCCGATGAGCAGGCCCGTCATGAAGTCGGTCTGCCCCCGGAAGAAGATGCCGAGCAGAATGCCGCCGAGATCCCAGATGAGAAAGAACACGACCCCGGTGACGAGCACGATCGCCGCGCGGCGGGCGTCACGCCAGAAGAACAGCCAGAAGCGGCGGTCGAGCAGCACCATTCCGGTGATCGAGATGGCGAGCGCCGCGAGGTAGGCGAAGTTGACGAGTGACATCTCTGGAGTCGGGCTCAGGCGGCGGAGGCCGTGTCGGTCGCAGCAGTGGCCGGCGCAGCCGAGACCGTGGGCTGCAGCGGCTCCGCCAGTGCGCCCGTTGAGGTGTCGCCGCGCAAGCGCTTGACGAGCACCTCGGCGCTGATGAGGCACATCGGCAGCCCGATTCCGGGAATGGTGGAGCCGCCCGCGTAGTAGAGCCCCTTCACCTTCTTCGAGACGTTGCCTGCTCGGAAGAAGGCGCTCTGCGACAAGATGTGCGCCGGGCCGAGGGCGGTGCCGCGCCACGCGTTGAGGTCGGCGTTGAAGTTGCCCGGCCCATAGGTGCGACGAACCACGATGCGGTCGGCAAGGTCGGGAATCTTCGCCCAATCGGCGATCTGCGCGATCACGCGGTCGGCGTAGGCCTCGAGAGGCGTGTCGCCGTCGCCGTCAACATCTCCGCGACCGAACGACAGATCGGCGGGAGACGGCACGAGCACGAAGACGTTCTCGTGGCCTTCGGGCGCGACCGAGGGGTCGACTCCGCTGGGCTTGCAGATGTACAGCGAGGCCGGCTCGGGCAGCTTCGGACTAGCCCCGAAGATCGACTCGAAGTTCTCGCGCCAGTTGGCCGTGAAGAGCAGCGTGTGGTGCTCGAGCTGCGGCAATTCGCCCTTGATGCCCAAGTAGAGCAACAGGGCGCTGGGGCCCGCGGTCTTCTTGTCCCAGTACGCCTGCGGGTAGGTCTGCAACTCGTCCGGCAGCAGCTGGGTCTCGCTGTGGTGCAAGTCGGTGGCCGACACCACGAGGTCGGCCTCGATCACCTCACCGCCCTCGAGCTCAACCCCGGTGACCGCCTTCGTGGTCGGGTCGACGATGATGCGTGCGACGGGAGACGATGTGCGGATGCTCACACCCTGCTCTTCGGTCACCGTAGCAATGCGCTCAATGAGGCGAGTGAATCCGCCCATCGGGTAGAGCACGCCATCGGTGAGGTCGAGGTGCGACATCAAGTGGTACATGCTCGGCGTCAAGAACGGAGACGAGCCGAGGAACACCGCCGGGTAGCCGAGAATCTGGCGCAAGCGCAGGTCGGTGAAGCGCTTGCCGACGTAGGCGTCGAGGTTCTGCAGCAGCATGCGCACGAGCTTCGCGGTGCGCTTCAGCACGTCACCCCGAATCAGCGGGCCGAACGACGCGAAGCTCGTGTAGAGAAAGCGCTTCTTGGCCATGTCGTAGGTGTCGAGGGCCGAATCGAGGTACTTCTCGAGTTTGGCGCCCGCCCCGGGCTCGATCGACTCGAAGAGCGCGACATTCTCGGCGCGCGAGGCCGCGATGTCGGTCGGCTCATCGAAGCCTTCCGTGATGACGCGGTAGCCGGGGTCGAGTTGCACGAGCTCGAGCTGTTCAGCGGCACTCGTGCCGCACAGCTTGAAGAAGTGGTCGAAGACTTCGGGCATGAGGTACCACGAGGGGCCCATGTCGAACCGAAAGCCGTCGGTCTCCCACGAGCCTGCTCGGCCGCCGACCTCGGGCTGCTTCTCGACGAGCGTGACCTCGTGCCCGTCGCGGGCGAGCAAGGCGGCACTCGCGAGGCCCGCGATGCCTCCACCGATAACGACCACGCGACTCATGATGCTTCTCCGATCGAGAGGGGTTCTGCGGCAGGCCGCGGGCGAGGAGTGCGGCCGACGAGCGCGCCGAGGGCGATGCGGGCCTTGACGGGGTCGGGCACGCGCACGCGAGCGCGCACGAGTTGTGATGCCGGGGTCTTGCGCAGCCGCACCGAGAGTTCGGCGAACAGGCCTTGCGCGAGAGCGACCGCGCGGCGGCTGCCCTTCGGCAGTTCCGGAATCACCGCGGCGGAGGTGCGAAGGTCGGCGTCGATGTCATCAAGCAACCGGTGCTTCTCTTCCTCGGTGAACGAGTCGACGCGAATGCCGGGAAAGTAGCTGCGCCCGAGCGTCTCAAAGTCAGCCGCGAGGTCGCGCAAGAAGTTGACCTTCTGGAAGGCGGCCCCGAGTGCTCGCGCTCCGGTGACGAGACGCTGGTCTTGCTCGTCGTCCATGGGCATGCCCTGCACGAAGGCCCTTAGGCACATGAGCCCGACGACCTCGGCCGAACCGTAGACATAGCGGTCGAAGCTTTCTTGATCGTGCTCGGTGTCGGTGAGGTCCATGCGCATCGAGTGGAAGAACGGCTGGGTGAGCTCTTCACCGAAGCCGACCTCGCGCGCCGTGCGGGCGAACGCGTGCACCACGAGGTTGGTGCTGTAGCCCGAGGCCATGGCGGCGTTCGTCTCTGCTTCGAACTCGTTGAGGTAGCGCGCGGCATGCACAGCATCGAGTCCGGCCTCGGCGACACCCCCGTCGACGATCTCGTCCGCGACGCGCACGAGTGCATAGATGTTCTCGACGTGCTGGCGCACGCCCGCATCGAGCAATCGTGACGCGAGGCCAAACGAGGTGGAGTAGCGGCGAATGACGGTCGACGCGGTTTCGTCGGCGACCTGGTCATACAGACTCAAGCGGTTCATCGCACCCGTTTCAGCACGGTCTCGGCGACGGGGTGAAGCTCGTCGCGCAGGGCAGCAGGAATGTGCGGCTCAGCAAGCCGCGCGAGCGCGCGGTTCGCATAGCCGCGAGCCAGGTCTTCGGCAAAGGCACGCGCCCCGCACTCGATGAGCAACAAGCGCGCCTCGGCCGCCTCGTCGAGCGAGAGGTCAGCCTTGCCGATCAGATCGCAAAGCCGAGCCCACGCCGGCGTCGAGCAGGCGAACGCGATCATCACGGTGCGCTTGCCTTCGCGCAAGTCGCCGATCGTGGTCTTGCCCGTCGATTCTTCTTCGCCGAAGACCCCGAGAACGTCGTCGATGATTTGGTAGGCAATGCCGATGTCCCGGCCGAACTCGCCCATCGTTGTCACGGTGGCCTCAGAGGCACCCGCGAGAATCGCCCCCGCCTGCAACGGGCTCTCAAACGAATACACGGCGGTCTTGAGTCGCTCCATCGTGAGAATGTCGTCGACGAGCGGCATCTCGGGGTCGATCGAGAAGTCGACGTCGATCAGCTCGCCTGCCGCGCTCGTGAACATCGCTTCGTCGAGCACGTCGAGCAGTCGTTCGCGCGTCGGCGACGTCACGCCGCTCTTGTCGATGAGCCGGTATGCGTTGAACAGGGCGAGGTCACCCGCAATCACGGCGGCAGACACTCCGCGATGCTCGGCAATCTCGACGCTCACACCGCGATCGACAGCATGGTCGCGGTACGCACCGGAAATGTTCGGGATGCCCCTCCGCACAAAATCGCGATCAATCACGTCGTCGTGCACGATGAGGCCGGTGTGCAGCAGCTCGAAGGCTGCGCCTACGTAGGCAGCAGCATCCCGATCGGTACCGCCCAGGCCTGCATAGGAGGCCATCACCATGCGGGGGCGGAAACGCTTGCCGCCTTGCGTATTGCGCTCGAGCAGACCCCACAAATGCTCGTAGTGCGCGCCCAGGGGTGCGGCCCGCTTCTTGGATAGGCTGAAGAAGCGCTCCAGCACAGCGTCGACCACGGCAGCTCGCTCCTCTGCGATGCTCGACTGGTCGTTCCTCTTCACCCGAGCAGACTACCGCGGCCCATGAGCGAACTCCCTGAAACCGTCGTGCTGTTGTCAGACGACGGCACGGCAATCGGCACAGCACCCAAGGCGACCGTGCACACGACCGACACGCCTTTGCACTTGGCCTTCTCGTGCCACGTGTTCGACGAGCGCGGGAGAGTTCTCGTGACCCGCCGCGCCCTCAGCAAGGCCACGTGGCCGGGAGTGTGGACCAACTCGTTCTGCGGGCATCCGGCGCCAGGGGAAGATGCGCCGGAGGCGATCACCCGCCGCGCCCAGCGCGAGCTCGGCCTGACCCTGACCGACGTGCGTGTTGCCCTGCCCGACTTTCGGTATCGCGCCGTGGATGCGTCGGGAATCGTGGAGAACGAGATCTGCCCGGTGTACACAGCTCGCGCCGTCGGAGACGTGTCGCCGGCCGCCGACGAGGTCGCCGAGTGGGCCTGGGTTGACCCGGCCGAACTCCGGGCATCGGTGTCCGCCGCGCCGTTCGCGTTCAGCCCGTGGCTGGGCTGGCAACTGAGCGCGTGGTCGGGCAGTTACGCGCCTGTTCGCTGACCAGCGGGCGCGCGCTCGGGTGGTGTTCGAGGAATCTGCACGACCATGGTCGTGCCGTGCACCCCGTCAGACACGAGCGTGATGGTGCCGCCGATGCGGTGCTCGACGAGCGATCGCACGATGGGTAAGCCGAGGCCGGTTCCGGGTACGTCGCGGTGTTGCGGCGACTGCACGCGGTAGAAACGCTCCCACACGGCCTTTTGCTCGTCGAGAGGAATGCCCGGCCCCTCGTCGCTCACCGACAGCGAAAGTGACTCTTCTGCTTCGGTGAGGATGACCGTCACCGTTCCGCCGTGCGGACTGAACTTCACGGCATTCGTCACGAGGTTCGAGACCACTCGAATGAGATCTTGCTCAACAGCCTGAATCACCACCGGGTTGTCGGGAAGCTCGAGCTCGACTCGGACGTCACCTGTCGTCGATGCGAGCCCCATGGTGTCGTCGACGCAATCCCGGAGGAGGGCACCCATGTCGACGGGCGACGCCGGGCGGGTGCTGGCCTGCACCGTACTGAGTCGACTGAGCTCGAGCACGTCTTCGATCACATCGGCGAGCCGACGGGCGTTTCGATAGATGATGCGGCCAGCTTGGACTGTCTCGGGGTCGAGCTGCGCGTCGACGACCTGTTCTGAGAATCCCAAGATGCTCGTCACGGGCGTGCGCAACTCGTGACTGACTGCCGAGATGAAGTCGTCCTTTTGCGCATTAAGTTCCGAGAGCTGATGCGCGATCGAAAGGGCGTCGCGCTCGCGCTCTGCAAGCTCGGCAGCCGTCGCCCTCCACTCGGCACTCTGCGCCGCAACGAAGAGGCCCGCTGCGGCGTGAGTCAGGATGAAAAGCTGCAGTGCAAAGATCGAGCCTCGCAGGTCGTCGTGAAGCAGAACGGCGAACGGTCCGACATTGAGCGACGTCGCCACGGTTGCAGCCGTGGCGAGCAGGATCGTCTGCACCGAGACATAGACCGGTGGGAATCGGGCCGCCGCCCACATCAAGGTGGTGAGAAGCAAGAACGTGATTCCGAGGGGCGCGGCAGGGCCGAACACCACCACGGTCAACACCAGAAGAGTGAACGACTGAAGGATGAGTTCCCACCGCGGGCGCCACATGCGTTCGCTGATCGAAACAAGTGCGATCGGCACCAGCGCGACGACGGCGCTGAGGTGCGAGGTCAGGAGTGCCGCGCCGATCAAGAGCGGGCTCGCGCCCGACACGATGCTGGCACCCGCGCCGGCCACCACGACGACGACCAGAACCCCAACGGTGCTACTGATCAAGAACCAGCCCAGCTGGTCTAGATTGCGCAAGAACGCGTGTGGCCGACCGCGCGTCAGCATTTGCGCGACGACCCACGCTTCGAGCCCGATGGCGATGCCGTACGCCAAGGACACCTCGAGCGATCGACCACTGCCGGTGCCGACCAGGGTCAGCGCCACTGCCACGAGAAGCGCGACGACCACTCGCCGGCCTCGACTGACCAGAACGGTGATGACCGCGGCCGCAGAGCCGGGAAACCAGATCGACACCGGCAAGTCGGGGGTGACGGCGATGACTGCCCACCACGAAGCGCCCACCGTCAAGGCGAGCAAGAGCGCGATCACCGCCCGGCGTTGCCCCGTCGGGAGGTCATGGATTCGAGCGGCCATGCCCCGAGCAACCATGATGTGTCCTTGCTCTCGTGGCGTGCGGGCCGCTCGCCGCCGTGCCCCACACGATACTGCCGCCCGGCCCGCAGGAGGCGGCGGATCGCGGCGAAAAGTGTCGCGTGGTCACTCACCCGGAGTTCCTCACAGTCGGCACGACGTGGGTCTCCGTTCGCGCGCCCGCGCGTGAGAGACTTGCGCGCACATGGGGAAATGGGGAATCGCATGGCGCACGTCCTGATCGTGGAAGACGAACCAGACGTCTTGCTGTTGCTCGAAAATCGCATGCGCGCCGCTGGACACGACGTCGAGAGCGCGACGGATGGCGAGACGGCGCTGGAGCTGATCGCCGCGAGTCGCCCCGCGGTGATTGTGCTCGACTGGATGATGCCGCGCGTCAGCGGCATCGAGGTTCTCGAGCGATTGCGCGGTGACGACCCGAGTCACGACATCAAGGTGCTCATGCTCACGGCGAAGTCGCAACAGACCGACATCGATCGTGCCTACGCGGCCGGCGCCGACGACTACATCGTCAAGCCCTTTAGCTCGCGTGACCTCATCGAGCGCGTCGCGGCACTCGCAGGCGCTTGATCGAGACCCTACTCGGCGGTCGGCGCAATCTCGGTGCGGTGGAAGTTAAGCCACGACCGTGAAGCCGTTGGCCCCCTCTGGCCCTGGTACCGGTTCAGATACTGGCCCGTGCCGTAGGGGTTTTCGGCCGGCGAGCTGAGCCGGAAGAAGCAGAGCTGGCCGATCTTCATGCCGGGCCACAGCTTGATCGGCAGGGTTGCCACGTTGCTGAGCTCGAGAGTCACGTGACCGGTGAACCCGGGGTCAATGAAGCCAGCCGTCGAGTGGGTCAGCAGACCCAAGCGCCCGAGCGAGCTCTTGCCCTCGAGCCGCGCAGCAACATCATCGGGCAGGCTCACTTGCTCATAGGTCGACCCGAGCACAAACTCGCCCGGGTGCAAGATGAACGGCTCATCCGGCTTCGCCTCAACGAGGCGAGTTAGCTCGGGCTGCTCCTCGGCGGGGTCGATGAAGGGGTACTTGTGATTGTCGAAGAGCCGAAAGAGCGAGTCGAGCCGCACATCAACGCTCGACGGCTGCACCATCGCGAGATCGAGCGGATCAAGGCCGATACGACCCGAGGAGAGTTCGGCACGGATATCGCGGTCGCTCAGAAGCATGCGGTCAGCCTAGCGACGCTTGCTACACTGCTCACGCGACCTGGTGCCCGGGACGGGCACCAGCGCTGGCGTCGCGGCGAAGATCAGAAATGATCTTCGCTCCAAGCTCCAGCGCGGGGATGTAGTTCAATGGCAGAACTTCAGCTTCCCAAGCTGATAGCGCGGGTTCGATTCCCGTCATCCCCTCCACCCGCCGAAACTTTCGCGGTGTCAGTTCTCAATCCAGATGAGACTTGTCTCAACTCAGATGAGACAAGTTGTGGACGCCTTGCGGACAGGGCCATCCGTTTCCTCACGGCTGTTGAGCCCTAGTTGTAGTTCCTCGGGACGTTGTGAACGTATGAGGTGAGCGAAGACCTCCGGAACGATGTGGGTTACCACACTCACCATCGCAACCGGAGGTCTTCGTGTCTCACGCTAACGCCCTGCTCACCTCGAGGAGCAGGTTGAACTTGGCCGTGC
>CALRMP020000031.1:0-32554 GCA_943369205.1 Gulosibacter massiliensis | reverse complement strand
GAACCATGATGAACCTGCCAGCCGGCGTCAGCCGGGCATTACGGTGAGACACGAGAGACCTCCGCTCGAGAGAGAACTTTCAACAGCTCCACTCGACCCGGAGGTCTCTCGCTATGTCAACAACGGTCTAGGTCAGAACAGCTAGCGCGCGGCTCCCGCGGTTTCCGCCGGCCGGTCGTCCGCCGTCTCGTCGTCGTCCTCGTCACCCGCCGTGAAGTGGAGCGCCGCCCACAGAGCGAGCACGACAACGGCGAAGATGACCATGACGACAAGCCAGAAGCCTATGTCGGCAACAGCCACCTCGCCCTCGGCGGTCGGCAGCACGATGAGCGCAAACAACGTGGCCACGATCGCAAAGCTGACTACCCAGAGCAGGCGCGAGTGCCGAGCGATCTCATGCCCGGCCAAGAACCCGAGCGGCAACATGGATGCGAGTGCCGCCGTGAGGCCTTCCGCCGCGGTCGCCACCAAGGCGTCGTTGATGAGCATCTCGAACCACGACGGTTCACCCGTCGAAACGGCGGCAAGCACCGAGAATCCGATCCAGCCGGTGAGCGCCAGCCCGACTGTCACGCTCAGGTTCGTCATGAGAACCCGCACGCGGTACGGCGCGCCCACCCGCGTCAGCACATCGAGGCCGATGACAAGACCGATGAGGAAGCCTGGCGAGAAGTCCAACAGTCGCGCGATGATGACACCGAACACGGCGAACAAGAGTGCCGCCGGTTGGAGGCCGACGCGAGTCGGAATCTGCCAGACGCGCGAAATGATCGCACCGCTGATCCACGAGGCCACATACGTCACGACGAACAGGCCGATCGCGAGAGAGGCCGTCATGCGCAATGAGACCGGGTCGAAGCCGTAATTCGGGTCGACGAATCCGAAGATGACAGCCGTCAGGCTGACGAGCAAGGCAGCCGCCAGCGCCCGCGACCGCGTGACCCGCGCGAACCATTCAGTGAAACGCTCGAGCCGGTCGTTGAGGCCGGCATACCACCGGCCGACACGCCGACCGTTTTCAGCAATCGTGTTGTTGAGCAGTTCGGCCGGGAACGCGACCAAGAGCAAGATGGCCAGCGCAAGGCCACCCGCCGTCACGACCAAGAGAGGCGTACGGAAAATGCGATCGATGGTCGGGATGCTGTCGCTGATGGCCGACGGCGCGGCCGGGTCTGCACGGTCCACCGTGCCGCCCGCGGACCCGGGCTGGGCAGCACCATCGACCTGCTCGGGCGGAGCCGCGGCCGCGCCCTCGTCGACTTGCTCGGCGGTGACAACGGTCACCGGAATCGAGACGACACTCGGCTCTCCGCCGGGTGGAGTGGCGGTAGCCACGAGGGTGTGATCACCCGGCTCAATGTCGAGCGGAATCGTGACCGAAAGCGCCATCGCGCCCAGGTCATCGGCCGTGGTCGAACCCAGCAACTGCGGGGTCGACTGAATCTCAATGTCGATCTCGGTCTGCGGGGGCAAGCCCTCGGCACTCAGATCGAGCACTTGGCCGGGCGTCAATGGCCCACCGCTGTAGCCGTTGAGCGTCCAACTCAAGGGCTGCGCGGCCGTTGCGAGCAGAGGGGGAACGACCACCGAGATCGGTGCCGAGAACGCGGAGTAGCCATCAAACGATTCGACGACGCCGAAGCCGGGGGGCGGCGTCGCGACGAAGCCCTGTGACTGCTGCTGCGCGCGCAACGCGAACTCGCCCGACACGCCGGCAATCGAACAGCTCCAGGCCCCGTTGGTCGCGACGGTGGCAGTGCAGGCCGCTGACCCGCCGACCTCGCGCACGATCACGCGGTGGCCCGGCGTACCTTGGCCGCTCGGGGTGATGCGGCCGGCCTCGGCGACTGGTGCACTCATGGTCGGTGCGCTGGGAATCAAGACGTAGTGATCGCGGTTGTCGCTCGCCTCGTAGTAAAGATACTGCGACGAGAAGACGTTCCAGATTCCTGGGGCAAGGCCCGTGAAGCTGCAGGTGTCGACGGACGACGGCGCGGTCGGTGCGAGGCCGAGGGGGAAGCCTCCGCCATCGTCGGGGTCAGGAAGACCGCACTCACCGACCGGGTCGCCATATTGATAGGGCTCGCCGGGGATGTCTTCGACTTGGTAGAGCCGCACCGCGACGGCACTGTTGGGCACACCTGTCGCTTGCACGTCGATCGAGGCGGCACCCAAGCGGTAGGCCATCGTCGGCGGTGGCGGAACGATGCTCGCGGGAATCGTCACGAGAACGGGCGCCGAACGCGCTGATACACCGCTGTGGTAGCCGTCTACCGAACCGACCGAGCTCGGATCGTCGGCGAACCCGTTCGAGCGCGCGACCGCGACAAAGGTTTCGTCTCCGGCCGGCTCGGGGGTCCAGCACGACCACGCCCCCGTGCCGGGATCCACCGCAGAGAAGCATCGCACGTTGTCCGTCGAGTCGATCACTTCGATTTGGTTCTCAAGGATCTGGGTTCCCGATGCGGTGAGCGCAGAGCTCTGGGGGTCAAATGTGCCGCTGTAGATCGCGCCACCGGGAATGGCCTGCACCGTGAGTGTGGGGGTACCGGGAACGTAGACAAGGTCAGTGCGCACGTCGCCCGTGACACCATCAGCCCACTGCACCGACTCCAGTTGGTGCACTCCCGGAGGCACGAGCGTCAGGGTGCAGCTGGCCGACGGCCCCACGCTCGACGGGTTGTCGATGACGGCATCCCACGACGCGGGGCACGCCCTGGCTTCACCACCACCGCTGAAGGGGTCGATCGTGAGGGCTGCACCAACCGTCGAGGTCGCGAAGCCGTCGACGGTGACATCGAATGCGCCGTCGAGCGGCGTGACGCTGAGGGTCGGTTCGTCCGGAAAAGCGAAAACGCTGATGGTGTCGTTCGCGGGCGGCTCGTCGATCGACGTGCCCATGATGTCGGTGGTCAAGGCTCGGATCTCCCACAGGCCGTAGCCCGGGAGCGTCGCCGCGAAGGAGAACACGCCCGTCGCGTCGACGTTCGCGCCGCCCAGATACGTAAACGCGCCGGGGCCAAGCGCGGCCGGGTAGCCGAAGAGATCAACGCTGCTGAGAGCGGGGGCCTGACCGGTCACGGTGATGGCGCGATTCTGCGACACGACGTCAATCGGGTCACCCGCTCCGTCGAGGGGGAAGCCGAGCACGAGCGAACCGGGGTCGGCGGCCCCGCCGTATCGCACTGTCGAGATGGTGTTGCTCGGGGGGCTGTCGCCGTCGACGTCGGAAGCGATCGCGAAGAGCTCGTAGAAGCCGTACGCGCCCGGAGGCACGATGACGTCGCAAGCGAAGTCATCAAAAGGGGATGGGTTCGCCGGAATCGCGACCTGGCACCCTTCCACATCGACACCCACGTCGATGTTGCGGTAGTACACCTGAACGGTCTGCGGCAGGGCACTCGGAACCGGTTCGACCGTCACCGAGAAGATCCCCAGCGTGTCATCGAGAGGCGTCTGGATGACCGGCGCACCGGGCGCCGCCTGAGCGGCACTCGTGGCAAACACACCGCCGGCCGTGACCGCCGCGCCAGCAAGAACGAGCGCAATCGTGCGGCGGAGGAAGGAGGGAGCCACCATGAATATCAAGCCTCGGTCCGGGCGCCAACGTCGCAGCGCAATGAAGCGATCCTAACCCGAGATCGTCTCGTTCACGGGCCACAGCCGCCTCCTCAGCGGGCGGCTTCCGCCGGTTGCTCGACGAGCTCGCCGTCGTCGCCCTCGCCGCGTCCGGTGAAGTGCAAAATCGCCCAGAGCGTGAGAGTGACAGCGGCGAAGATCACCATGATGAGCATCCAGAAGCCAACGTCAGCGACATCGCTCGTCTCGCCAGCCGCCGTCGGCAGCACGATGAGCGAGAAGACCGTCGCGACGGCCGCGAACGCGCCCGCCCACAGCAACTTCGAGCGGCGGAACACCTCGTGGCCGTCAAGGAAGCCGAGCGGCAACAGAGCGGCGAGCGCAGCCGTGAGGCCTTCTGCCGTCGTCGCAATGAGGGCATCGCTCACGAGCAGGCTGATCATCGTCGGCTCGCCGGTCATGAGGGCCGACATGAGCGAGAAGCCCAGCCAGGCCGTAACCGCAAGCCCCACAATGACGCCGATGTTCGTCAGGATCGCCCGCACACGGTACTGGGCACCCACGCGCGAGACGATGTCGAGACCGATCACGAGACCGATCAGGAATCCGGGAGAGAACTCGAGCACGCGCGCCACGATCACACCGATGACAGCGAACAGCAGCGCGGCCGGCTGAAGAGACACGCGCGTGTCGATGGCCCAGACGCGGCGAATGATCGCGCCGCTGATCCACGACGACACGTACGTGACGATGAACAGGCCGATCGCCAGCGAGATGGTCATGCGCAACGAAACCGGATCGAAGCCGTATTCCGGGTCGACGAACCCGAAGATGAGGCTCGTCAGCACCACGAGCACCGCCGCAGCGATGGCTCGGGTGCGCGTCACCGACGTGAACCATTCGGTCGCCCGATCGATGCCGTTCTCCACCGCCGCATACCAACGGCCCATTCGACGCGTGTTCGAGGCCAGGGTGCTGTTCAGCAGCTCAGCCGGAAACGCAACGAGCAAGAGAATCGCGAGCGCCAGACCGGCCGAGAGCACGATCACCAGCGGCGTCCGGAAAATGCGATCGATGGTCGGGATGCTGTCGCTGATGGCCGATGGCGTGGCAGCTTGAGACCGGTCTCCAGCGTTTCCGGCTCCAGCCGCTCCACCGGAGCCGTCGTCGGTCTCCGACACTGCCTCGGTCTCTTCGCCCGGCGGGGCCGGGTCGACGGTCTCCGGCGCTTCAACGACCGTGACCGGAATCGCCACGACCGACTCAACGTCACCGGGCGGTGTCGCGATCGCGACGAGAGTGTGGTCACCCGGGGCGAGGTTCTCCGGAACAACGACGTCAAGCGTGAAGGCACCCGTGCCGTCAACGACGGTCGTGCCCAGAACCTGTGGGGTCGACCGAATCTCGACGACGATCTCGGTGTCGACGGGGAGCCCGGACGCCGACAGCGTCAGCTCCTGACCCGGCGTCAGGGGCGAGCCGTCGTAGCCCTCAAGGGTCCACGGCAACGGGGTGCGGTTCGAAGCAGGCGTACCCGGCGCCGGCGGAACCGTCACCGAGATCGCAGCGGTGAGAGACGAGAGTCCGTTGAACGAGCGGTCTGAGGGCACCGCGAAATCGTTGGAGTCGAAGCCGACCGACTGTTGCACGGCACGGTAGCTAGCGGTACCCGCCGGGAGCGCGACTGTGCACCGCCACGAGCCGTTCGGCGGAACAATCACCGAGCAGAGATCGCTGCCGCCTGACGCGCGAACGATCGCCCGGTCCCCTGGCACACCGTCGCCCGAGAACCGCACAGACCGATCGGCAAGTACGTCGGCCGAGAACCCGGTCGGCGCGGTCGGAATGCGCACAAACTCGAAAACGTTGGCACCGAAGACTTCAGCGGCCTGTTGATACGTGGCGAAAAACCAGACTCCGGGGGCCAACCCGGTCTGCGAGCACGAGACGACCGGAGGATTAGCGTCCGGGTCCGGATTACACACTTCGACGAGGTCAAAGTCCGAGCCTTCGCCATTGAGAACAACGACGTCGAGAAACTCGGTGAAGAGATCGACATTGATCGGTCCGGTTGCGGTGAAACCGACGGATGCCGGGCCCAGGGTGATCGTTGTCTGCGGTGGCCCCGGCCTGATGTCGCCGATGATCGTATCGTCGCCCGTCGGGGTTCCGGTCAGATCGGTTCCGTAGGCCCGGAACTCCGCGAGTTCGGTCCAGCTCCACCCAGAAGCGGAGGGCGGCGAACACGACCAGGAACCCGACGCGGGCACCTCGGCGACGGTGCAATAGGTGGTGCTGCCCTCGCTGAACAAGATCTCGACCACGACCTGGCCCAGGGCGGGCCCGGTACCCGAGATCACCGGCGTCAGGGTTGTCCACTCGTTCCCGGATTCGGGAAAGCTCATGAGCGCCGGCGCGGTCGTGCCGACCCTGACCGTGACAGGTGCGCTGCGCGGACTCGGTGCGGGGTCAAAGATGTCAACGGAGCTAGCGGTGAGCGTGTAGACCCCCGGCCCCGGAAGAGTCACATCACACGTGAACGTCGAGTCGAAGTAGGGCACAACGACCGTGCACCCGACTGTGTTGGCGCCAACCCAGACCGTCACGGTTTGGTCGGTATTGACCTGCACATCGCCCGACACCGAGATCGTGGTCGTCGTGAACGGCGCGTTACTCACCGGCGACGTAATGATCGGCGCGGTCGGCGCTGCACCCGCGATCGTCGTGCCGGCGGCGAATGCGGCGGCCGTGACAACGACAATGGCAGCGCTGGCGACGACAGCGCGAAAAGAAGTACGACCTGACACTGCGGGGCCTGCCTCACGTCACTGAATGCGTTGGGGGTACGCAATCGTCATCATAACCCGACAGTGTTTCAGACGTATGACGAATGTTGTGAGGCGTCGGCGCTACTCGTCGAGGGCGAGCTCTTTCGGTAGCTTGAGCTCTTTTCTCCCGAGCTCTTCGACGTTGACGTCTTTGAACGTCAACACCTTGACGCTCTTGACGAAGCGGTCGGCGCGGTAGACGTCCCACACCCACACATCGGTGAGGGTCAGCTCGAAATAGAAGTCGCCGCCCATCTCACGGACAACCTGCTCGACCTCGTTCGCGAGGTAGAAGCGCCGCTCGGTCTCGACCACGTACTGGAATTGCGAGACCACGTCGCGGTACTCGCGGTAGAGAGCGAGCTCGACCTCCCGGTCGTAGTCCTCGAATTCGTCGTCGTCCATAGCGATGCTGAGTCTAGACCGTTGCACCGGGGGCGAGAGTGTCGAGCAGGCTCGGCTCGCGCAGCCATGTGAGTCGATGCCGAGGCGATGGGCCATGCGCGGTGATCGCCGCGAGATGCGCGGCACTGCCATACCCCTTGTTGCCGTTCCACTCATACACGGGCCATAGCTCGTGGTCAGCCACCATGAGCGCATCACGGTGCTCCTTCGCGACGACCGACGCACCGGCAACCGAGGCGCAGTCGCGATCGGCCTTCACCCGGGTCACGATCCGTGGCGGAGACGTCAGCGCTGGGGTCAGCCAATCGTGGCTCCCGTCGAGCAACACCACTGCTCGCGCGACGTCAATGCCGGCCTCGTGCAGACCGATGAGCGCGCGCCGAGCAGCTGTGCCCAACGCCGCGACAATGCCGTGGGCATCGATTTCGTCGGGCCCCGCCTCCCCTACCGCTACCGCAGCCGCCCATGCGTGCACCAAGGGCTCGACCTCGGCCCGCCGCGCTGGCGAGAGCAGCTTCGAGTCGCGCAGGCGGGGCGGAGGGGCATCCACGCTGGGAAGAATTGCGCACGCGCCCACCGCGACAACGCCCGCGATGGCGCCGCGGCCCACTTCGTCGCAGCCGATCACGACGGGAGCGCCGGAGGCAAAGAACGCGCGCTCAACCTCGAGAGTGGGGGCGGCACTCACCGTCGCACGCTCACTCGACCCGCTCGACCCCATCGAACGTGAGCGGCGGGTTGTCGAGCCAGCGCCAGCGCTCGATGGGCCAGCTGATGACGAACGCACGCCCGACGACGTCGTCGATCGGAACCACCCCGTTGAAGCGCGAGTCGGAGGAGTCGTAGCGGTTGTCGCCCATCACCCAGATCGTGCCCTCGGGAATGTCTTCCTGGAAGTCACGGTCGCTGACATCGGTCGTGTCGGCTGGCAGGTTCACGTAGGGTTCGTCGATCGGCACGCCGTTGATGCTGAGCTGGCCAAGGTCGTTGCAGCAGACGATGCGGTCACCGGGCAAGCCGATCACGCGCTTGACGAGGTGCTCGTCGCTGTCGGAGGTGCTGAGCCCGACGACCTGCAACACCCAATCGATGGCGGCATCAAGCGGGGCCTGCGGCTGTTCGACGGGCGCCGTCAGCCATCCGCCCGGGTCACGGAACACAACGATGTCGCCGCGCTCGATCGGCACCACATCGGGCACCAACTGGTTGACGATGATGCGGTCATCCACTTGGAGCGTCTGCTGCATCGACTCGCTCGGAATGTAGAACGACCTGATCAAGAAGGTCTTGATGAGGAACGAGATAACGAGCGCCGCCGCAACAATGATGACGACGTCGCGCAAGAACAGCAGAACGCTGCGGCCCCGCGACCGTGCCGGTGGCGTCGCGGCTGTGGATGCTCCGCCGGCGGCGATCGCGTTGTGCTCAGTCATGGCTCCCCTGGTGTTAGTCGACAGTCTAGGCGGCGACGCGACCCGCATGACGAAGGGCCCCGCCGAGAATTCGACGGGGCCCTTCGTGATGAGAAACGGACAGCTCAGCTGTCGCGCTTCTCCTTGATCTTTGCCTTCTTGCCGCGAAGGTTGCGCAAGTAGTAGAGCTTGGCGCGGCGCACGTCACCGCGCGTGACGACCTCGATGTGGTCGATCACGGGCGAGTGCACCGGGAAGGTGCGCTCGACGCCAACCTGGAAGCTGACCTTGCGAACCGTGAACGACTCGCGA
This sequence comes from Gulosibacter massiliensis, assembly GCA_943369205.1. Lineage (GTDB taxonomy): Bacteria > Actinomycetota > Actinomycetes > Actinomycetales > Microbacteriaceae > Microcella > Microcella massiliensis_A. Next base: position 24,018 of record CALRMP020000031.1, on the reverse strand, counting down.
ATGCCCTCGTTGGAGCGGCCAATCACGACACCCTGGAAGACCTGGATACGCGAGCGCGTGCCCTCAACGATGTTGACGTGAACCTTGACGGTGTCACCGGGGCGGAAGTCGGGAATGTCGCTGCGCAGTGACGCGGCGTCGACGTGGTCGAGAATGTGCATGGTGATTCGCTCTCTGCAACCGCCACAGGTCGATCGCGGCTCAGGAAAGTGGTGAGTCGAGACGATGTGCTTTGCAGATGCACGGCTCCCCTGTGGCAGAACCGTGCCGAAGCACAAAGGGAAATGATGCCATACTCGGCGGCTTGTCACCAACAAGTGGCACCATGGAACGGTCACACAATGGCATAACCGGGGGGAAACCTATGAACGCACCAGCCGCACTCGCAACCGACAAAGTCGTTATGCGTACAGAACCCATTCAGCAACGCAGCAATGAGCGGATCACACGACTGCTCGATGCCGCCGCAGCGCTCATCGACAACGACGGAATCGATGGCGTCACGACGAGCGCTGTTGCCCAGCGTTCTGAGTCTTCTGTCGGGGTCGTCTACCGCTACTTTCCGAACATCCAGTCACTCTTGCGCGCTCTCGCGGCTCGCAACATGGAGCGCTACCTCGCTCTGGTCTGGAAGGGCATCGAAGATTCCGGCCCTGAGCCGTGGTCGTCGTTCGACAGCACTCTCGATGCGTTCATCACGATGACGCGCACCGAGCCGGGCTTTCGGGCCCTCCGATTCGGCGACATCATCGACCAGCGATTCATCAGCCCCGAGGTCAGCAATAACGCGATCCTTGCCCATGAGTTCACCCAGCAGATCGGCCGCACCTACGGATTCGAGCCCGACGAGTCAGTGCGATTCCACGTCGAGGTCGCCGTCGAGATTGCGAGCGGACTGCTGAGTCGCGCCTTCCACCTCGACAAGCAGGGTGACGATCGCTTCATCGAGACCACCAGAACACTGTGCGGCGACTACCTGCGCACGAACATTCCCCTGCCAAGGAGCTAAATGATCGAGCTGCGCACCCCCGCCGAGATTGAGCAAATGCGACCGGCAGGGCGCTTTGTCGCGAGCGTCATTTCGGCCACGAGCGCCGCGGCCGAGGTGGGCGTCAACCTGCTTGAGCTCGATGAGCTGGCGCACGAGATGATCCGGGCGGAGGGCGCTACGAGTTGCTACATCGACTACCACCCGTCATTCGGCGGCTCGCCCTTCGGCCGGGTTATCTGCACCTCGGTCAATGACGCGGCGCTGCACGGCCTCCCCCACGACTACCGGCTTCGTGATGGAGACGTGCTCTCCCTCGACTTCGCGGCCTCTGTCGACGGGTGGGTGTGCGACTCGGCGCTCACGATGGTGGTCGGAACCGCCCGGCCCGAAGACCTCGCTCTCATCGCTGCGACCGAGCGGGCGCTCGCGGCGGGGATCCAGCAGGCACGCGTCGGAAAGCGCATGGGCGACATCTCCGCCGCGATCGGAGACATCGCCGCCGACGCCGGCTACCCCGTGAACCTCGACTTCGGCGGTCACGGGGTGGGTCGAACGATGCACGAAGACCCTCACGTGCCCAACGATGGTCGACCCGGTCGAGGTCTCAAGCTCAAGGCAGGGCTCGTGATCGCCATCGAGCCGTGGTTCGTTCTCGACACCGACGAGATCGTGACCGACGATGATGGCTGGACTCTGCGAAGCAGCACGGGCGCTCGAGCGGCGCACGCTGAGCACACCGTGGCGATCACGCCCGATGGGCCGATCGTGCTGACGGCCCGCGATTGAGCCGCGGACGACGTTAACCGGCGGCTGAGACCGGCCCGGCGCTCCAGTCGACCACGATGTCACCCGCGCCCTCGCCCCGTTTCGCCGTCAGCCGCGAGCCCGGGAAGAGAAGCGGCAACGAGGCGGAAGGAACTGCGTTGCCCACTTGCGTTTGGTAGGGCGTCTCGGCTCCGTCGATGATCGTCAAGGTCAATAGGTAAACCGCGTCGCCGGAGGGCGCCGTCATGCCCAACGGTTGCGCTTGCACAACCACGACCTCGACCGGTCGCCCCGTGGCCATGATGTCTGCCGCGCTTGCCTGACCCTCAGGGTTCTCGACCTGCACGTCGGGTGGCTGCGATGCAAAGTCGAGCGCAATGCGAGCGGGGTTGGAAGGGTCAACGCGCACGGCGACCCAGGCCCGACCCGACGCAAACTGCGGAATGTAGACCTCTTGGACGCGCTGCACGACCGTCGCCGCATAGGGCTCGTGACCCTCACGGTAAACCTGCACCGTGAACGTGCACTTGCGCTCGCGCATGGCGTTCATGACGCTCATCGACATCGAGCCCGCCGTGACGCCGATGATGTGGCCGCGAGCAAGTTCGCCGCTCGCGAGCAGCGATTCGTCGGGAGAGCCGATGAGGTCATTGAGCCACTTCACGAGAGGTTCCTTTCTCGACGCTGCATTCGGGTTACGTCAGTGCGAGAGCGCCTCGTCGTGCGTGGCGACCAGCTCATCGTGCTCGCCTCCGTTGGCGTGCCGACGGGCCCGAATCGTGTTCGATGCCATGACCCAGAACGTCAAGGCTGCCACCGCGATCAGCAGCGGCCACAAGAGGTAGCCGAGAAAGAGCGCATCCGGGCTGAGCGAGATGGCCAAGACCGCCACCACGACGGCGAACTCGATCACCAAGAGCAACCGTTCGCCGATGGTCAAGCGTGGGGGGCGACGGAACATGACCGCCGTGTGGTTGATGATGAGCGACAGCGCGAGGCCCGGCAACACGAAGGACGCCGTGATGAGGCTCTGCAGGGTCGGCAGAGCGCTGACGTCTCCCTGGAGCTGAAGCACCCAGGCCGTCGCACCGGCGATCGCCGCGAGCGCGGCAATCACGGGTTGAGACCACAGCCAGAGTCGATCAGAGAGCGTCATGATTCGCTCACCAAATCGGGTCGGATTCTCCGCGTGCGCTCGTGCTGCTGCTCGAGGCGCCATGCCGCGATGGCTCCGTGATCGCCGCTCAGCAGAACCGGCGGCACCGAGAGGTCGCGCCAGACAGCGGGCTTCGTGTAGGCGGGGTACTCGAGAAGGCCGCTCTCGTGACTCTCTTCAACGAGGCTTTCGGGGTTTCCGACGACGCCGGGCACCAGGCGACCGATCGCTTCAATCATGGCCATCGCCGCCACCTCCCCGCCGTTCAACACGTAATCGCCCAGGCTCAGCGTTCGAACCTCGTTGCGCTCAGAGTAGTGGTCGATGACGCGTTGGTCGATGCCTTCATAGCGGCCGCAGGCGAAGACAAGGTGCTCACGACCGGCGAGCTCGCGAGCGATCGGCTGCGTGAAGAGGTGCCCAGCCGGACTCGGCACAATGAGCACACTCGATGGCCCGAGAAGCGCGTCGAGCGCCTCACCCCACGGTTCTGGCTTCATGACCATGCCGGCGCCGCCTCCGGAGGGAGTGTCATCAACGGTGCGATGACGGTCATGCGTGTGATCACGCAGGTCGTGCACAGCGACCTCAACGAGCCCCGACTGTCGGGCCTTGCCGAGCAAAGAGATGTCCAGACCGCCGAAGTACTCGGGAAAGATCGAGACGATGTCGATGCGCACGCTATCGAGTCTAGGCAGGAGCTCCGTCGGCGGGCGCCGCACCGGCCGGTGCTTCGTCGTCCAACTCTTCAAGGAGGCCGGGAGGCGGAGTGAGAGTGACCGTGCCGGCCGCGATGTCGACCGAGGGAACCATGGCTGCGACGAACGGGACGAGAACCTCGCGCTCGGGGGTGCGGATCACCAAGAGGTCTTGAGCGGGGAAGTGCTCGACCCGAGCGATCGTGCCGACCTCGACACCATCGCGGAGTGCACGGAGGCCAACGAGCTGGAAGTCGTACCAGGCGTCTGGTTCATCGGGCTCGTCGGCGGCCTGGTCGATCCACAAGATGGCCTTGACGAGGCTCTCAGCACCCGTGCGATCGGTGACGCCCTCGAAGAAGGCGACCGGCTGGCCGTTGTACCAGCGAAGTTCAGCGAGCGTCAGCGTCTTGCCGTGCCACGGTGAGCTCGTCGGAACCTGCAGCGTGAAGATGGCACCCGGGGTAAAGCGTCGCTCGGGGGCATCGGTGTACAGCTCGATCTTGAGCGCACCCTTGAGACCGTGCGCCTTGATGAGGCGGCCGACCCGCAGTTGCTGAGGGGCGGCGCTCACTGCTGACGTGCGTCGTCGAGATCAGTGTCGACGACATCGACGCGCACGCGACGACCGTCGGCGAGCGACGAGATCACCGTGCGGAGGGCCTTGGCGGTGCGACCACCGCGGCCGATCACGCGACCGAGGTCCTCGGGGTGCACGCGCACCTCGAGGACCTCGCCGCGAGCGGAGCTCTGCGCAACGACGACGACATCGTCCGGGTGATCAACGATCCCCTTGACCAGATGTTCGAGCGTGTCTGCGAGCACAGTCGTTAGGCCTTCTCAGCCTCGGCGTCATCGGCGGCCGGTGCCTCGTCGGCAGCGGCTTCGTCGGCAGGTGCCTCGTCGGCAGCAGGTGCCTCCTCAGCAGCAACCTCGGCCGCGGGCGCCTCGTCGGCCGGAGCCTCGACGGCGGCCTCAACGGGCGCCTCGGCAGCGGCATCCTCAGCAGGCGCCTCAGCGGCAGGCGCCTCAGTGGCAGGCGCCTCGACGACCGGTGCGGGCTTCTCCGCCTTGGGCTTGAGAACCGGCTTCTTCTTTTCGTCCATGACGAATGCGGTCTTGGGCTCGGCGACGCGAACGGTGCTCTTCACACCCTTCTCGCCCTTGAAAGTGCCCCAGTCACCCGTGAGCTTCAGAATGGCGAGCACCTGCGGGCTCGGCTGAGCGCCGACCCCGAGCCAGTACTGCGCGCGGGCCGAGTCGACCTCGATGAACGAGGGCTCTTCGGTCGGGTGGTACTTGCCGATCTCCTCGATGACGCGGCCGTCGCGCTTGGTGCGAGAGTCGGCAACGACGATGCGGTAGAACGGTGCACGGATCTTGCCCATGCGCTTGAGGCGAATCTTGACAGCCACGTTTCTCCGAAATGTGTGAAGGAAATTGAGTCGCAGCCGGTTGCGTGGGGCACACTCAGCGCGAAAGCTCGTGAGGGGTGCGTGCGGCGCCTGATTAGAGGGTCGGGCGTGCATGCTCTCGACCGCCTATTCTGGCAGACTTTCGCGCTCGCTGCCGCCGCAGCCGAGCGTGAGAGGCCGAGAGAGGCTCTAGCCGTTGAGCTGATCCCGCCAGGCGAGCCACTCACGCACGACACCCATGTCGAACTCGGGCCCATCGAGGCCCAGCGTGAAGAGCGTCACGCCCGCTTCGTGCAGCGCATCAGCCGCCTCCTGGTTGCGTTCGCGCAACTCGACCGAGATCTCGATCTCGCTGATGTCGCGGCCGACTGCCTGCCCATGCTCGGCGAGAATGCCGAGCTTGCGTTCGAGGGTCGGAGCATCGGCGAACGAGTGCCAGATGTCGGCGTGCTCGGCCACGAGCCGGAGCGTCTTCTTCTCGCCTGCTCCCCCGATGAGAATCGGAATGCGGCGGGTGGGCGCGGGGTTCAAGTCGTTCCAGCGCGACCGGATGATGGGCAGATCGCGAGCCAGGTCATCCAATCGGCTGCCGACCGTGCCGAACTCGTAGCCGTATTCGACGTAGTCGCGCTCGAACCAGCCCGAGCCGGTGCCGAAGATGAATCGGCCCGTGCCGCCCTTCGCGCTGATGTGGTCAACCGTGCGGGCCATGTCGGCCTGCAGGTTGGGGTTGCGATAGCTGTTGCAGTTGACGAGAGCGGCGATCTCGGCGTGGGTGGTCTGCTCGGCGATGGCCGCGAGCATGGTCCACGACTCGAAGTGCAGGCCGTCGGGCTCGCCGTAGAGCGGGTAGAAGTGGTCCCAGTTGAAGATGATGTCGACGCCGAGCGCATCGAGTTCGGCCGCCGCATGGCGGATGTTGTCGTAGGGAGTGTGCTGGGGCCGCAGCTGCACGCCGAGGCGCACGGGTCGAGTCGTCATGGCTCTCAGCCTATGTCGGCTGTGCGACGCCAGGGGGCGGCAGCTTCGAGCTGTGCCGCGACACTCAAGAGCAGCGCCTCGCCAGCGCCGTCGGCAGCGGGATGCGCCACGAGCTGCACCGCAAGCGGCACCTGCGCGCCGTCGTGCCACCCAGCCGGCACCGCGGCAGCCGGCCACCCGAGCAGGTTCCACAGGGCCGCGTAGGGCGCGTAACCGATGTTGGCGCGCAGGTTCGCGACCCAGCTGCGCCGGTGCCAACCCTCGGCCACGGGCCCGGGCTGGGCGAGACCCGGTGTGAGGATGATGTCGATGTCGGCCGTGGCCGCCTCGACCTTGGCGCGCATCCGGTCGACGGGGCCAGGGCGCAGGCCGCCCAGTCGGCGCAATCGGCGGCCCGCGCGCACGTGGGCGCGCACGCGCGGCTCGAGGTCGCGGTCGGCGATTCCCTCGTGTGCGGCGTCGTCGGCAGCGCCAGCGAACCAGCGGGCGAGCACCGGCAGCGGGTCGGCCGGGTACGGAATCCGCAGCTCAACCACCTCGTGACCGGCAGCCCGGAGCGTCTCGGCCGCGCGCTCGGCGGCGGCCTTCCACTGCGGGTCGAGGGTCGCGAGCGGGGTCGGGATGCCCGTCGCGAGCCCGATGCGCAACACGCGCGGCACAGCCACGTCGGCGAGCTCGGGGCGGCCCGCCATGACCGAGAGCACGAGCGCAGCATCCGTCACCGTGGTCGCCAGCGGGCCGTTCTCGCTCATGCCGAACCAACTGTGCGCTCCCATGTCGGCGGGCACGAGCCCGGAGCCGGGCTTGAGGCCGACGAGCCCACAGTTGGCGGCGGGAATGCGAATCGACCCCATGCCGTCAGCCGCATGGGCGACGGCAACCATGCCGCTCGCGACGGCAGCGGCCGAACCACCCGACGACCCGCCCGAGGTGCGCTCAGGGTTGTGTGGGTTGCGGGTCACGCCATAGACCGAGTCGGTCGTGCCGAAGACGCACAACTCGGGCACGCGCGTAAGCCCCACGACGACCGCGCCGGCAGCACGCAGCCGCGTCACGACCTCGTGGTCGGCCCGTCGAGGCTCGGCGCTCGTGGCCGCACTGCCTTCGCGCATGGGCTCCCCCGCGACGGGGATGTTGTCTTTGATCGCGATCGGCACCCCCGCAAGCGGCAAGTGCTCGCCCGCGGCGACCCGGGCATCGACCGCTGCGGCTTCAGCGAGCGCCTTCTCGGCACGCACGAGCTGGAACGCGCCCAGCGCGGGGTCAAGGGTGGCAATTCGGGCAAGCGCCGCCTGAGTCTCGGCAACGGCGGTCGTCGAGCCCGAGCGCACAGCGGCGGCGGTCTCAGCGGCGGTCGGAAGTGAAGCGGAGTGCGCGTCGGCGGGCAAGCTCATGGCTTCACCCTACGACGCAGGCAGCGACTAGCGGCCGAGCATCCGTTGAATCGTCGCGAGGTCTTCGGGGCTGGGCTCGCCCGCTCCGGGGGCGGCCGATGCGCCGAGTCCGAATCCGGCACCGGATGCGCCCGACGCCGCCGGACGCACACCCTGCGCGCGAGCGGCCTCTTCGGCTGCGCGCTTCGCCGGGTTGCCCGACTTCGACGCACCCTTGCCCTTCTTCTTGGCCTGCGCCTTGCGCAACGACGCGGCTCCCCCGCCGCCGCCCATGCCCGGCATCGGGCCCATGCCCGGAACCTGCGGGACTCCGCCCTTGGCCATGGTCTTCATCATCTTGGCGGCTTGCTCAAAGCGGTTCACGAGAGCGTTGACCTCGGTGACCGTGGTGCCCGAGCCCTTGGCGATGCGCAAACGACGCGAACCGTTGAGCAGTTTCGGCATGCGGCGCTCGGCAACCGTCATCGACTGGATGATGGCTTCGGTGCGCACGAGTTCGCTCTCGTCGAAGTTGTCGAGTTGCTCGCGCATGCCGCGAGCGCCCGGCAACATGCCGAGCATGCTCTTAATCGAGCCCATGTTCTTGAGCTGCTGCATTTGCGCGAGGAAGTCTTCGAGCGTGAAGCTGTCGGTCGCAAACTTCTCGGCCGTCGCCCGCGCGTCTTCTTCGTTGAAGGTCTTCTGCGCCTGCTCGATGAGCGTGAGGATGTCGCCGAGGTCGAGAATGCGGCTCGCCATGCGGTCGGGGTAGAAGGGCTCGAAATCGTCGAGGCCTTCGCCCGTCGACGCGAACATGATGGGGCGGCCCGTGATACTCGCGACGCTCAGCGCGGCGCCACCGCGCGCATCACCGTCGAGCTTCGAGAGAACGACGCCCGTGAAGTCGACACCGTCTTGGAACGCCTTCGCGGTCGTCACGGCGTCTTGACCGATCATCGCGTCGATGACGAAGAGCACCTCATCGGGGTCGACGGCTTTGCGAATGTCGGCGGCCTGCTTCATGAGCTCGGCATCGACGCCAAGGCGGCCTGCGGTGTCGACGATCACGACATCGTGCAACGCGGTCTTCGCGTGCTTGAGCGCGTCTTTCGCGACCCGCACGGGGTCGCCCTTGCCGTTGCCCGGCTCCGGCGCGAAGACAGCCACCCCGGCCTGCTCGGCGACGACCTGCAACTGCTGCACGGCGTTCGGACGCTGCAGGTCGGCGGCGACGAGCAACGGCGTGTGGCCATCCGCCTTCAGCCATTTCGCCAGTTTGCCGGCGAGCGTGGTCTTTCCGGCACCCTGAAGGCCCGCGAGCATGATGACGGTCGGCGGGTTCTTGGCGAACTCGAGGCGACGTTGCTGGCCGCCGAGAATCGCGATGAGTTCGTCGTTGACGATCTGCACGACCTGCTGGGCGGGGTTGAGCGCCTTGTTGACCTCGTCACTGAGCGCGCGCTCGCGCACGGCAGCCGTGAAGTCTTTGACGACCGGCAGAGCCACGTCGGCATCGAGCAGGGCGCGGCGAATCTCGCGAACCGTGCCGTCGACATCAGCCGGGCTGAGTTTGCCCTTCGTGCGCAGCGCGCTGAAGGTCGCGGTAAGCCGATCAGAGAGAGTGCCGAACGTCGCCATAGTGGGCCCATTCTAGGCGGGGTGGTCTGGTTGACTGGGCTCTCTGCTCGTCCGAACGATTCTGGAGGCCCCATGCGTCGCGCGATTTTCGGCCATGAACCGCACGTGGATGCTGCTGCCTGGGTCGCCCCCAACGCCACCCTCATCGGGCACGTGCGCATTCACCCGCGCGCCTCGGTGTTCTACGGGGCAGTCCTGCGCGGCGACCGCGACCTCATCGAGCTGGGCGAAGGCTCAAACCTGCAAGACAACGTGACGGTGCACGGTGACCCCGGCAGGCCGACCATCGTGGGCCGCGGGGTCAGCGTTGGCCACAACGCGATGCTGCACGGCTGCACGATCGAAGACGACTGTCTCATCGGCATGAGCGCGACGGTGCTCAACGGTGCGGTCATCGGGCGCGAGTCGCTCGTCGCCGCGGGCGCTGTCGTGCTCGAGGGCACGATCGTGCCACCGCGCTCCCTCGTTGCCGGGGTGCCTGGGAAGGTACGCCGCGAGCTGACCGAGGCGGAAGTTGCCGCCAATCGGCGCAATGCCGAGACCTACCTCATGCTCGCCGCCGAACACGCAGCGCTCGACGGCAACTAATCAGCTCGACGCTCACACGAGGGTGTCGCCAACGTAGCCGCTCGGCGCGCAGCCCGGAGGAACAGCGAAGACGGCCGAGCCGATGGGCGTCGTCCAGAGATTGAGAAGGTCAACTTCGGCTAGCCGCCGCTGAATCGGAACGAACTGCCTCACGGGGTCTGCTTGAAGAGACCCAAAGATGAGCCCCGCATCGGTGCCGCTTGCCGCGCTGACGTCGTAGTTGTAGCCGCGCCTCATGATCTGTGGGGCGCCATCGGCCGAGCGCGCGCGGGCGACGTGGGCCACGGGAGAAATGACCGGCAGCCCCGCTGGCGTGCGCGCTGCAAGGTCGGGTACGTCGAATTCATGGGTGCCGGTCAACGGCGCCCCCGAGTCGAGTCGACGCCCGACCGCCTGCTCGCGGCCCCCGCGATCGAGCTCATCCCAGGTATCGAGATTCATCGCGATGCGACGAATGACATAGCTCGTGCCGCCATCAAGCCACGACGGCGACCCGCCGTCGCGCCACACCACCCGTGCGAACGCCTCCGACCCCGGTTCCGGGTTTGCTGTGCCGTCGAGTTGCCCGAACAGATTGCGTTGCGTAGCGCCAGCAGCAACGCTGCCCGCTGCATTGCGAAACCCGTCTTGTCGCCACCGAACCACTGCATAGCGACGGATGTCCTTCACGAGCATGCGCGATGCGTGGGCGATCGCCAGCGGGTCGTCTGCCGCGACCTCAAGAAGCAAGTCACCTCCCGACCACCGCGGCTCGAGTCGGTCGATCGCGAAGGTCGGCAGGGGGGCCAACCACGACGGACGAGCAGATGGGTTGACCCGGTCAACAAGTCCCGGGCCGAACCCCACCGTCACCGTGAGACGGGCCGGCGTGAGCGCCAGCTCGGGCTCTGTATCGGCGAGCGCCGGGCGTGCGGCGGTCAGACGTTCAGCATCGTTGGTGATGAGGCGGAGCATCCGTCGAATGCCATCGCGATCGGTGCCCAGAGTGAGATCGAAAGCGAGGTACGAACTGTGGGCTTGCGGATGCAGCTCGATGCCTGCCTGGTGGCGTCCATGAAACGGCACCACGGTCATACCGACCGGGCTCGCTGCGGGAGACGGGCCGTCGACGCGTGCCGTCCCGCTCGACGGGTTAGACCCCAGCGCGAGGCCGCTTGCGACTCCGAGTCCTGCGGCGCCGACACCGGCGGCACCCCCGAGTAGGAGGTGCCGCCGGCTGACGCCCGCGTTCGTGTTCGCGGGCATGGGGCTACTCGTCTTCCATGTCGCCCATGTCGCCGACGTACTCTTCGTCGGCGCCCGAGAACTCCTTGACCGTGAAGCCGTGCTCGAGGGTTGACCCGTCGGAGAACTCGAGTGTGATGACGACCTCGTCACCCGGCAACAGGGGTTCACTCACGCCCATCATCATGATGTGATCGTTACCCGGGGCGAGTTCGTGCATGCTGGTAGCGGCAACGACGATGCCACCTTCCTTCTGCTGCATAACCATGGCGCCGTCGTTCATGACTACTTCGTGAAGCTCCATCATCGGCGACACGGTTGAGCTGGCCGCCACGATGGTGATGTCGGCATCGCTCGAGTTCTCGATCATGCCGAACGCGGCCGTCATGCCGTCGTCGACCGCCTTGACCCAGCCGTCGACGATCTGAATCGAGTCGGCCGCGGTTGCCGGCGCATCGGTGTCAGCCGCCGGCTCGGACGTCGCGCACGCACTGAGCGCGAGGGCGGCAATCACGGCAAGGCTCGTCGCAAGACCCGCTCGACGGAGCGAGGATCGTGGGGATGATGTTGTTGTGGAATCCATGGGACTTCTCTTTCTGGTGTCGCTCAAACGGGTGCTCCGCTCGAGCACGCAGAACACGTTCTGCTGGCGCGGTGATGCCGCGCAGGATGACCGCACTCTTCGCGCGGAACGAGACCGCGCTACTCGGAGCAGGCGGACGACTCGACGGTGCGCCTGTGCGCACAGTCGAGAACCGAACGGTGTTTGACCCGCACGGTTGTGAGGCGCGGTCGTTGCCGCGCCGTGTTCAGCCGATTGCGATGAGGTGCGGCGGCCCTCGACGAAGCGGCGGTGGAAGACTCGACCGACCTCGAGGGTGCGCGGAATCGCGGGTCAGCGGCGCGACCGCGCGCACGAACACCGTCGCGGCACCGACGACGGGGTGAAGGCGGCGCGCAACGCTTACCGTAAGAGCCACGATCGCGTCGACGATTCTCTGCTCGCTCATCACGAGCGCAAAAGACACGACGCCCGCAACAACGTGGGCGAGCACCATGCTCGAGTGGTCGTGCGTTACGCCCATCGCGAGCTCGGCGGGGGCAAGACCACCGTGACTACCGTGACCGGCACTCGACGACGCCGCACCGAACGTGCCCCAGCTGAAGACGGCGTGAAAGACAACCTGCCCCCCGGCGACCACGAGAGCTGTGCGCAGCGGCCGGAGTCGCGAATCGCCGAGCAACAACAGGCCGAGAACCGAGCCCAGCAGCATCGCGATGGCGAGCCCCGCCAGCCCGGGTGCCGCGCCGCCCGCAACAAGGTGCGCGCTCGACGCGATCGCCACGGTCGTACCCGTGACGAGCATCCCGCGTAGCAGTCGCTGAGCCCGAGGGTTCATGACCCCTAGGGTATCTTGATTCTGGTGGGCGCGGGTCACGGCACCAAGCTCGCAGCGAAAACGTGGGGCGTAAAGCCCGTGAGGTCGCCGATGCCTTCGCCTTCACCGATGAGCTTGATCGGGATGCCCGTCTGCTGTTGCACCCGCAACACGAAGCCGCCCTTGGCTGAACCGTCGAGCTTGGTGACGACGAGCCCGGTGACCCCCGCGCTTTCGATGAACGCCTCGGCTTGCGCAAGGCCGTTTTGGCCCGTCGTGCCGTCAAGCACAAGCAGCACTTCGGCGATGGGCGTGAGCTTCTCGATCACGCGCGTGACTTTGCCGAGCTCGTCCATGAGCCCGGCCTTGGTCTGTAGGCGACCCGCGGTGTCGATGATCGCGATATCGATCGCGTTGTCGATCGCGAATTGCACGGTCTGATAGGCAACGCTGGCCGGGTCTTGACCGGCCTGCTGGGGCCGCACAACCTGCGCTCCCGCGCGCTCGGCCCAGGTCGCGAGCTGATCAACCGCTGCGGCGCGGAACGTGTCGGCCGCGCCGACGACGACCGAGCGCCCGTATCCCGTCAGGAATTTAGCGAATTTGCCGATCGTGGTGGTCTTGCCGACGCCGTTGACACCCACGACGAGCACGACGGCCGGTCGGTTGCTGAGCGTGAGGGTGGGGTCGTGCGCCGCGAGGCGCTCTTCGATGGCCTCGCGCAGCATGCGAGTGAGGTCGCGCGGGTCGGTGGTCTTGAACTTCGCGACGTTCGCTCGCAGCTCGCCGAGAATCTCGTCGGTAAGGTCGGGGCCGAAGTCGGCACCGATGAGGGCCGACTCGAGGTCATCCCAGGTGTCGTCGTCGATGGTCGGGCGTGTGAACAGCCCCTTGAGGGCCCCACCCAGGGTGAAGCTGCGTTCGGCCACGCTATTCGTCGCGCATCTTCTCGTAGATCTTCTTGCAGTCGGGGCAGATCGGAAACTTCTCGGGGTCGCGGCCCGGAGTCCACTTCTTGCCACACAACGCCCGTACGGGCTTGCCCGTGAGTGCCGACTCGATGATCTTGTTCTTGGGCACGTAGTGCGAGAAGCGCTCGTGGTCGCCGTCTTCGAGCTGCTCTTCGTTGAGCAGCTTTTCGAGCTCGCGGTCGAGCACGTCAGTGCCGCCGCCCTGCCCTGCCCCACCGGGTTCGTCGAGAGTCGCCATGCGGCCAGTCTACGACTGGGCGTGCGCCATGAGGCGTTACGGGATGCTCGCTCTCAGCCGCGCCCGCGCCTTAGGTGCGCAGCATCATGTCGAGCAGGTCGGGCGACGTGCGCCGGAATGCCCGCCCACCGATCGCGATGCCCGCCGGCAAGGCGATGACACCGGTAATTGCTCCCGTCACGCCCGCGACGGCAAACCACGCGGCGTCGCCGAACCCCCACGACAGAAACACCAGGGCGGGGCCCATGAGGGCCACGATCGCCAGGAGGGAGAGCGCTTGGCTCCAGCCGGCGCGCGCCTCGAGCGACGGCGGTTGGTCGAACGGGCCAGCGCCGGGGCGTGCAGCGGGATATGCGCCGATGGCCGATGACACACTCGACACCCCGAGGCCCGTGAGCAGCAGCCCAAGACTTGTGCCGATGAGTGCCGGCAAGACGTCATCCACGCCCGACCAGACAGCGAAGAGCGGCGCGAGAGCGAGAATCACCGGCACGCCGAGGAGCAAGGGCGGCACCGTTCGACCCCAACGGTCGGCCGACCCCCGCAGAGGAGCTGCCACGTGCAACCAGATCGCGCTGTGGTCGTAGGCCAGGTCGTTGTGGCTGAACCAGCCCAGCAATAAAGCGAGCACGGGAAGCGGCAGCAGCCAGAGCGGAGGCAGTGGCGCGCCGGCCAGTGCGAACGCGAGCATCATCGCCACGGGCGCGAGGGGCAACCCCACGAGCACCGCTCGGTAGCGCGAGTCGCTCGTCCAGTAGAGCAAGCTGCGGGCAGCGATGACTCCCGACGGCGTTGCCGGAACGACGTCGAACCATCCGAGAGTGGAGGCCGACCCCTCTCGGTGTCGGCGCCCGGGAGACTCGAGAACGCGCGACACGAGAACGCCCCATCCCCACGCCAAGCCAGCGACGATCGCCAGCCCGGCCACGAGGGTCACACTCATGGGCCCCGGCTCGAGTCCGGGAGCAGCCCACAACATGCCGAGCGGAGTCGCGGCGAGCACTCCCGCGAACGCCACCAGAGTCGCGTCATCGGCCCCCGACACGACACCGAGCACCGTCGTCACGCCCACCGCGAGGGCGAGAGCGATGACCACGCGCGCACCCACGGTCACGGTGCGACGCGCGCGAGTCGAGAACGAGAGCCGGTCGGCGACCACCACGAGGTACTGCGAGACGATGACGATCGACACCGCCGCGAGCACGCCGGCCACGACGGCCCCGACGACGGCAGGCTCCCCACTCCAGGCGCGCTCGAGCGAGATGCCCAGGAGTGCAGCGAGAAGGCCAGGAACGCCGACAGCCGCGGCCACCCCAAGGCCGAGCGCAAGAGTGCGCGGGGGCACAGGAAACGCCGCGAACCTGCTCGGCTCGAGGGCCGACCCCAGCCCCGCACTGACGGGGGCAACGGCAATGCCGATCGACACGGCTGTGGCCACGATGACGAGGGATGCCCGGTGCGACTCGAGCGCAACATCCACTTCGCCCGACAACCAGATGAGCGCGGCCGCCACCGTGACCGACAGCGCAACGACGCCACTCGTGCGCGCCAAGGCGACACCGGGGCGAAACGCCGACGCCAGCAGGGCGAGCTTCAGACGGAGAACGTGGTTAACCACTCCAGTCCCTCCACCGCGACGCGCCCACCGGCAAGCTCGACGAATCGTTCTTCGAGCGTGTCCGACCCGCGAACCTCGTCGAGAGTGCCGGAAGCAAGGATTCGACCCTCGACGATGACGGCAACCGAGTCGCAGACCCGCTCGACGAGGTTCATGTTGTGGCTGGAGAGCACAACGGTTCCGCCGGCGGCGGCAAACCGTTGCAGCAGGTCGATCGCTTGCGCGGTCGAGACGGGGTCAACCGACTCGAATGGCTCATCGAGCACGAGCACGCTGGGTGAGTGGATCAGTGCTGCCGCGAGCGAAACTTTCTTGACCATGCCGATCGAGTAGTCGCGCACGGGGCGATCGAGCGACCCGTCAAGCCCGAGGGCGACCGCGAGGTCATCGATGCGGCGTAACGCGGTGGGTCGGTCAAGGCCGTGCAACACGGCGCAGTAGTAGAGCATCTGCGCACCCGTGAGTCGATCGAACAAGCGCATGCGATCGGGAAGAACCCCGATCGCGCGCTTCGCCGCCGTCGGATCGCGCCACACGTCGGCGCCGACGACGGTCACCGTGCCGGAGTCGGGGCGCATGAGCCCCGTGATCATCGACAGCGTGGTCGTCTTGCCCGCGCCATTGGGGCCGACGAACCCGAAAACGGAGCCACGGCGCACCACGAGATCGACGTCGTCAACCGCAACCGAGCCGCCAAAGCTCTTGCGCAGAGCCGAAACAGTCAGCACCACGGGGGCGACAGGTGGCGCGACGACCGCACGATCGACGCGGGGCTTCTTGGCGTGGGGCCGGGCTGGAGGCTTCACCACGCGGCCCACCGGTGCCGGTCGAGCGGGCTTTGCCGGGCGCTTCGATGACGGCGAGGAATCCACGACACAACGCTATCAAGCCAGGCCGTCGAGGTACGGCGACGCGACAACCCTCGGCGAGGCGGATCACGTTTGGGAAACAAAAGGTGAACGGTGCATGACGAACACACCCACTAGTGGGTAAACTGGGCGTACACGACGATGTGTTTTGCCGCGCATTCACAACACATCAGGAGCTTTTCTATGACCACTCAGGTCGTCATTCTCGCCGCTGGCATGGGCAGTCGCCTCGGCCGCGAGCTTCCCAAGCCGCTGACCGAGCTCAGCGACGGTCGCACGATCATGCAGCAGCAGCATGACAACATCGCTGCGGCGTTCGGCACCGACGTGACGATCACGACGGTTGTGGGCTACAAGCTCGAGCACATCATCGACGCGTTCCCCGAGGTCGAGTACGTCTACAACGAAGAGTACGACCAGACCAACACCTCGAAGAGCCTCCTGCGTGCCCTCAAGGCCACCGGGAAGCACGGCGTGCTCTGGATGAACGGCGACGTCGTCTTCGACCCGCAGGTTCTCGTGCGCGTTGCGGGCCTTGTGCACGCTGACCGGTCGTTCGTGAGCGTCAACACTTCGACCGTGAGCGATGAAGAGGTCAAGTACACGGTCGACGCCGAGGGCTTCATCGCGTCGCTCTCGAAGACGGTCGCCGGCGGCCTCGGCGAAGCGGTCGGCATCAACTACGTTTCGAGCAGCGACAAGGCTGCCGTCATGCGCCACCTCAAGCGCTGCGCCGCGCAGGACTACTTTGAGCGAGGCCTCGAGCTCGCCATCGAGCACGACGGCGTTCGCATCGAGCCGGTCGACATTAGCGACCTCTACGCGGTCGAGATCGACTTCGCTGAAGACCTGGAACGCGCAAACCTCCACGTCTGAGTGCGACGCCCCGTAACGGATACGGGGCGTAAGCCACATCGGTAGCCACTACCGTTATCTGTCGTGAGCACTGCAGTTCCTCCGCGACCCGCGCGCACCCCTGCGCAGGTCTATCGGCAATCGCTCTGGCTGCTCACGAGCCGCGACTTGCGGGTGCGCTACACGACCTCGGTGCTCGGCTACGTGTGGTCGGTGCTCGACCCCCTCGTGATGGCCGTCATCTACTGGTTTGTCTTCACGCAAATCGTCGATCGCACGATCGGTGAAGAGCCCTACATCGTCTTTCTGCTTGCGGGCCTCTTGCCCTGGATGTGGTTCAACGGTGCCGTCGGCGACATGACGCGTGCGTTCATCAAGGACGCCAAGCTCGTGCGCTCGACGCGGATTCCTCGCACGGTGTGGGTCACCCGCATCGTTCTGTCGAAGGGCATCGAGTTCCTCGCCGCGATTCCCGTGATCGTGATCTTCGCCATCATCTTCGGAGCGCAACCCACCGCCGGCGTGCTGTGGCTTCCGCTGGCGATCCTGCTCCAAGCGATCCTCACGGTGGGTCTCGGGCTCATCATCGCTCCGCTCGTCGTGTTCTTCCGCGACCTTGAACGCGCCGTCAAGCTCGTGCTGCGGTTCTTGTTCTACGCATCGCCGATCATCTACGGGCTGAGCGACCTGCCCAACGGTCTCGACACCTGGGCAGCCTTCAACCCACTCGCGGGCATCATCTCGCTGTATCGCGCAAGCTTCTTCCCCGGTCAGGTCGACGCCTTCGCTGTCACGATCGCAGCGGTCATGAGCCTCGTGATTCTCGGAACTGGCGCCCTCGTGTTCCGCCGCATGATCCGTGCCGTGCTGAAGGAGGTCTGATGAGCCCCGATGCGCGTGACGCTCTCACGCCCGCCGACGACGACGTGGTGATTCGCGTGCGCTCAGCAGGAATCCGATTCCGCCGGAACCGTCGCGGTCGCCGCTCGTTCAAAGACCTGCTCGCGAGCCGCAAGCGACGCTCGCGGCCCGACGAGTTCTGGGCGCTCCGCGGCATCGACGTCGAGGTGCGCGCTGGTGAAGCCATCGGGGTCGTGGGCCGCAACGGCCAAGGCAAGTCGACGCTGCTCAAGCTCGTGGCCGGCGTCATGCTTCCCGACGAAGGCACGGTTGATGTGCACGGCGGCGTCGCGCCGCTGATCGAGATCACGGGCGGTTTCGTCGACGACCTCACGGTGCACGAGAACCTCTACCTCACGGCCGGGCTCCACGGCATGACGAAGCGCGAAATCGACGAACGGTACGACGAGATCGTCGACTTCGCCGAACTGCGCGACTTCACCCAGACGCCCTATAAGCACCTCTCGAGCGGCATGAAGGTGCGACTTGCCTTCGCCGTCATCTCGCGGCTCGAAGAACCGATCTTGCTCGTCGACGAAGTGCTCGCCGTGGGTGACAAGGCCTTCCGCGACAAGTGCTACCGGCGCATTGACGAGCTCCTGAAGGGCGGACGCACGCTCTTCTTCGTCTCGCACAACGAACGTGACCTCACGCGCTTCTGCACGCGGGGCCTCTACCTCGACGGCGGGGCACTCGTGCTTGATGCGCCCATCGGCGAGGTGCTGGCCGCCTACAACCGCGAACACGGCGAAGGCTGAGGCCACCTCGGTACACTGCGAGTCGGGTGATCAGAAAGGCCGCCATGACCAGTGACACGTCGGCGATGCAGCCTGCAGACGCCCCCGTGCCCGCGCCGGTCGTGGTGCCGTCGGTCGCCGCTTCGCCAGTTGCCGCTTCGCCGGTCGCCGCTCAGCCGGTCGCCGCTCAGCCGGTCGATGCTCAGCCGGTCTCTGCGCAGCCGGTCGCTGCTCAGCCGGTCTCTGCCCAGCCGATTCTCGCGCCGCCGGTCGACCCGATGCTCATTCGCGGACTCCGGGCCGCCATGTCGGCTCAGCGACCTGCGGTGCTGGCGCACATCCGCTCGATTCGTCGTCAGTATCCGGCCGCGACGCCCGAACAGGTCGTGCGCATTCTCGAGCGTCGATTCTTGAACTCGATCACGCTCACGGGAGCCGGCAGCGGTGCAGCCACCCTGATTCCCGGAGTCGGCACGGCAATCGGGCTCACGGCCATCGGCGTCGAGACGGTCGCCTTCTTCGAGATGACCGCGCTCTTCGCACAGTCGGTCGCCGAGATTCATGGCCTCGTCGTGAACGACGAAGAGCAAGCGCACAACCTCGTCATGGCCCTCATGCTGGGCGGGCCCGGCAAAGACCTCGTGCAGCAGTTCGTCGGTCAAGCCACCGGCGTCGGGCCCGACCGCACCCAGTACTGGGGCGAGTCGATCACCGCGGGAATGCCCAAGGCCCTCGTCAGCATGCTCAACAAGCGACTCCGCGACGAACTCGTCAAGCGCATGACGGTCGCTCAAGGCGGCAGCATGGCCGGCCGGCTCATTCCCTTCGGAATCGGGGCCGTCATTGGCGGCACCGGCAACCGCATCATCGGCGGCAAAGTGGTGCGCACAGCCCAGCAAGCGTTCGGCCCGGCACCCGCGTGGTGGCCAGCCGAGCTCGAGCAGGTCAGTCCCCCGAAGGAGCCTCGTCTTCGTCGTCGTCGTCGTCGAAAGGGCTCGACTCCGACGTGATCGGGTCGTCGGCGTGCAGGGCCGAAACGCGATCCCACTCGGCATACAGGGTGTTGACGGCGTCATGGAATCGCGCTGTTGCGGCACCCGGGGTCGTGTCACCGAAGTAGCGCTGCACCCAGTGGGTCAAGGCATCGTGCGCTTCGGTGCTCGTGAGCACGCGGTCGATCTGCGGCACGATCGCCGCCGCGTCGTCAGCGGTCAGCCACTCGCACGCCGAGAGGTAGCCGGCGAGGTCGATCTCGGCCTCGCTCGACGCGGGCCGCGCCACTATGATCGGCTTACCCGTAGCCAGCCGGTCGTAGACCATCGCCGAAATGTCGGTGATCGCGACGTCGGCGGCGGCGAGCTGCCACCCCAGCTCTGAGCCGATGTCGTGCACGTGCTGCGCTCGGGGGTCGGCGGCGTTGGCACGCTCCAAAGCCGCGATGATGCGCCGATTGGCATCGCCGTACTCGCGGCTCACCACCCCGCTGCGCGGGTGCGGCCGATAAATCACGCGGTGGCGGCCGGTCGCGAGCAGGGCATCCACCAGCCGTTCACCGTGACTCGCAATCGAGCCGTACGCTGCCGCCGGGCGATCGCCCTCCCACGTGGGGGCGTAGAGAACGACGGTGCGGTCGTCGGGCGTGTAGGGCGTCGCGCCGATGAAGTGGTCGGCCTGCGGGCGGCCGATCTGAAGCGTGCGACCGGCAACGTCGTACGACCACAACTTGCGCTCGAGCCGCTCGCGCGCGGCGTCTCCGGCGATGAAGGCGTAGTCGTAGGCCTTGTATTGGTTGGTCGTCATGTACATCTTGTCTGACTCACCGTGGTTGATGAAGACGTGCCACATGCGGCCATACCGGAACATCTGGAAGTTCTTCGTGTTCTGGTTCACGTAGAAGACGATGCGCAGCGGCTGCACCGTGGCGAACTTCTCGAGGTCGGTCACTTTGCGCAAGTACACAACCGGCACGGGCGACTCATCGAGCAAGGTCATCATCGTTCCGGGGCTGCGACTGATGATGGCGACCGGATGCTCGCGCGCGAGCTCGGCCAGCGGCGCGTACCACTGCCGAATCTGGTAGAGGTTCACGCGCGTGTCGGCGAAGTAGACCGCAATCTCGATCGACCCCGGTGCAGGAGCCTTCACGGATTCCAGCCGCTTCGCGAGCGCGTTGCGGTTGTGGCGCGACCGCATGAGGTCGCGCACGATGCGGCGTGCCGTCTTGAGTTGCCCGACGATTTTCACGGTTTCAGTCTTTCAGCGGCGCGCCCGGCCCTCCGACCAATTGGGCACACCGTTACCGAGTTGTTCGCAAGCCGCGGTTCTGTTCGCCGTTCAGGATGATCGCCGCTGGTTCGCGTGTGGGCGTCGACAACTCGGCGTGTCGCACGATTCAGCGTCGGCCGTCCTGAACGAGCGACACGGCCGTGCGGGCGTGACAGAATCGGGCGCGATGGCCCGCTTCACGTTCAGCGCCGGCAACGCGCGCTTACTCGCTCGCGCCCCGCTCTATGCGCTCGGGGCGCTCACCGCCGTGTTCGTGCCGCGCAGCCCCCGCCGGTGGGTGTTCGCCTCAGGCATTGGGCTCGGCGAGGGAGCGCTCGCGCTGCACGACTACACGCGCGCTGTCGACCCCGACCGACACGTCACGTGGCTCGCCTCGAGCTCGGCCGAACTCGCCGAGGCGCGGGCGCGCGGCCTGCGCGCCCTGCCCAAGCGCGGCCCGCGCGGGCTCTGGGCGACGCTGCGCGCGGGCGTGGTCGTCGTGACGCACGGGTTCGGCGACGTCAACCGCTTCGGAACCAGCGGCGCGCGCGTCGTGCAGCTGTGGCACGGCATCCCGCTCAAGAGATTGCACCTCGACACCGGAGCCGCACTGCGGTTGCCGCTCATCGGCTCGCTACCGGGCGTCGGGCGCGCGATGGCCGCGCTCTACCGGCGGGCGGGCGCGCAGATCGCGCTGTTTCCGGTGGCGTCAGAACTCGTCGCGGCCCGCATTCGCTCGGCCTTCGGCTTGAGTGCCTCGCGCGTCATCGTGACGGGCGACCCGCGCGACGATGTGCTGCTCGTCGGCACGCCCGAATCGCGCCGACAGGCTGCGCGCACTCTCATCACCGAGGCGCTCACGGGTGCGGGTGGTGCTGCGCTGCCCGCTGATGGACCACTCGTGCTCTACGCCCCGACGTGGCGCGATGGGGCGACGGATGCGGCCATTCCCACCCCCGCCGAGTGGCAGGCCATCGCGCTCTGGGCCGAGCGCACGGGCGCGACGCTGCTCATTCGCTCGCACCCGCTCGGCGCGGGCTCGTATGCGGATGGCGCCGCGAGCTCGCCGC
The DNA here is from genome assembly GCA_943369205.1 of Gulosibacter massiliensis. Classification (GTDB taxonomy): domain Bacteria; phylum Actinomycetota; class Actinomycetes; order Actinomycetales; family Microbacteriaceae; genus Microcella; species Microcella massiliensis_A. The sequence continues at coordinate 2,287 of CALRMP020000031.1, read as the reverse complement.
GAATCCGCCTCCTCGGCCGCGATGCACTCACCGACGTCACCCCGGCGCTGCCAGCGCTCGACCTGCTCGTCACCGACTACAGCTCGATCGCCTTCGATGCCGCCATCGCCGACGTGCCGAGTGTGTTCTTTGCCCCTGATCTCGCGAACTACCTCGCCACGCGCGGGCTCTACGCGCCCTATCGCGAGTTCGCGGGCGGCGACCCTGCCACGACCTGGGTCGAGACGCTCGCGCGCATCGACGACACGCTCGCCGGGCCGGGTCGAGACGCCGCGCTCGCGCACGCGCGGTGGTTGCGCGATGAGCTCGTCGACCACCTCGACGGGCGCGCGACCGAACGGGTGCACGCGGCGGTGCTCGCGCTGCTCGGCGAAACGGCGCCGGCCGCGCGGGTGCACGCGCACGTGCACGTGCACGTGCACGACGAGCATCCATCGGTCCCGAATGACCGACTCCGCATCGAGACGGCCGTTATTCGCGACCGATCGATGCCCGGGGCCCCGGGTAACGCCGAACTGGTCGTCGAGTTGACGGGAACCTCGCCACGGCCGATCGCCTCTCTCGCCCTCGTGGGCGCGCGCCACACCATCACGACAGACCTCGCTCAGCAAGGCACCCACGTCACCGCGGGTTTTCGGCTCGTCGGCGACCGGTGGGGCGCTGCCGGGCTCGCACCGCCGAGCGGCGACTACCGGCTCGAGACCCGTTTCGACGACACAGTGCACGCGACGGCGCGAGCTGTCGTTACGGCCGAGATCCACCCGCGGGTCAGTAGCGACCTGTTGCGAGCCGAACTCGTCGCCGACGCCGGAACCCTGACGCTGCGCGTCGCGGCGCCATTGGCGGACGACGATCGGGGAGCATCCGCCCAGAAGCGCCTAATGGCGCAGTACCGTCGGCGCCAGGCGCACCCGGAGAACGCCGTTTTCTTCGAGAGTTTCTACAGCCAGACCGTCGCGTGCAACCCGCTCGCGATCGACCGCGAGCTTGCCCGCGTGCGGCCCGACGTGACGCGCTACTGGTCGGTCGTCGATCGCTCGATCGCTGTGCCCGAGGGGGCCGTCGCGATCGTCGAAGGCTCGGCCGAGTGGTGGCGGGTGCGGGCTGACGCGCGGCTGCTCGTCGTCAACGACTGGCTACGCAAGCGATGGATGCCCCGCCCGCACCAGACCGTGTTGCAAACGTGGCACGGCACCATGCTCAAGAAGCTCGCGCTCGACCGGGACGGCGTCGGCCTGCGCACGCGCATCGCCGTGCGGCGCGAGAGTCGTCGGTGGAATGTGTTGCTCGCGCAGAACGAGTACGCGGCCGAGATCTTCCGGCGCGCGTACGCTTACCGCGGGCCGATCTGGGTGGAGGGGTATCCGCGCAACGATGCGCTCGTGACGGCTGACCCGGCTAGGCGGCGCGCGGTGCGCGAACGCCTCGGCCTGACGAGCAGCCAACGCGCGGTGCTCTACGCACCGACGTGGCGCGACGACGTGACCGAGATCGTCGACTATCTCGATCTGCCCAGCTTTCCGTCCGCCCTCGCTGCACTGCCGGGCGAGCACGTCGTGCTCGTGCGCGGCCACAGCCGAACACTGCGCCACGGCCGCAACCTCGATGCGCCCGGCCTCATCGATGTCACGACCTACCCCGACATGGCCGATCTGTTGCTCGCCGCCGACGTCGTCATCACCGACTACAGCTCGCTCATGTTCGACATCACGGCGACGCAGACACCCCTAGTGCTCTTCGCTCCCGACCGCGAGCACTACGAACGCGAATTGCGCGGGTTCTACTTCGACCTGCTCGCCGAGGCACCAGTCACGGTCACCGAAAGCCGCGAGACCCTGCTGCTCGAGCTCGCGCGGCTCGCCGAGGTGGGCGACGAGGGCGGGGCATCCGTCGCTCTGCAGTCGTGGCGGCAGCGGTTTACCGTGCTCGACGACGGCGAAGCGGCGCAGCGTGTCGTCGGCCGCATTCTCGATACGGGGATGCTCGAGGCGCGTTAGCTGTTCTGTCTCGGACCGTTGTTGACGCGATCGATGGGTCGTTGACCCCCGATGCCGAGGTGGGGCCGTTCCAGGTTGTAGTAGTTCAACCACTTCGGCAAGGCCGCAGCTCGCTCCTGGTTTGATGCCCACGCGCGCGAGTACGCCCATTCCGATGCCAACGTCCGGTTCAGCCGTTCGACCTTGCCGTTGGTCCAGGGATGCGCTGGCCGGATGAATCGATGCTGGATTCCCAGCTGCGCGCAGGCTTCGGTGAATGCGCGAGAGCGTCTGTAGGCGAAAGCGTTGTC